>NZ_FNRY01000002.1 GCF_900105715.1 Paramicrobacterium humi | reverse complement strand
CATCCTATCGTCGCCGCCACGACTCAACTTCGTGTGAGTCCCTCGATGTCGCGCAGCACTCCGACGCGGCCATCGTCGTGCCGGATCACGAGCTCGCTGCCCCTGTCGTCGACAGCGAGGGCCCACGCACCGGGGCCGATCGAGAACACCGGCATCCCCGTCGCTTCGTCGAGCACGTCGCGGGGCTCCGGCGCCCAGACCCAGAACGGGCCGGTCGGCGGCGTGGTTCGGGCAGCATCCTCCCCGGAGTTCACGTGGGTGCTCGCGCTCACGGGGCGGTGCTGATCCGGCGCTCCGGCGTCGTCCTCGTCGATATCGTCCTCGGCCGAGGCGGTCTGGGGCCGCGCACGACTGTCGCTTCGACGTCGGGTGCCAGTTTCCGTCGTCTCCGGAGCCGTCCGCTCCGCATCGGGGCTCGCTGCCGCGCCTTCGGCTGAGCCGCTCGACGCACTGCTCGCCTGGGGGTCCGCGGCCGGCGGCGACGCGGGTTCGTGTTGCGAAGCCGGATGGCTGCTCGGCTGTGGTGCGTACAGCGGCGTCTGCGACGCCGGCTGCGGCGCGAATCCTGTCGGCGCGTGCCCAGCGGGCGCGTACGGCTGGCCGTACGGCATTTGCGGTCCACCCGGCTGCGGCCAGCCCTGCGCCGCGGGCGATGCGGGCCGCTCGCGCGCGGGCAGTGCGACAAGGGGACGCGCGTTCAACGGCGCCGCGACAGCCGTTCGCTGCTGGAATTCGGCGCTGAACGGCGGAAGGAGAGGAGCAACGGTGGTGACGGTGATGAGAGCGAGCGACAGCACGAGTCCGAGAACCGGTCCGACACCGGGTGCGACGGAAACCTGGACCCACCCGCCGAACGCGTCTCTGAGGGCCGCGCCGATGCCGACGACGACGATGATCACCCCCAGGTAGGAGGCGGCGGCGATGATCGCTATCACCGAGGCGAACTGATCGACCGATAGAGAGCCCACTCTCCAGCGCGTGCTCGGCATTGTGCGCTGGAGAAGAAGCAGCGCAGCGGCGACAACCGGCAGGATGACGCCGGGGATCCCGAGCAGCCACATCGGGGACCACAGGTTCGTGTATCCGATGCCGGTGCTCGCCACGAGCGGAAGGAAGGAGGCGATGAGGAGCACGAGAGTGAGCGCGAAGACGAGGACTTCACGCAGCGTGAAGGATCCGACCCTTGCGATCGGGCTCGGAGCCGGGCTGAACATCGCGGAGTGCGGCGGGTTCGGCCTCTGCGGGTCGCCGCCAACCGGCTGCTGCGGGCCGTTCCATCCGGCAGGAGGTTGCTGGTACGTCATCGCTCTCTTTCCGATTCGGCGGGCTGCGCCGCAATCCTATCCGAGGCAGTTCGGGCCGAGCAGTGATTTCAGCTCGCCGAACAGATCAGCGGTGACGGACACCGGGTAGGGAACCTCGAACACGCGAGCGACATCGCCTTTGAGCAGGCGAAGGCGCACTTCGTTCTCGCCTCGGTGCCGGGACAGGATCTCGCCGAGTTCCGTGACAGCGTCGGTCGTTGCGCGGTGCTCCGGCATGTTCAGGAGCAGCGCACCGGCCGATCCCGCTTGTTGGAGATCCGGCGAGAAGATGCTGTAGGCGTGGAGGTTCATGCCGTCGTCGCGCATGCTCACCCGCCCCCGCACGACGACGATCGAGTCGTTCGCGAGCGTGTGCTGGAACTCCTGGTAGGCCTTGCCCATGAACATGACCGTCATCTCAGCACCGAAGTCCTCGACGGTGATCATTCCGTATTGGTTCCCGGACGCCTTAGCCACCCGGTGCTGGACGCTCGTGACGAGGCCGGCGATCGTGACGGTGTCGCCGTCCTGCGTGTGCTCGGAGGTCGTGAGGTCACTGATCGTCGTGCTTGCAAGCTTGGCCAGTGCGATCTCGAGACCGGCGAGGGGGTGGTCGGACACGTAGAGGCCGAGCATGTCGCGTTCGAAGGCGAGCTTGTCCTTCTTCGACCATTCCGGACGTTCCGGGACATTCGCCGTCGTGCTCTCCCCTACCTCGGCAAAGAGGCTGTCGAAGTCGAAGCCGACTTGGCCCGTTGCTTCCATGCGCTTGTCGCGGACGGCCGACTCGACAGCGTCCTCGTGGATCTCGGTGAGGGCTCGACGGGTGCCGGGATACGCGTCGAACGCTCCCGCCTTGATGAGCGACTCGACCGTTCGCTTGTTGGCCACGTGCACCGGGACCTTGCGCAGGAAGTCGTGGAAGTTCTCGAACTTGCCCTTGTCGTTGCGCGCCGCGACGATTCCGTCGACGACGTTGGCGCCGACGTTGCGAACAGCCCCAAGTCCGAAACGGATGTCCTCACCGACGGCCGCGAAGAAGTTGATCGACTCGTTGACATCGGGCGGCAGCACCTTGATGCCCATGCGACGGCACTCGTTGAGATACAGCGCCAGCTTGTCCTTCGAGTCGCCGACACTCGTCAGCAGTGCGGCCATGTACTCGGCGGGGTAGTGCGCCTTGAGGTACGCCGTCCAGTACGACACCACGCCGTAAGCCGCGGAGTGCGCTTTGTTGAACGCGTAATCCGAGAACGGAAGGAGGATGTCCCACAGTGCCTTGATCGCGCCCTCCGAATACCCGCGATCGGTCATGCCTCCGCTGAATCCCGCGTACTGCTTGTCCAGTTCGGACTTCTTCTTCTTGCCCATCGCGCGGCGCAGAATGTCTGCTTGACCGAGGGAGAACCCGGCGACCTTCTGCGCGATCGCCATCACCTGCTCCTGGTAGATGATGAGACCGTATGTCGTGTCGAGGATGTCCTTGAGCGGCTCCTCGAGTTCCGGGTGGATGGGAGTGATCGCCTGCAGGCCGTTCTTGCGCAGGGCGTAGTTCGTGTGTGAGTCCGCCCCCATCGGCCCCGGCCGGTACAGTGCGATGACGGCGGAGACGTCCTCGAAGTTGTCGGGCTTCATGAGCCGCAGAAGACTGCGCATCGGCCCGCCATCGAGCTGGAACACCCCGAGCGTGTCCCCTCGGGCGAGGAGGTCATAGGACGCTGTGTCGTCGAGCCCCAAGTGCTCAAGGTCGAGCGTCTCGCCCCGGTTCGTCTCGATGTTCGCGAGGGCGTCCGAGATGATCGTCAGGTTGCGCAGTCCGAGGAAGTCCATCTTGATGAGACCAAGGGACTCGCACGCCGGATAGTCGAACTGCGTGACGATCTGGCCGTCCTGTTCGCGCTTCATGATCGGGATGATGTCGAGGAGCGGGTCGCTCGACATGATCACACCGGCGGCGTGAACACCCCACTGACGCTTCAGATTCTCGATGCCGAGCGCCGTGTCGAACACGGTCTTGGCTTCCGGATCCGTCTCGACGACGTTGCGGATGTCCACGGCCTCGCGATAGCGCGGGTGGTTCTTATCGAAAATCCCGGTGAGGGGGATGTCCTTACCCATCACGGGCGGCGGCATCGCCTTTGTGAGCTTCTCCCCCATGCCGAACGGGAAGCCGAGCACCCGCGACGAGTCCTTGAGAGCCTGCTTCGCCTTGATGGTTCCGTAGGTGACGATCTGGGAGACGCGCTCTGCGCCGTACTTCTCGGTGACGTACTTGATCACCTCGCCGCGACGACGGTCGTCGAAGTCGACGTCGAAGTCAGGCATCGAGACACGGTCGGGGTTGAGGAACCGCTCGAAGATGAGGCCGTGTTCGAGCGGGTCGAGGTCGGTGATGCGCATGGCGTAGGCCGCCATCGACCCCGCTCCGGATCCACGGCCGGGGCCGACTCGGATCCCGTGATCCTTCGACCAGTTGATGAAGTCGGCGACGACGAGGAAGTAGCCGGGAAAGCCCATCTGCGAGATGATGCCCATCTCGTAGTCGGCGCGCTCCTGCACCTCGGCGGGAACGCCCGACGGATACCGGTAGTCGAGTCCCTTCTCGACCTCCTTCACGAACCAGGTCTGCTCGGTCTCGCCGTCGGGGACGGGGAACCGGGGCATGTAATTCGCCGAAGTGTCGAATTCGACGTGGCAGCGCTCAGCGATTTCGAGAGTGTTGTCGCACGCGTCGGGGTGGTCACGGAAGACGTGACGCATCTGCTCCGCCGATTTCAGGTAGAACTCGTCGGCGTCGAATTTGAAGCGGTTCGGGTCGTCGAGCGTCGCGCCGGACTGGACGCACAGGAGAGCAGCGTGGCTCTTCGCGTCGTCGGCATGCGTATAGTGCAGATCGTTTGTGGCGACGAGCTTGAGCCCGAGGTCTTTCGCCAGGTCGAGGAGCTCGCTCGCCACGCGCTTCTCGATGCCGATGCCGTGGTCCATGAGCTCGCAGTAGAAGTTCTCGGGTCCGAAGATGTCCCGGTAGTCCGCGGCCGCCTGGCGTGCTTCCTTGTACTGCCCGAGGCGGAGCCGGGTCTGGATCTCACCGCTCGGGCAGCCCGTAGTCGCGATGATGCCGCGGGAGTACTGCGACAGGATCTCCCGGTCCATTCGAGGCTTGAAGTAGTAACCCTCGATCGATGCCTTCGACGAGAGCCGGAAGAGGTTGTGCATCCCCTCCGTCGTCTCGGCGAGCAGCGTCATGTGCGTGTAGGCGCCGGACCCGGACACGTCGTCGCCGCCGCCGTTGCCCCAGCGCACGCGCGTGCGGTCGCCGCGGTGGGTGCCCGGCGTGAGGTAGGCCTCTGTGCCGATGATCGGCTTGAGCCCGGCGGCCGTCGCCGTGCGCCAGAAGTCGAAGGCGCCGAACATGTTTCCGTGGTCCGTGACCGCGAGCGCCGGCATCCCCTGTTCGACGGCGGCGCTCACCACCTCGCCGACGCGGGCGGCCCCGTCGAGCATCGAGTACTCGCTGTGGACGTGCAGGTGGACGAACGAGTCAGTTGAGGGCACGAGAACTCCGTGAGTGGTAGACGCTGTGCCTCCAGCCTAATCGCGACCGAGGACATCCAGTGCGTGCTGCAGGTCCGGCGCGTAGGGGGCGGTGAAGCTCACCCACTCCCCCGTGGCCGGGTGCGCGAAGGCGAGCTGCACGGCCTGCAGCCACTGACGCGTGAGTCCGAGGCGTGCGGACAGTGTCGGGTCGGCGCCGTAGAGCGGGTCGCCCACGCACGGGTGGCGCATGGCGCTCATGTGCACGCGGATCTGGTGGGTGCGACCGGTCTCGAGATGGATCTCGAGCAGCGTCGCCGCCCGGAACGCCTCGATCGTCTCGTAGTGGGTGACGGACGGCTTGCCGCCCGCGGTCACCGCGAACTTCCAGTCGTGTTTCGGGTGCCGGCCGATCGGCGCGTCGATCGTTCCCGTGAAGGGATCGGGATGCCCCTGCACGACGGCGTGGTAGATCTTCTCGACCTCGCGGTCGTGGAACGCGCGCTTGAGGGCGGAGTACGCGCGTTCCGTCTTCGCAACGACCATGAGGCCGCTCGTGCCGACGTCGAGGCGGTGGACGATTCCCGCGCGTTCCGCGGCGCCGGACGTCGCGATCCTGAATCCCGCCCCCGCGAGCGCCCCGAGCACTGTCGGACCGGTCCACCCGACGGAGGGATGAGCGGCCACTCCCGACGGCTTGTTCACGACGACGATGTCATCGTCGTCGAAGACGATGTCGAGATCCGGCACATCGACGGGCTCGATGACCGCCTCCTGGCGAGGTTGCCACTCGACGTTCAGCCAGGATTCGGCCGTGAGCTTGTCCGACTTCGCGAGGATCCGGCCGTCGAGTGTGACCCCGCCCGCCTCGAGCACTTCGGCCGCGAACGTGCGCGAGAATCCGAGGAGCTTGGCGATCCCGGCATCCGCTCGAACGCCGTCGAGCCCATCGGGGACGGGAAGAGCGCGCGACTGCATCGGCTAGTCGCCTGCCCGGCGCTGCTCGTCGTGACCGATCTCGCCGGAGGGCGTCTGCTGCGGGTCGGCTTCCGTCTTCGCGTGGCGCACGCCGTCAAGCCCGATGCCGAGAATCGTGAGCAGCACGAACAGAACCATCGCGCTCACGATGCCGATGTCGGCGACGTTGTAGATCGCGGGCATCATCCACGGCGTGGAGATGAAGTCGACGACGTGACCGAGACCGAACGAGGGCTCGCGGAAGAGGCGATCCGAGAGGTTCCCCAGCACTCCGCCGAGCAGCAGGCCGAACACGAGGGCCCACCAGGGCGAGCGGATGCGTCGGGCGAGCACGATGATCACGACGACGACGATGGAGGCGAGGATGGAGAAGATCCACGTCGCTCCCGAGGCGAGCGAGAACGCGGCCCCCGAGTTGCGGACGAACACCAGTTGAAGCACGTTGCCGAGAACGGGAACCTGCTCCCCCTCGGTCATCGAGGTGACGACGAGGTGCTTCGTCCATTGGTCAAGCGCGAACCACAACGCAGCCACGGTCACGAGGACGGCAAACGCCCGGACCGTGGCTGCGCGTGAAGATGACTCCGGCAAGACCTAGTGGTTGGCAGACTCGGTCAGCTGCGAAGAGCTGGAGGCCGGACCCGACTTGTCGAGTTCGTTGAGCTGACCCTCGATGTAGCTGCGGAGGTTCTGGCGGTACTCGCTCTCGAACTGGCGAAGCTCGTCGATCTTCTTCTCGAGGCCGCTCTTAGCGGTCTCGAGCTTCGCGAGCTCCTCGCGCTGCTTCGCCTCGGCCTCGGCAACGACGCGCGCAGCGGTCGCGTGGCCCTCGGCGATGAGCTGGTCACGCTTCTCCGCACCCTCGCGGACGTGCTCGTCGTGCAGACGACGGGCGAGGATGAGGAGGCTGTTCGAGCTCTCCGACTCGTCGGCCGGCTCGGCCTTGGTCTCCTGCTTCGGCTCCTCGACGACCGGCTTCTGCTCCGGCTCGGCCGGGGCGGCAGCGGCGGGCGCGGCAGCGGCGGGCTGCTCGGCGACGAACTTCTGCTCGCCGGTGCCCGACTCCGCCTTCGAGAGACGGTCCTTGAGGTCCTCGTTCTCCTGGATCAGGCGGCGCAGTTCGACGACGACCTCGTCAAGGAAGTCGTCGACCTCGTCCTGGTCGTACCCCTCGCGAAACTTGGTCTGCTGAAACTGCTTATTGACTACGTCTTCCGGAGTGAGCGCCATGGCGTACCACCTTCATGTGTTCAGTGTTCGTGTGTAGCGTGCCCACGTTAGCAAACACGACCTCGAGATGCCGGGACGCAAGACGGGTGACGCCTGTCCCAGAATACAGCCGAGACCGCCCTAACGCGGAATGCCGATCGGAAAGTCTTTGACGTTCATGCGGATCGGAGGATTCCGACGAGGAACATCGCGATGATCACGCAGAGCATCGTGATGCTCCAGCCGAAGTCGAGGGCGACGGAGCCGAAGCGAAGCGGAGGGAAGACCCGGCGGAAGAACTTCACGGGCGGATCCGTCACGGAGTAGACGAATTCAGCAGCGACGAGACCGGCACCCCGGGGTCGCCACGCGCGATTGAACGTGCGCATGAGGTCGAGAATGAAGCGGCCCCACATCACGAAAAAGTACAGGAGCAACACCAGGTAGAGGATGTTGCCGATTACTGGAAAGACGTCGCTCACCCACTAATTATTGCTGAGCGAAGAACGTCTGTTCGCTCTCGCTCTTCTGCGCTTGCTCGCCCGAGACCGCGATGTGGGACGGCGAGAGGAGGAACACCTTCGACGTCACGCGCTCGATCTTGCCATAGAGGCCCTGCGAGAGGCCGCTCGCGAAGTCGATGAGGCGGCGTGCGTCGCCGTCGCTCATCTGCGAGAGGTTGATGATCACCGGCACGCCCTCGCGGAAGCTCTCGGCGATCATCTGCGCGTCGCGGTACTGCTTGGGGTGAACCGTGAGGATCTCGTTCAGTTCGGCCGGAGCGGCCTGCTTGACAGCAGTCGGGCGACGGAGCGGCGTCACCGGCGCGCGGTTCTGCGGCACGGCGGCGGGAGCCTGCTGTTGGGACGACGAGGCGGTAGAGGACTGCGCCTGCTGAGGCTGGGCCTCGTCTTCGTACCCCAGCTCTTCATCAGCGAGTCCGAGGTACACCATGGTCTTCTTGAGGGGGTTCGACATCGCTTCCTCCGATAGTGGTTCTTCCCTCTCGAGGCTAACGGCGACGAGGAATGAAAGCCGTGATTGAGCGCCTGAATTCGCCGCGTGTCGCAGCAGAAAAACGACCGCCCACCGGATGCCGGAGCATCGGTGGGCGGTCGTTCGGAGTCGGAAGGAGCTGCTACTTCAGGAAGTCGGGAATGTCGAGTTCGTCCTCGTCGGCAAAGGCCGGGTCGACGGCCGATGGAGCCGGAATGTGCTCGGGCGCGCGCGGAGTCTCCCACGGCTTCCGCGCCGGAGCGGCATCCGGAGTCTCGACGACGTCGTCGTTTGCACGCGACGCCGAGCTGTCAGCCTCGCTCGTTGATGCCATGACGCCTCCGGTCGTCATGATCGCATCCTTGAGCGGCTCGATCTGGCGGCTCGGCGGCTCTCCCCCGTCGAACCCGGCGGCGATGACCGTGACGCGCACCTCGTCGCCGAGCGTGTCGTCGATGACCGCGCCGAAGATGATGTTCGCCTCGGGGTGCACGGCCTCCTGCACGAGACGTGCGGCGTCGTTGATCTCGAAGATGCCGAGGTTCGAGCCACCCTGAATGGACAGGAGCACGCCGTGAGCGCCCTCGATGCTCGCCTCGAGCAGCGGAGAGGCGACGGCGAGCTCGGCCGCCTTGATAGAGCGATCGGCGCCACGCGAGGAGCCGATGCCCATGAGCGCGGAGCCCGCTCCCTGCATGACCGACTTGACGTCGGCGAAGTCGAGGTTGATGAGCCCCGGCGTCGTGATGAGATCGGTGATGCCCTGCACACCGGCCAGAAGAACCTGGTCGGCCGTGGCGAAGGCCTCGAGCATGCTGATGCCGCGGTCGCTGATCTCGAGCAGGCGGTCGTTCGGCACGACGATGAGGGTGTCGACTTCTTCCTTGAGGGTCGCGACGCCGAGCTCGGCCTGCTGCTGCCGGCGCCGGCCCTCGAACCCGAAGGGCTTGGTGACGACACCGATGGTGAGGGCGCCAATCGACTTCGCGATGCGCGCCACGACGGGAGCGCCTCCCGTACCGGTTCCGCCTCCCTCACCTGCCGTGACGAAGACCATGTCTGCTCCGGCGAGGGCCTCCTCGATCTCCTCTGCGTGGTCTTCGGCGGCGCGTCGTCCGACCTCGGGGTCGGCGCCTGCGCCGAGACCGCGGGTGATCTCGCGTCCCACGTCGAGCTTGACGTCGGCGTCGCTCATGAGCAGCGCCTGCGCGTCGGTGTTGATGGCGATGAATTCAACGCCTCGCAGCCCAAGCTCGATCATGCGGTTGACGGCGTTAACGCCGCCACCGCCAATGCCGACCACCTTGATCACTGCGAGGTAGTTCTGGTTAGTTGTCACGTCCGGCCTCCGATGAGAACTTTCAACCTCAAGTTAAGGGTTAAAGTTATGCTCAGTATGCATTTCCTGACCTTGACGTTATGCGGGCGCGCTCCTCATCGCCGGGTGACACGCGGGAATCTCGGATGTCGGCGAGCGAATTTGTCAGCGGGGCTGAACGACGACGTTCTTCGAGCTCGAGACGTCGTAGAGCTTGACCGCGTCAGGCGGATAGGCGGCCATGAGCTCGGTCAGCGCTTTGGCTTTCGCGGCTGACTCCTCGGCGCTCCCCCAGCGAACCGTTGCGCCGGTTTCGGCAAGCACGAGCGTCACATCGTCTCGGGTGGAAGCGGTGACCTTGTCGACGGTCGAGCGCACGGAATCGGGCAGCGCCCGCAGCACCGCGACGGCCGCTTCGAAGCCTTTGCTCGAGGTCGTTCCGTCGGTGTCGATGACCGGGTACCCGCTGATCCGATCCGCATCCGTGCGCAGGACGACCCCTGCGGCATCGACGAGCGCGAATCCGCCATCCACTTCCCGAAGGCCGAGCGGCTCCCGTTCCACGAGCCGCACGACGAGGGTCGACGGCGGCACCGCCTCGACGCTGTAGCTCTGGATGAGCGGATACTTGACGAGTGCGGCCTTGATCTCGCGCTGATCGATCATGGGGAACGGGCGTCCGAGCTGCGACTGCAGATCGTTCACGATTCCGTCGCTGTTGACGAGCTGCGCTCCCTCGACCGTTATCGTGCGCACCGACATGAGCGGTGAGTAGGCGGCGCCGATCGATCCGACGGCGACGACGAGGACGGCGCCGACGACGATGAGGGCGTTGCGCCGACGACGACGCGACCGGGCCGTGAAACGTTTGACCTCGGACCGCTCGATTCTGCGGCGTTCGCGGATCGCGCGCTTGAGCGACCACGGCTGACTCTCCGGGGCGGCCCCTTCATCCCGCGCGTCTGCCGCCTCATCGGCGTCCTCCATTGCGTGAGGCTCTGCCTCTGCGAGTCGATCGCTGCGAGGGCCGGACCCCCGACCGAACCGACCGAGGAAGGTAACCGGCGTTTCGGCCGCTGGCTCCGGCCGACGGTCCGATTCGAGATCTGGCTTCGGCGGCGGCGTGAAACCCCCGGGACGCTTCACCGTCGCCTACCGGTGCTCTCGTTCGAGAGCCGCAAGCAGCTGAGGCACGAGCAAGTAGACGTCGCCGCAGCCGAGAGTGATGACGTAGTCGCCGTCCCGCGCGATGCGGGCCGTGAGGTCCGCCGCGTCCTGCCAGTCGGGAACGTAGTCGACGTTCGCGGAATCCGCGAAGCGGTCGGATACGAGAGCTCCCGTCACGCCGGGGATCGGGTCTTCACGCGCGCCGCAGACGTCGAGGACGACCGTGTGGTCGGCGTATTGCTCGAGCGTCTCCGCAAATTCGCCGGCGAACATCTTCGTCCGGCTGTAGAGATGCGGCTGGTGCACCGCGATGATGCGCCCGGAGCCGATGACGCTCCGAGCGGCCGAGAGAGCCGCTGCGACCTCGGTGGGGTGGTGGGCGTAGTCGTCGTAGACGCTCACGCCGCCGACGATGCCGTGCAGTTCGAAGCGCCTCTTCGTCCCCCCGAAGCGAGCGAGGCTCTCGAGCGCCGCCGCAGGCTCGAATCCGAGTCCCGTGAGCACGGCGAACGCGCCGGCCGCGTTGATGGCGTTGTGCCGGCCCGGGACGCTCAGCTGAGCGGAGTACTCGGCGCCACGGAAATGCAGGGTGAATGCGACAGGCCCCGTCGGCGCGATGTCGCTGATGCGCACGTCGGCACCCTCCGCTTCGCCGAACGTGACGACGTTGTGGTGCTCCAGTCGGGACGTGACGTCAACCGCCCCCGGGTCATCGGAGGAGATGACGACCAGTTCTCTGGCGCGATCGGCGAACGTGACGAAAGCGTCGAAGAAGGCCGCCCGCGAGCCGTAGTGGTCCAGGTGGTCCGGATCGACGTTGGTGATGAGAGTCACTGCGGTGTTGTACAGCAGGAATGATCCGTCGGACTCGTCGGCCTCGACCACGAAGATGTCGTCGCCGCCGGGAGCGGAGCTCACGCCGAGGGATTCGATGACGCCGCCGTTGACGAAGCTCGGGTCGGCGCCGAGGCCGAGCAGCCCCGTGACGATCATTCCGGTCGAGGTCGTCTTGCCGTGAGCGCCGGCGACGGCGACGAGTCGTTGATCGCCGATCAGCCAGGCGAGCGCCTTCGACCGGTGCAGCACCGGCACACCGCGTTCTTTCGCCGCGAGGTACTCGGGGTTGTCGGGCCAGAGCGCGCTCGTGACGACGACGGTGTCGGCGTCTCCGAGGTTGGCCGCGTCGTGGCCGATGTGCACGGTCGCGCCGAGGTCGCGGAGCTGCTGCACGTTTGCGGATTCGGAGCGGTCCGATCCGGTCACCGAGTGCCCGGCGGCGAGAAAGAGCCGCGCGATGCCGCTCATCCCGGAGCCGCCGATGCCGATGAAGTGAATGGTGCCGATCTTCTCGGGAAGCGGAACGGTGAGGTCAGGCTTGATCACGTCTGTCTTTCAGGGAATGGCTCGAGTCGTCAGCGGACATTCGAGCGGGCGTCATCGATCAGCTGAAGCATACGCTTCGTGCCTTCGAGGGAGCCGATATGGCGGCTCTGCGCGGCCATGTCGGTGATACGCACGCGGTCGCCGAGCAGCGGCAGAAGCGTCGACTGCACCCAGCTGGGCACGAACAGCGCGTCCGCGATCAGGATTGCGCCGTTCGCGCCGACGGCGTCGGCGGCGTTGAGCCGCTGCTCGCCGTTGCCGACGGGGTACGGAACGTACACGGCGGGAACGCCGACGGCAGTGAGCTCCGAGACGGTAGCGGCGCCGGCGCGCGAGACGGCGAAGTCCGCGACCGCGAGGGCCAGATCCATGCGGTCGCAGTACCGCAGCACGTGATAGTTCGGGATGCCGGGATCTTCGAGATCTGCCTTGTCGCCGATCAGGTGGATGATCTGCCAGCCGGCGTCGACGATCGACGCCGCTGACTCGAGGATCGTGTTGTTGAGCCGCCGGGCGCCTTGCGAGCCGCCCGTGACCAGCAGTGTCTGCCGGGCGGGGTCGAGGCCGAAGAAGTCAATGCCCTCGCGTCGCGCCGCATCGAGGTCCAGCTGCTCGATCTCGCGGCGCAGCGGCATCCCGACGAATCGCGCGTTCCGGATCTTCGTTCCGTGGAACGCGACGCCGACGAATCGCGTGTAGCGGGCGCCGAGCCGGTTCGCGAGCCCCGGCCTCGCGTTCGCCTCGTGGATGGCGAGCGGCACACGCTCGCGTTTGGCGGCGACGTACGCGGGCGTGGAGGCGTACCCGCCGAAGCCCACGACGACCTCGACGTTCCGCTCCCGGATGAGCTCTTGCGTGAGCTTGCGGGCGCGCCGGAAAGCACCGGGGAAGCGCAGCGCAGCACCGTTCAGCCGGCGTGGGAACGGCACTTTCGGAATCACGGCGAGCTCGTACCCGCGCTCGGGCACGAGCCGGGCCTCGAGGCCCTCCTTCGTGCCGAGCACAATCACCTCGGCATCCGATTCACGCTCACGGAGCGCGTCGGCGACCGCGAGGAGGGGGTTCACGTGGCCGGCCGTTCCGCCGCCCGCGAGAAGATACGTCGTCATCCTGCCACCTTAAGGCGAGCGGCGCCCGCGTCGTCGTTCCGTGCGCAAGAGAGCACGACGCCGATGGCCATGAGGCCCGTGAGCAGCGCTGTTCCGCCGGCCGAGATGAACGGGAGCGGCACGCCGAGCACGGGGAATACGCGCAGCACGACGCCGATGTTGACGAACGCCTGGCCCACGATCCACACCATCACGGTGCCCGTAGCGATGCGCGTGAAGGGGTCTCGCGCGTCGCGCATGATGCGAATGAACACGACGGTCATGACGACGAACAGCGCGAGCACCACGATGCACCCGATGAGGCCGAGCTCCTCGCCGATGATGGCGAAGATGTAATCGTTGGATGCCGCGGGCAGCCAGTCCCATTTCTCGAGCGAGTTGCCGAGTCCGCGGCCGAAGATGCCGCCGCCCGCGAGCGCCCACGTGCCGTGCAGCGGCTGCCAGCACAGCCCTTCGTAGTCGAGGCACTGCTCGTCGAGGAACGACATGATGCGCCGCATCCGGTTCTCGCTCGTGATCGCCATGACCGCGAGCAGCGCTCCGCCGCCGAGAACGGGAACGGCGAGGTAGCGCAGCTTGACGTTGGCGAAGAACATGGCGCCGAGCACGATGCCCGCCATGATGCTCACGGTGCCCAGGTCATGCCCGAGCAGCACGAGAAGGATCGCGAGCCCCGCGACCGGCACGACGGGGATGAGCACGTGCTTCCAGTCGGTGAGCAGCGACTGCTTGCGCGAGAGCACGGCGGCGAGCCAGATGATCATGGCGAGCTTCACGAGCTCCGACGGCTGCCCGCTGACGGGGCCGATGGCGATCCAGTTGCGGTTGCCGCCGTCGACGATGCCGAGCGGCGTGAACACGAGAAGCTGCAGCGCGAGCGAGAAGACGATGGCGGGCCACGCCCAGCGCTTCCAGAACGAGATGGGGAACCGGCTCATGATGAGCATGATCGGCACGCCGATGACGGCGTAGGTGGCCTGCTTCCAGAACCCGCCGAAAAACCCGTCCGAGTCGAGAAACGAGTCGATGGACGACGACGAGGCGACCATGACGAGGCCGAAGACGACGAGGAAGATCGTGACGCCCAGAAGGAGGACGAAGTTCGACGGGACGGCCGATTCGAGGCGACCGAGCGTGATGCGTGCAGACGTGAATCTGCGCGGCTCAGCGCGCTGGTCGGTGAGGCTCTTCTGATCCGTCACCGGCCCCACCTCCCCACGTTCGTGTCACAGCCTCTGCGAATTGCCTGCCGCGTTCGGCATAGCTGGCGAATTGATCCATGGATGCCGCCGCCGGGGCGAGCAACACAACGTCGCCCGCCTGCGCCATCTCGCCCGCGGCATCGACCGCGCGCGTCATCACAGTCTCAGTCTCTGTCGCGTCGACCTCGAACACCGGAACGTCGGGCGCGTGTCGCCGCAATGCCTCGAGCACGGGCTCCCTGTCGACGCCGAGCACGACGGCGCCGCGGAGGCGACCCGCATGACGTTCCACGAGCGGCGCGATGTCCACGCCCTTCAGCAGGCCGCCAACCAGCCAGACGACCGAGTCGAATGCGGCGAGCGACGCGTCGGCCGCGTGCGGGTTCGTCGCCTTCGAATCGTCGACCCAGCGGATCCGCGCCTGCTCGAGCACCACTTCAATGCGGTGGCGGTCGAGGCTGAACTCCCGCAGCGCGTCCCGGATGACCTCCGGCGGCACGTCGTAGGAGCGGGCGAGCGCGCTCGCGGCGAGGATGTTCGCGACGATGTGCGGGGCGTCGAGTCCTTGAGAGCGCAGCTCGTCGAGCGTCGTGAGCTCGAGCGCGGAGCTGCGGCGCTCGGCGAGGAACGCGCGATCGCACAGGATGCCGTCGACGATGCCGAGGTCGCTCGGTCCCGGCACGCCGAGATCGAATCCGATGGCGCGGGCGCCCTCGATCACGTCGGCGTCCTCGACCATCGTCCGCGTCGCGGCATCCGCCTTGTTGTATACGCAGGCGACACGCGCGTTGCGGTACACGACGGCCTTCGCGTCGCGGTATGCCTCGAAGCTGCCGTGCCAGTCGATGTGGTCGTTCGCGAGGTTGAGACACACGGCCGACAACGGGGAAACGTCGATGTCGGTCGCGCCGAGATAGTGCAGCTGATAGCTCGAGAGCTCGACGACGAACACGTCGAAGCCCTGCGGGTCGCGCACGGCGTCGAGGACGGGCACCCCGATGTTGCCGCACGGTGCGACGCGCGCTCCCCCCGCCTGGATCATCGCGGCCGTGAGCTGCACCGTCGTGGTCTTGCCGTTCGTGCCGGTGACCATGATCCACTCGGCCGGTGTGCCGACCTTGTCGCGCACACGCCAGGCGAGCTCGATGTCGCCCCAGATCGGAATGCCCTGCTCGGCCGCCCACGTGACGAGCGGATGCCGCGGCGCGAAGCCCGGCGAGACGATGAACAGCTCCGGGTCGTGTTCGATGAGCTCGGTCGGCGGCTCGTCGAGGTCGCCCTGCACGAGCCGTGCGCCGATGACCGGCAGCAGTTGGGCGCGTTCATCGTCGGCGGTGCCGGCGACGACGAGGACGTCGGCGCCGAGTTCGGCGAGCGTGTCGGCGACCGAGAACCCCGTGACACCGAGGCCGAGGACGGCAACGCGCAGTCCGCTCCAGTCGGCGTGCCAGCTCGTCAGTCCGTCGAGTCGGCTCGGCGCCGCGTGGCGCGGGCTCACCGGGAGATCCATTCGAGGTAGAACGAGCCGACTCCGGCGGCCACGAGGAGGCCGCCGATGATCCAGAACCGCACGACGACGGTGATCTCCGCCCAGCCCTTCAACTCGAAGTGATGGTGAATCGGGCTCATCAAGAAGATGCGCTTGCCGTGCGTGAGCTTGAAGTACACGCGCTGAACGATGACCGAGCCCGCCTCGATGACGAAGAGACCGCCGATGAACAGCAGCAGGATCTCGGTGTGCGTCAGGATCGCGAGCGCCGCGACAGCGCCGCCGAGCGCGAGAGAGCCCGTGTCCCCCAGGAAGATCTGGGCCGGAGTCGTGTTCCACCAGAGGAAGCCGATGAGCGCGCCGACGATGGCGGACGCGACGATAGCGAGCCCGAGCGGGTCGACGACGTCGTAGCACTTGTACGCGAGCTCGCGGGGCAGCGCCTGGCTGAAGCACGACTGGTTGTACTGCCAGAAGCCGATCACGACGTAGGAGCCGATCGCGAGGATGCTCGCACCCGTCGCGAGTCCGTCGAGCCCGTCGGTGACGTTGACGCCGTTCGAGGTGGCCGTGACGATGCAGGAGATCCATACGAAGTACAGGATGAAGCCGATGACGGCGCCGACCGTGCCCCACTGCGTGAGCGCGAGGAAGTCGATCTTCAGATCGCGGATGAAGGAGATCGCCGTCGAGCCGGGAGTGAACCCCTCGCTGTTCGGGAAGCTGATCGCGAGCACCGCGAAGACGGCGGCGACGATGACCTGCCCGGCGACCTTCTCCCAGCCGCCGAGCCCGAGGCTCTGCTGCTTTCGGGTCTTGAGGAAGTCGTCGACGAAGCCGACGATGCCGAGGCCCACCATCATGAGCAGGACGAGCAGCGCCGACACGCTGATGCGGTCGCCCGTGATGAACATGGCGGTGAAGTAGCCGAAGAGCACGCCGACGATGACGACGATGCCGCCCATCGTGGCGGTGCCCTTCTTGGAATGGTGCGACTGCGGCCCGTCGTCGCGGATGAACTGTCCCCAGCCGAGCTTGCGGAAGAGGCGGATGAACAGCGGCGTCAGGAAGAGCGAGAACGCTCCTGACAGGGCGCCGGCGGTGAGCAGTGCAATCACGAGAACAATTCTCCCAGCCGGTCGCCGAGGAATCGCAATCCGACGGAATTGGATGATTTTACGAGGACCGTGTCGCCTGATCGAAGGTTCGCGTGCAGATAGTCGTAGGCCTCGTCGGCCGTCTCGAAGTAGATCGACTCGCCCGCCCATGATCCTTCGTTGATGGCGGAGATGTGCAGTCGGCGCGCCTCGGGCCCGACGACGACAAGCTGGCTGATGCCGAGCCTCACCGCCATGAGGCCGATCCGGTCGTGCTCGTCGCCGGCGTACTCCCCCAGCTCGCTCATCGCGCCGAGAACGGCGACAGTGCGTTGCTCAGGCTCCGTGATGAGGGCGAGCGTCTTGAGCGCCGCCGCCATCGAGTCGGGGCTCGCGTTGTAGGCGTCGTTGATGATCGTGATGCCGTCACGACCGCCCATGACCTCCATGCGCCACCGCTCGGCGCGAGTCACCGATTCGATGCGGGCCACGGCCGTGTCAAGGGGCACGCCCAGTTCGGTTGCCGCTGCGATCGCCGCGAGGGCGTTCATGACGTGGTGCTCGCCGAGCACTCTGAAGTTCACGGTCGCGCTCTGCCCGTCGGCGAGCAGCACAGTGAAGGTCGTTCCGCGTGCGGAGACGGCGATGTCGCTGGCTCGGACGTCGGCGTCGGCGTGCTCGCCGAACCACACGACGCGGGCCGACGTCGCGGAGGCCATGGCCGCGACGCGATGGTCATCGCGATTGAGGATCGCGATGCCGTCCTCGCTGAGGCTCTCGACGAGCTCGGTCTTCGCCCGCGCGGTGGCCTCGATTCCGCCGAAGCCTCCGGCGTGGGCCATGCCGACCTTGAGCTCGATGGCGATGTCGGGAGTCGCGAGCGCCGCGAGCCGGGCGATGTGGCCGATGCCTGAGGCGCCAAGCTCGGAGATCAGGTAGCGGGTGCTCGGCGTGACGCGCAGCATCGTCGTCGGTGCGCCGACCGTGTTGTTGAACGAGTTCTTGGGAGCCACGGTCTCTGCGTCCGGCGCGAGAATCGCGTTGAGCAGATTCTTCGTCGTGGTCTTTCCGTTGGATCCGGTGATGCCGATCACGGTCAGGTCGCCGGAAGCCTTGACGCGGCGGATGACCTCGCCCGCGAGCGCGCCGAGCGCTGTGACCGCGTCGTCGACGATGATCTGCGGCACGACGGTGTCGACCGTGTGCTCGACGATCGCGAGTGCCGCTCCGCGGTCGACCGCTGCCGAGACGAAGCGGTGTCCGTCGGTGGCCTCTCCGGGCTTTGCGACGAAGATTCCGCCGTCGACAATCTCTCGCGAATCCGTCTCGACATAGCCCGAGACGACGTCGCTTTCCGTCGCCGGACTTCCGGCCGGGTCGAATCGGCCGGAAACGGCCTGCGCGATCTCCGCGATGGTGAGTGTGATCACCGGTCGAATGTCTCCTTCGTGAGTGGCACAGCGCGTTGACGCTCGGCGTCAGTACCGCGTTGGCCAGTTGGGAGCCGGCTCCGTGGATGGCGGAACCCCATACGACTTCAACACTTGAGTCATGACCTGCTGGAAGGTGGGGGCCGCAGCGGCCGACGACCTAATGGTAGTCGGGTTCGCGATGGTCACCGAAACGACGTACTGGGGGTTGTCGGCGGGAGCCATTCCTGTCATGGAGACGATGTATGTCGATTTGAGCCCGCCGGAGCCGTCGCCCTGTTGCGCCGTTCCCGACTTCGCCGCGACGCGATAGCCGGGGATTTCCATCGTCGTTCCGAAGTGTCCGTCGGTGACGACGCTCTCAAGCATCTGAACGGTCAGGTCGGCGGCCTTCTTCGAGACCACGCGCGTGCCCTTCTCGCTCGGCACGTTCGTCACCGTGCCGTCGGGGTGCGTGCAGCCTTCGATTATCGAGGCGGGCATCTTCACGCCGCCGTTCGCGAGCGCCTGATACGCGTTGAGGGTCTGGATCGCGGTGGCCGAGAGCCCCTGGCCGAACATCGTGGCGTAGTAGGTCTGGTTGTCCCAGTTCTGCCAGTCGTGCAGCACGCCACCCGACTCTGCGGGGAACCCGACGGCCGTCGGCGTGCCGATGCCGAACTTCTTCAGGTACTCGTAGCGCTGCTTCGCGGGCATCCGCTCGCCGAGCTGGGAGATTCCCGTGTTCGACGACTCGGCGAGAACTCCCGTCAAGGTGAGTGGAAGCGGGCCGTGGGCGAAGGAGTCCTTGATCTGCGCGCCATTGGCCGGCCGGTACCAGCCGTCCGCGAGCACGTGCGTCGCCGGGTCGGCGAGACCGGCGTCGATGAGGGACGCGGCGAGGAGCGTCTTGAATGTGGAGCCAGGCTCGTACGGCCAGGTGAAGGCGCGGGAGCCGCGGTCGTTCGGATTGCTCGCCGCGACGTCGTTCGGATCGACCGACGGGTACTCGGCGACGGCGCGGAGCTTGCCCGTGCTCGCCTCCATGACGGAAACGACTCCCCACGTCGCGTTCGTCGCGGTCACCTGCTCGGCGACGCGCTGCGCGGCGTACCATTCGAGATCCGCGTCGATCGTCAGCTTGAGAGTGCCGCCGTCGACAGCCGGCGTGGTTGTCTGCATCGAACCGGGAATGGCGACGCCGTCCTTGCCCCGTTGATACGCCTGCGTCCCGTCCTGGGAGGCGAGACACGAGTTCATGTAGCGCTCCGCGCCGGCGAGCGGTTCCCCGTCCGAGCCGACGAAGCCGATGAGGTTCCCGGCGATGGCCCCATTCGGGTAGAAGCGTCCGGGATGCTTCTTGGGGTACAGCCACGGAATATGGAGGTCAACGATCGCCTGGTACTGGTCGACGTCGAGGGAGGTCGCGATGAGCGCGTACAGCGAATCGGGGTTCTCATCGAGAGCGCCGTTGACGATGTCGAGAATGTCCTTTCCGGATTTTCCGACGATCTTCCCGATCTCAGACGCGGCCTGCTCGACGGAGACCTTCACGGTCTTTCCCTTGTCGTCGGTGCGCTTGAACGCGTTCACGTTGACCGGCGCGACGGTGAGGTCGTACCGCATCACGCTGCCGGCGAGCACGGTGCCGTTCGTGTCCACGATGTCGCCGCGCTCTCCGTAGACGACGAGCTCGCTCGACGTCTTCTCGGCGGCATCCGCACGCAATTGCGCCGCGCTCACGACCTGGATGTCGATGAGTCGGATGACGAATGCGGCGAATACCGCGAGCACGCAGATGACGGCGACGACGGCGCGGCGTCTGCTGATTCGGTTCGCGTGTTTCACAAGGGTTCCTCCGCGGCCGCGCTCACATCAGTGGGTGTTGGGTGAGGGCAGCCCGTTCTCGAAGGTTACCGGCGGCGCCTTCGGCTGAGCCGTCGACTCGCCCGAGGTGGCGCCATCTTCCGATTCCACATCCGTTCCGATGGGCGCGAACTTGCCCGTCAGGCTGTTGTGGACACGGTTGTCTTGCATCGGCCGCTCGGTCGCCGCGCCGCCCGGTCCCGGCGTGCCGAGAACAGCGCCGGTCGAGAGCGTCAAGTACGCCGGGCTCTGGTTGATCACCATGCCGAGGTCCTGCGCGTTCGTTGTCACGTACTGCGGCGAGTTGAGCACTTGCAGCTGCTGATTGAGAGACTGCTGCTGAAGACCGAGGCTGCGCTGCTCCGATTTGAGGGAGGACAGCTCGTAGGCGCCCTGCCCGAGCGAGACGCTCAGCAGCAGCTGCGCCACCACGATCGCCGATACGGCCGCGACGGTCGTGATGGCGTAGGCGAGTCGGGGACGCGTCCGCGTCGCGGTTCGCGGGCTGACGGCCCTCAGCGGCCGACGGGAAGGCGCCGGGAGCTGCGGGGACCGCAGTGGGCGGGCGTTTGTCGCCAGTGCTGTGCTCATGCGTTGTTCTCCCTGACGCGTTCAGCTGCGCGGAGCCGGACGGGCGTCGCGCGAGGGTTTGCGGCCTTCTCGTCGTCGTCGGCGAGTTCGGCCCCCTTGACGAGAAGTCGGTAGGTCGGCCTGTGCTCCGGCAGTTCGACCGGCAGGCCGGCCGGTGCGGTCGAGACGGTGCGGGCAGCGAGGGCGCGCTTGACGATGCGGTCCTCCAGCGACTGGTACGCGAGCACGACGATCCGGCCGCCCACGCGGAGCGCGTCGAGCGCGGCGGGAATTGCCCGCTCGAGGGCGACGAGCTCCTGATTGACTTCGATGCGCAGCGCCTGGAACACGCGCTTCGCGGGGTGCCCGGCGCGCTTCACCGCTGCCGGCGTCGCGTCGGAGAGCACCTCGACGAGCTGGCTTGATCGCGTGAGCGGCCCACCGTGTCGCGCCTCGACGATCGCGCGCGCGTAGCGGGCCGCGAGCTTCTCCTCGCCGTACTTCTGGAAGACGCGGCGCAGGTCGCCCTCGCTGTACTCGGCGAGAACGCGTTCCGCCGTGAGTTCGCGTGTCGCGTCCATGCGCATGTCGAGGGGCGCGTCCTTCGCGTACGCGAATCCGCGTTCGGCTCGATCGAGCTGCAGTGACGACACGCCGAGGTCGAAAAGGATCCCGTCGATGCGATCGACGCCCGCCTGCTCGAGGGCTCCTTCGATGTCGTCGTACACGGTGTGGACGAGAGTGAGCCGGTCCGCGAAGCGCTTGAGCCGCTCCTCCGCGATGCCGAGCGCGTCCTGGTCGCGGTCGAGGCCCACGAGGTGAAGCCGCGGGAAGCGTTCGAGCATCGCCTCACTGTGACCGCCCATGCCGAGGGTCGCATCGATGACGATGCTGCCGGGAGCGGAGATCGCGGGCTCGAGCAGCTCGATGCAGCGTTCGAGCATGACGGGGGTGTGAATGTCGTCTAGCGCCATGGTCTTCGGGCTGGCCCTCCACACTGATCCCCATCCGTACCGACCTGGCACCGGGGAAGTGCGCCAGGGCGGCCAACGGCTGGGAGTCGGCGTGGAGGGATCAGAACAAGCCCGGGATCACCTCCTCCGCGGTCTCAGAGAAGACGGACTCCTGTTCGGCGAGGTAGGTCTCCCAAGCCTGCGCATCCCAGATCTCGGCGCGGCTTCCCGCGCCGATGACGGTGAGCTCTCGATCGAGGCCGGCATAGGCGCGCAGGTTCTGGGGAATGGTGATGCGGTTCTGCTTGTCGGGCGACTCGGATGCCGCTCCCGAGAGGAAGACGCGCAGGTAGTCCCGAGCCTGCTTCGAGGTGACGGGCGCCTGGCGAATGCGCTCATGCATCGACTCGAACTCGCGCGTGCTGAACACGTAGATGCAGTTCTCCTGGCCACGCGTCATGACCACGCCGCCGGCGAGTTCGTCGCGAAATTTTGCCGGGAGGATGATGCGGCCCTTCTCGTCGAGCTTCGGGGAATAGGTGCCGAGGAACATCAGCCACTCCCCCTCTTCGCCGGCCAACGTTGGAGATGTGCTCCACTTTACTCCACAACCGACCACAAATCGAGGACAAGGCTCGAAATGGGGACAAAATGGCTACGCGGATCCCCGCAAACCCGCGTAATTCTCGAGTGGAGGGAATTGGAGCGCATTGGCGAGAATTCGAGCGCGAGCGGCCCGAAAAGCGGGCATTGGCCGAGAGCCGGTTCCGCCGAGGCCCGAGAGGGAGGGCCGTGGAGCGCACGAAAACGCCGATTCCGGGCACGGTGGAGCGAAGTGGATGTCAGCGATGGAGCGGAGTGGAGGAGCAGAGGGCTGGTGGACGCGTTAACGAAAAAAAGGACCGACCCAAGGGTCGGTCCTCATTCCGTCAGCTCGATGAGCTCAGTGTTCTCCATCCTGGCGACGCTCCCAGCGGGTGTTCATTCGGTCCATGAAGCTGCCGCCGGACTTGCGCCCCTTGGCAGGCTTCCCGCCCATAGCGCCAAGGTCGGCCGGCTTGGCCGAGCGCTTCGACGGCGAAATGGCCACGAGCACTCCCCCGAGCATCACGACGAACCCGATGACGCCGACGATGGGCTGCTGAATGATCACTCCCGTGACGAGCGCGGCGACCCCGACGAGCGCGATGAGGCAGCCGATCGCGATGCTGCGATAGGAGGGGCGGCCGCGTCGATCGCCCGTCGTTGACACGAAGTCAGCATCGTTTCGGTAGAGGTGACGCTCCATCTCGTCAAGGAGCCGCTGCTCCTGTTCTGATAGCGGCATCGTCTTCCCCCTTCTCGCGAGTTCGAATGCGACTCAAGGTGTGCGTCAATTCTATCCCGTATGCGTGTAGCTAGGCTAGGCACGTGCCGGATCCTCAGACGCTTCCTCTGCTTGTCCAGAATCGACTCAGCGATTTCCTGTCCAGTCGTAGTTCCATTCTCGCCCGAGTATCAGATGAGACCCGCGCCTTCTCCTTGTTCTCAAGGGAGTTTCTCAGCGGTGGCAAAAGGTTTCGCGCCCGGTTCTGCTATCAGGGCTGGCGCAGCGTCACGGGTGCGTCCGCCACGGCATCCGACCCCATCGTTTCGGCCGCGGCGGCGCTCGAAGTCTTCCACGCTGCGGCACTCGTTCACGACGACATCATCGACAACTCAGACACGCGCCGCGGCGGGCCCTCGGCGCACCGCCGGTTCGAAGCCCAGCATCGCGAGGCCGAGTGGTCGGGAGACGCCGCCGCGTACGGGCGGTCCTCCGCGATTCTGCTCGGCGACCTGCTTCTCGGCTGGAGCGACGAATTGCTCGACGAGGCGTTGAACGCGCTGGACGACCGCGCGGCCGCGCAGCGCGCACGGGCGGAGTTCGTGCGCATGCGGACGGAGGTCACGGCCGGTCAGTACCTCGACATCCTCGAGGAGCAGGCCTGGGGGATGCACGACGATGCGGCACAGCTGCAGCGGGCAGAGACGATAGCCGTGTACAAGTCAGCCAAGTACAGCGTCGAAGCGCCCCTCGCGCTTGGCGCTCTCATCGCGGGCGGAGGCGAGGAACAGCTCGCGGCGCTTCGCGCGTATGGGCTCCCGCTCGGCGTCGCGTACCAGATGCGCGATGACCTCCTCGGGGTCTTCGGCGACGAGCGTGTGACGGGAAAGCCGAGCGGCGACGACCTGCGCGAGGGCAAGCGCACGGTCCTCATCGGCATGGCGCGCCTCGCGCTGCCGGTCTCGGGGCGGCGCCTCGTCGACGAGCTGCTCGGCGATCCCGAGCTCACCGGCGCTCAGATCGCGCTGCTCCAATCGACGATTCGCGACACCGGCGCCGTCGACCGCCTGGAGGAGCGCATCGCCGCCGCTGTCGCTGATGCGAAGAGCGCGCTTCTCGACGCTCCTCTCGACAGCTCGGCCGTGATCGGACTCTCCGAACTGGCGGATGCCGTCAGCCGACGCGATTACTGAGTCTCACGCGAGCGCTTGCGCGACGCGTCGAACCTCCGACTTGCGTCCGCTGCGCAGCGCGTTGACCGGCGCATCCCCGATCTCGTCCTGCTCCTCGAGAAGCCAGACCATGGCGTCCTCGTCGCTGAAACCGGCATCGGCGAGCACGATCACTGTTCCGCGGAGATCCTTGAGCGGCGCCCCGTCGCGCAAGAACAGAGAGGGCACCTGGAGAACGCCGTCTCGGCGTACCGCGAGCAGCTCGCGGTCCTCGAGGAGTCGACGCACGCGGCTCACTGTCACGCCGATCTGCTCGGCGACGTCGGGAAGGTTCAGCCAGGTGAGCGGTTCGTTCGAATCAGACACGGATCGAGTTTGCCATGATGTGGAGCGCGGGCAAACACGCCGACGGGAACCCTATCGAAAACATTCGAATTTAAGATAACGTTCGCCACATTGATCACTCCAAAAACAGCTGTAACAGAATTCCCGCGGATAACACAGTTATCGCCTTTCCCTTTTATTGACACGCCTAACAAGGCTGTGCCACGGTGGGGACGTTGTTCCATTCGACGAGGGGTTCTATATGCCAACGGCAGCCGTCACCAAGCGCATGATTCCGGTCGCTCTGCTGAGTGCGATCACCGCGGGTCTTCACCTGGTCCCGATGACCGCGCAAGAGCACAGCCCTCTCGAGCGGGGCGACGACTTCTCCACCGACGCGTTCGGGACGACGGCTGCGACGAAGACGACCGCGGCCGCTCCGGCGAACTACACGGTCGCCGCGGACGACACGATCTCGTCGATCGCCGAGCGCTTCGGCCTCGACGCCCGTGCTGTCGCAGCCCTCAACGGGCTCTCCGTCTCCGGTGCCGTGCACGAGGGACAGAACCTCGCCCTGATCGTCACCGGAGCTCCGGCCGCCGTCGCCGCGACTCCGTTCGCGACCGCGAAATCGGCGTCTGCGACGTACACCGTCAGATCGGGCGACACGGTGAGCCGCATCGCCGCGAAGTACGGCGTCGCGACACAGTCGGTGCTCACGGCCAACAAGCTCGGTTGGAACTCTCTCATCTTCCCGGGACAGAAGCTCTCGATTCCGGGGGCGTCGAGCAGCTCGCCCGCTCCGGCCGCCGCAAAGCCGACCTCCAAGCCTGCCGCGAAACCGTCGTCGGGCGGCAGCTACACGGTCAAATCCGGGGACACCGTGAGTCGCATCGCCGCCAAGCACGGCGTGAGCACGCAATCCGTTCTCACCGCCAACAAGCTCGGCTGGTCGAGCATCATCTACCCCGGACAGAAGCTCACGATCCCCGGCAGCTCGACGGCTTCGACGAGCGCTCCGGCCAAGCCGTCGGCTCCGTCGAAGGGCACGTCTTCCTCGAACAGCAACGCGTCGAAGGGCGGCTCGAGCGCGAGCGGGAGCTACACCGTGAAGTCCGGGGACACGGTCAGCGGCATCGCCGCGAGGCACGGCGTCAGCACGCAGTCCGTGCTCACGGCCAACAAGCTCAAGCTGTCGAGCATCATCTACCCGGGACAGAGGCTGATGATTCCCGGAAGCTCCTCCGGGAGCTCGTCGAGCACCCCGTCGACGCCGTCAAAGGGCACGTCGAACAGCGGCTCATCGAACAGCGGCGCCTCGAAGGACACGGGATCGACGGGCGGCTCCTCGTCAGCGACGAGCCACACGGTCGTCTCTGGCGACACCGTGAGCCGCATCGCGGCGAAGTACGGCGTCAGCGTGCAGGCCATCCTCGACGCGAACGGCCTGACCTGGTCGAGCATCATCTACCCGGGACAGAAGCTCGCGCTCACCGGTTCGAGCTCCGGCTCATCGGGTGGCGCGACCACGAAGCCCTCGACGCCCGCTCAGCCCGAGTCGACCACAGACAAGGTGACTCCCCTGACGGCGACGATGGCGAAGAACGCTCAGACGATCATCAACGTCGGCCGCTCGCTCGGCGTGAGCGACTACGGTCTCGTCATCGCTCTTGCCGCGGCCATGCAGGAATCGAGTCTGCGCAACGTCGACTACGGCGACCGTGACTCCCTCGGCCTCTTCCAGCAGCGTCCCAGCCAGGGCTGGGGCAGCGAGGAGCAGGTCATGGATCCCACGTACGCGACGACGGCCTTCTTCGCGGGCGTCAAGGGCAAGACGCGCGGCCTGCTCGACATCAAGGGCTGGCAGAACATGACCGTCACCCAGGCGGCCCAGGCTGTGCAGGTGTCCGCGTTCCCGAACGCCTACGCGAAATGGGAGACCTCGGCTCGGGCGTGGCTGTCGCAGCTCGGCTGAGCAGCATCCGTCCTTCTTGACAATCCGGTAACGAAGCGGCGAGTTTCGGCCCCACTACCGTGTGTCCGGGCGTTCTCTCGGACGGCGCTCCGTAGAATTTGAGGGTGACGACCAGCCAGCAGACCGATCCCTTGATCGGCCGTCTCATCGACGGCCGGTACGAGGTGCGCTCTCGCATCGCGCGCGGCGGCATGGCGACGGTCTACGTGGCGACGGACAGGCGACTTCAGCGCCGCGTCGCGATAAAGATCATGCACGGTCATCTGTCGGACGACCAGTCGTTCACGAACCGGTTCGTGCAGGAGGCGCGCTCGGCCGCACGGCTCGCCAATCCGCACGTCGTGAGCGTCTTCGATCAGGGCCAGGACGGCGACATGGCCTACCTGGTCATGGAGTATCTTCCCGGCATCACGCTGCGGGAACTGCTGCGCGACCATGGTCCCCTCACGCCGCAGCAGGTCGTGGACATCATGGACGCGGTGCTCACCGGTCTCGCCGCCGCGCACCGAGCCGGCATCGTCCATCGCGATGTGAAGCCCGAGAACGTGCTTCTCGCCGACGACGGACGCATCAAGATCAGCGACTTCGGGCTCGCCCGCGCGGCGTCGGCCAACACGGCAACGGGCCAGGCTCTGCTCGGCACGATCGCCTACCTCTCCCCCGAGCTCGTCACGCGCGGGATCGCGGACACCCGCAGCGACATCTACGCGCTCGGCATCATGATGTACGAGATGCTCACGGGCGACCAGCCGTACAAGGGCGAACAGCCCATGCAGATCGCCTACCAGCACGCGAACGACTCAGTGCCGCGGCCAAGCGCTCGGGTACCGAACATCCCGGACGAGCTGGACGACCTCGTGCTGTGGTCGACCGAGCGCGACCCGGACGAGCGACCGGCGGATGCCCAGGAGATGCTCGACCGCCTGCACGAGGTCGAAGCGGAACTGGGCTACAGCCTGACCGCGGTTCCGATGCAGCACACAGCCGTGCTCTCCCCCACCACGGAGACGACGGCGTTCGAGCGGACGGCGCTCACCACGTCTCCGACGCGAACCCGCACGACGGATCCGCTCGGCGAGATCATCCAGTCGACCGGTGCGACGAAGAAGCTCACGCAGACGGTCGAACGGCGTCGCCGAAAGGGCCTGTGGCTCTTCACGGCGATCGTGCTCTTGTGCGCCCTCGTCGGCGGGACGGGCTGGTATTTCGGCACCGGACCGGGCTCCCTCATTCAGATCCCGGATTCGATAGTCGGCTCGTCGCCGAAGGAAGCGACCGCGGCTCTCGAGGATCTCGGGCTCATCGTCGCGACCGGCGAAGAGTACAGTCTCGAGATCCCCAAGGGCACCGTCTCGAGCAGCGACCCGGGCGCCGGCGAGGCCGTGCACAAGAATTCGACGGTCACGATAAACCTCTCCCTCGGCCCGAAGCCGGAGACCCTGCCGTCCCTGGCCGGGACTCCCATCGACGAGGCAAAGTCAACCGTCGAAGGGCTGGGCCTCAAGACCGGTGACGTGTCCTACCAGTTCAGCGGAGATATCGCTCGCGACGGCGTCATCGCCGCCTCGATCGGCGATCAGGACGTGACGAAGGGCGGTGACACCTTCCAGGGCGAGACCGTGACGTTCCTTGTCTCGGTCGGCTCGGTTCCCGCTCTCGCCGGCCTGGCCCAGGATGCCGCCGAGAAGACGCTCACGGATGCCGACCTCGCGGTCGGCGACGTCTCCCAGAAGTTCAGCGACACCGTGCCACGCGGCAACGTGATCGAGGCGCACTATGACACGCCGCTTCGTCCCGGCGACAGCGTCGCCCTCGTCGTCTCCAAGGGACAGGACCTCGTGCAGGTGCCGAACGTCGTGGGCATGACGGTGAATGCCGCCAAGCAGATGCTGCAGAAGTACGACTTCAAGGTTGCCGTCGACTCCAACATCCCCGAGAAGTTCTGGGACGACGTCATCGACGACCTGTTCGCCGTCGATGCCACCGACCCGGCCGCGGGGAAGATGCTGAAGCGCGGCTCGACGGTCACGATCACGGCCAACCTGTAGCGGGTCGGCGCGACGGGCGGCTTCCCCTCGGGAAGCGCCCGCCGCCGGCCGGTCCGCGTCTAGCTGTTGCTCAGCTGCTCCGCGACGAGGAACGCGAGCTCGAGCGACTGCATGTGGTTGAGGCGCGGGTCGCACAGGGACTCGTACCGGGTCGCGAGGGTCGCCTCGTCGATGTGCTCGGAACCGCCGAGGCACTCGGTGACGTCGTCACCGGTCAGTTCGACGTGGATGCCGCCCGGGTGCGTTCCGACGGCGCGGTGTGCGTCGAAGAAGCCCTGGACTTCGTCGACGACGTCGTCGAAGCGTCGGGTCTTGTAGCCCGTCGGGGTCGTGATGCCGTTTCCGTGCATCGGGTCGGTCACCCACAGCGGATTCGCGTCGGCACTCTTGATCGCCTCGAGCAGCGGAGGCAGCGCCTCGCGGATCTTGCCGGCGCCCATGCGCGTGATGAACGTCAGGCGACCCGGCTCGCGCTCGGGGTCGAGCTTGTCGATGAGCCGCAGCATGTCCTCGACCTGGGTCGTGGGCCCGAGCTTCACGCCGATCGGGTTGCGCACGCGGGACAGGAAGTCGACGTGCGCGCCGTCGAGGTCGCGCGTGCGCTCTCCGATCCAGATGAAGTGCGCTGAGGTGTTGTACGGGGTGCCCGTGCGAGAGTCGATGCGCGTCATCGGACGCTCGTAGTCCATGAGCAGGCCCTCGTGCGCCGTGTAGAACTCGACGCGCTTGAGCTCGTCGAAGTCGGCGCCGGCCGCCTCCATGAACTTGATGGCCCGGTCGATCTCCTTTGCGAGGTGCTCGTAGCGCTGGTTCGCGGGATTGCGAGCGAATCCCGAATTCCAGGAGTGCACCTCGCGGAGGTCGGCGAAGCCGCCCTGCGTGAACCCGCGAATGAGGTTGAGGGTGGATGCCGCCATGTGGTAGCCGCGCAACAGGCGGTTCGGGTCGGCACGCCGCGACTCGGGCGTGAAGTCGTATCCGTTGACGATGTCGCCGCGGTAGGCCGGGAGGGTCACATCTCCGCGGGTCTCCGTGTCTTTCGAGCGCGGCTTGGCGAACTGGCCCGCCATACGGCCCATCTTGATCACAGGCATGGACGCGCCGTAGGTCAGCACGACGGCCATCTGCAGGATCGTCTTGACGCGGTCGCGGATCTGGTCGGCCGTTGCTCCGGCGAACGTCTCGGCGCAGTCGCCGCCCTGCAGGAGGAAGGCCTCTCCGCGAGCAGCGCGCGCGAGGCGCTCCCGCAGCATGTCGACCTCACCGGCGAAGACGAGCGGGGGAAGCGTCGAGATCTCGCGCGAGACGTCGGCGACGGCATCCGGGTCCTGCCATTCCGGCTGCTGCTTGATCGGCAGCTCCCGCCAATAGTCCAAACCGGCGATCACAGACTCATCTGCCTTCACTACCGGTTCAGTTGACGTTGCCACGGGCATTCCTGTTTCTGTCGTTCAGCGGGGAATCACGCGTTTCGCGTGTCCCTCAGCCTATCGCGAAACCGATGCGAGCTTGTCCTTGACGGTGGTGGCGTAGACGTCGACGTACTGCTGCTCGCTGAGCTTCTGCAGTTCGTACATCAGTTCATCGGTGACGGAGCGAAGAATGAAACGATCTCCTTCGAGCCCGGCGAAGCGGCTGAAGTCGAGCGGCTTGCCGAAGACGATCCCGGGGCGCAGGATTCGCGGGAACGTCCTGCCGATCGGCAGGATCTTCTCCGTGTGCACCATCGCGACGGGGACGATGGGAACACCGGCCTCGAGCACCATGCGAGCGACGCCCGTGCGGCCACGGTACATGCGCGCATCGGGGCTGCGCGTGCCCTCCGGATAGATTCCGAGAAGTTCCCCGCGGCCGAGGACTGCGAGCCCGGTGTTGAGGGAGGCCTCAGACGCCTTTCCGCCGGAACGATCGATCGGGATCTGGCCCGTCGCCGTCATGAACGCGCGCGTGACCCAGCCCTTCAGCCCCTTGCCCGTGAAGTAGTCGCTCTTGGCCAGGAACGAGATGCGGCGGTCGAGGTACAGCGGCAGGAAGACGGAGTCGATCACCGACAGGTGATTGCTCGCGATGATCGCCGCACCGTGCTTCGGTACGTTCTCAGCGCCGACGACCCAAGGCCGGAACACCGTCGTGAGCAGCGGGCCCGCGATGATGTGCTTCATAATCCAGTAGAACATCGTAGAAAACAGTATCCACCCTCGTCGGCTAGGCCGAACGGTCCGCCGCGATCCGGGCCAGGTCAGCCGCGCCCACGACGCCCGCGTCGTTCACGAGCTCAGCGATGGCGAACTCGGGTTCGGGATGGAAGCCCCTGGCAGGCAGGTTCTCGAGGTACGCGGCACGAATCGGATCGAGCAGCAGGTCGCCGGCCTGGGCCACTCCTCCCCCGATGACGAACAGCTGCGGGTCGAGCACCGCGCTGAGCGTCGCACAGCCTTGGCCGATGTATCCGCCGAGCCGGCGCAGCGCTGTGAGGGCTCCACCGTCGCCGGACTGGATCAGCTCCGACAGGTCGGTGCCGCTGAGCTCGCCGGTCCAGGCGCGCCGCTCAGCGAGTTCGCGGCCGATGCCGCCGGCATCCGCGAGTTCGTTCGCGAGCCGCTGCAGCGCGCGACCGGATCCGTACTGCTCGAGGCATCCGTTCGCCCCGCACCCGCACGGCAGTCCTCCCGGGATCAGTCGAATGTGTCCCAGTTCGGCGGCCGTTCCGAAGCCGCCGCGATACAGAGCGTCGTTGGCGACGATGGCGCCGCCGACGCCCGTGCCGATCGTGAGCATGACCATGTCGCTGGCGAGCCGACCCGCGCCGTAGCGGAACTCGGCCCAGCCCGCGGCGTTCGCATCGTTCTCGATAACGATCGGCATGGTGAGCCGAGCGGCGAGCTCCGCCTGGAACGGCTCGTTGCGCCAGCTCAGATTCGGAGCGTAGTAGACGGTCGACTGGGCGGCGTCGATGAACCCCGCGGCGGCCACGCCGACGCCGCAGATGTCATGCTGCTTACGCAGCCGGACGACCATGTCGACGACGGCGTCTTCGATGGCCTTGCTGTCACCTGCCGGCGACGGCACACGATCCTCGGCGAGGATTTCACCTTCGTCGTCGACGACCGCTCCGGCGATCTTGGTTCCGCCGATGTCGATTCCGATGGCGTGCACGTTGAAACCTCCGCAGATGATGATCTCGGTCGAACTGACGATTCCCACAAAGAACCGGCGGCAGACCCCTCTTGAGTGTAGTGAAACCCTCGACCGCTCCGGCATCGGAGAGGTCCGATCGAGGTCCTCACTTTAGAGTAGAGGAAGCCGAACCCGACCACGTATCGAAGGAGCTATCGTGGATTTCCAATCCGTCCCCGCCGTCGTCCCCGCGGACCCCACCGCCAACGCGACCGACCTGCTGGTCGAGCGTGTGCGAGCGACTCCGAACGATGCGCTGTTCTCCGTGCCGCGCTCAGGGGAATGGGTTGACGTCACGGCGGCCGAGTTCCACGCGCAAGTGGTCGCTCTCGCCAAGGGCCTCGTGGCCGCGGGAATCCAGCCCGGCGACAAGATCGGCTTCATGTGCAAGACCCGCTACGAGTGGACCTTGATCGATTTCGCCGTCTGGTTTGCCGGCGCAATCCTCGTGCCCGTCTACGAGACGAGCGCCCCGTCGCAGATCCAATGGAACCTGAGCGACTCAGGGGCCGTTGCAATGATCGTGGAGACCGCGGACAACTTCTCCCGCTTCGACGAAGTGCACGCCGATCTTCCCGCGATCGACAAGGTGTGGCAGATCAACCTCGGCGACATCGACAAGCTCTCGTCGTCGGGCGGGAAGGTTCCCGACGAGGAGATCGAACGGCGGCGAAGCCTCGCGACCGGCGAGGACATGGCGACGCTCATCTACACGTCGGGATCCATGGGAACGCCGAAGGGCTGTGTTCTGACGCACTCCAACTTCGTCGAGCTCTCCCGCAACTCCGCTGTTGCGCTCAAGGAAGTCGTGCAGCCAGGCGCCTCCACGCTGCTGTTCATCACCCTTGCACACGTGTTCGCGCGGTTCATCTCCGTCTTGGCCGTGCACGCGGGCGTCAAGGTCGGCCACCAGCCCGACACGAGCAAGCTTCTCGAGTCGCTCGGCTCGTTCAAGCCGACCTTCCTTCTCGCGGTCCCGCGAGTGTTCGAGAAGGTCTACAACTCGGCGGAGCAGAAGGCCGAAGCGGGCGGCAAGGGCAAGATCTTCCGAGCCGCCGCGGAAACGGCCGTCGCCTACAGCAAGGCGCAAGCGGCCGGGTCGATTCCGTTCGGCATGAAGGTCAAGTATCGGCTGTTCGACATGCTCGTCTACGGCAAGCTGCGGGCCGCCATGGGCGGGAACGTAAAGTACGCGGTCTCCGGATCCGCCCCGCTCGGCGAGCACCTCGGTCACTTCTTCCACAGCCTCGGCATTGTGATCCTCGAGGGCTACGGTCTCACGGAGACAACCGCCCCGGCGACCGTGAACCTGCCCAGCACCTCCAAGATCGGCACGGTCGGCCCGGTACTGCCCGGTGTGAGCGTGCGCATCGCGGAGGACGGGGAGATCCAGGTCAAAGGCATCGACGTGTTCAAGGAGTATTGGAACAACCCCGAGGCCACCGCGGCCGCATTCGACGGCGAGTGGTTCTGCACGGGAGACATCGGGTCGCTCGACGAGGACGGCTTCCTCACGATCACGGGCCGCAAGAAGGAGATCATCGTCACGGCCGGCGGCAAGAACGTCGCTCCCGCGGTCCTGGAAGACCCGGTTCGCGCCAACACCATCGTCGGGCAGATCGTCGTCGTCGGCGATCAGAAGCCGTTCATCTCGGCGCTCGTCACGCTCGATCCCGAGATGCTGCCTGTCTGGCTGGAGAACAACGGGCAGGACCGGGGGCTCTCTCTCGCGGAGGCGGCGAAGAACCCCGCCGTCATCGCCGAGGTGCAGCGGGCCGTCGACCAGGCGAACTCGCGAGTATCGCGCGCCGAGTCGATTCGGAAGTTCGAGATCCTCGACGTGGAGTTCACGGAGGCTTCGGGGCACCTCACGCCGAAGCTCAGCATCAAGCGGAGCGTCATCCTCGACGACTTCGCCGACACGATCACGCGCATGTACTCGACGTCTCAGCCGACGCAGGGACTCTCGCTGGCGTAGGCTTCGCCGCGACAGTGAAGCGGGCGGCTCGTTGGAGCCGCCCGCTTCTGTCGCATCAGTGAGAGGTCAGGCCGCTCAGAACCAGGACGACTCGCGCACCTGTTTCATCGCGGTGCGCCGCTCTTCCTTCTCGAGCCGGTCGAGGTACACGAGCCCGTCGAGATGATCCGTCTCATGCTGGAGCGCCTGCGCCAGCACTCCGGTGCCTTCGACGACGACCGGGTTGCCGTCGAGGTCGATGCCCGTGACGCGTGCGTACGGGTAGCGAGGGGTGGGGTGCCACTGCTCCGGCACCGACAGGCATCCCTCGTCCACGAGCTCCTTCTCACCGCGCACTTCCGCGAGCACGGGGTTGATGACGTATCCGACGGTGTCGTCGACGTTGTAGCTGAACACGCGGAGACCGACGCCGATCTGGTTCGCGGCCACTCCCGCGCGCCCGGGAACTTGAACGGAGTCCACGAGATCCGTGACGAGGGCGCGCACGTGGTCGTCAATGTGAGCGACCGCGTCGCAGCTGGTCTTGAGGATGGGGTCTCCGAAGAGACGGATCGGGCGTTCTGTCATCGTTTCTCCGCTGTTATGCCGTCACCGGCCGCTGTGTGGGCAGTCCTTCGACGACGGATGCCGCGAGCTCCCGCGCCGCCGCCCGGGTTGCCGGCTTCAAGTGGGCGAACTCGACTGTCGAACCGGCCGCGAGGGCGGGATCGAACGGGATCCGCACGACGCCGCGAACGCGCGATCGGAAGTGCGCCTCCACTTCGTCGAGTTTCACGAGGTGCCGAGCTTGCGTCGGGATGTTCAGAGCCACGACCGCGTTCTTCGCGAGCGCGTCGTGTCCGTTGGCCTCGAGCCACGAGATGGTCTCGGAGGCCAGTCGCGCCTCGTCGATGCTCGCACCGGAGACGATGACGATGCTGTCCGCGCGATCAAGCGTCGCAGCCATCACCTCGTGCACGATTCCGGTTCCGCAGTCGGTGAGGACCATGGAGTAATAGCGGGCCGCAAGTTCGGCGACCTGCTCATAGTCCTTGTCGTCGAACGCCGCTGACACGTGCGGGTCCGCGTCTGAGGCGAGAACGTCGAGTCGCGTTTCATCCCGCGCGACGAGCGTGGAGAACTCCGTGTATCCGGTGATCTCGTCGTGCCGACGGATGGCATCGCGAACCGTGTGCTCGTGCTCTCCGCCGATGCGGTCGGCGAGCGTGCCGCGATCCGGGTTCGCGTCGATGGCGATGATGCGGTCATCGCGCGCATCGGCGAGTGCCATGCCGAGCAGCACGGAGACGGTCGTCTTTCCCACACCGCCCTTGCGCGAAAGCACGGGCACGAACCGCGCGCTTCCGGCGAACGGCTTCGCGATTCGGCGGGTCAGTTCCTTGTGCGCCCGCGATTTCCGGGCGTCGCCGAGGTTGACGAGTCGACCGGTGCCGAAGTACACCGCTCGCTGCAGGGTGCCGTCCGGCACCGTGCGTTTCGCGGCACGCTGGGCGAGCAGTCGGTCGGCGGTGAGCGTCGCGGCCGGCTCCGGGCCGCCGGTCTGGAAGCGTCGGGCGCTCACGCTCTGCGGCGCAGCGGCATCCTCTCGCTCCTCAGCCACCGTGGCGACCACGGCGGCGATCTGCGTGGGAGCGCCGGCGCTCGACGGCGCCGTGCTGGTGTCGGGAGCGGATGCCGGCTCTGGGCCGCGATCGTCGACGTCGGTCTGCTCGGCGGGCTCGACGGCCTCCCCCGTCGGGTCTGCGTCGGCGTCTTCGATTTCATCGGGCGCCGATTCGGCAGGGGCCGGCTCCGTCGCGGGGCTCTCCGCATCATCGGCGCGAGTCCCGGCCGCCGGAATCGTCGCCGCGGCCGGGTCTACCGCGACGTCATCGAGGATGACGTCGTCATCATCGAGCTCCTCGTCCTCGTTGACCGTGGGAATGGTCACGCTGATCGTGGTCGTCGGGATTGTCGGCTGCGGTGTCGGCGTGGGCTCGAGTTCGTCTGAATCGGCTGCCGGCACGGTGCCGTCTTGCTTCTTGGGCACGAGTGGGGGCTCCTTTGGAACGGGCACGCGGTCACGCGGCGTCAACGCCCAGTTTAGTCAACAAGCGCCGGGCGGGCGCGCCGGCGTCAGCTGGCCGCCGTCACGACGACGAGCAGGTCTCCCGCTTCCACTTGCTGCGGCGAGTTGATGGCGAGGCGCTCGATCGTGCCGGCCACGGGGCTTGTGATCGCCGCTTCCATCTTCATCGCCTCGATGGAAGCGACGGCCTGTCCCGCCTCGATCGAGTCGCCTTCGTTGACCTTGAGGGTCACGACGCCCGAGAACGGGGCGGCGACCTGGCCCGGCTTGCTCGTGTCTGCCTTCTCGGCGGCCTTCGTCTCGACGCTCACCGAGCGGTCACGTACGAACACGGGGCGGAGCTGCCCGTTGAGAACCGCCATGACGGTGCGCATTCCCTTGTCGTCGGGCTCGCCGATGGCTTCGAGCCCGACGTAGAGCCGTACGCCCTTGTCGATCTCCACGTACGTTTCACGGCCCTGCTCGAGTCCGTACAGGTAGTCGGCGGTGTCGACGACGGAGAGGTCGCCGAACAGCTCCCGCATCTGCTCGAACTGGTGGGTTGGCGCGGGGAAGAGCAGGCGGTTGAGCGCCGCGCGGCGCTCCGCGCTTGATCCGGCAAGCGCGGCCTCATCGGCATCCGTGAGCGGTTTGAGCGAGATGTCCACGTGCTTGCCGTCGAGCACCTTGCTCCGGAACGGCTCAGGCCATCCTCCGGGCAGGTCACCGAGCTCGCCCGCCATGAATCCGATAACCGAGTCGGGGATGTCGTACTTGTCGGGGTTCTCGGCGAAGTCGTCGGGGTCGGCCCGGACCGCGGCGAGATGCAGCGCGAGGTCGCCGACGACCTTCGACGACGGCGTCACCTTCGGCACGCGGCCGAGGATGCGGTTGGCCGCCTCGTACATGTCCTCGATGAGCTCGAAGTCGTTCTCGAGTCCGAGCGCTATCGCCTGCTGACGCAGGTTCGAGAGCTGTCCGCCGGGGATCTCGTGCTTGTAGACGCGGCCAGTCGGGCCCGGCAGTCCGGACTCGAACGGACGGTACAGGTGGCGAACTGCTTCCCAGTACGGCTCGAGGTCGGTGACGTTTTTGAGCGAGAGCCCCGTGTCACGCTCCGTGTGCGCGAGAGCGGCGACGAGAGCGGATGCCGAGGGCTGGCTCGTTGTGCCCGACATGGGCGCCGATGCGACGTCGACAGCGTCCGCTCCGGCTTGCGCGGCGGCGAGCAGCGTCGCGAGCTGCCCGCCCGCCGTGTCGTGCGTGTGCACGTGCACGGGCAGATCGAACCGCTCGCGCAGCGCCGACACGAGTCGCGCCGCTGCCGCTGGCCGCAGCAGGCCGGCCATGTCCTTGATCGCGAGGATGTGAGCCCCCGCGTCCACGATCTGCTCGGCGAGGTTCAGGTAGTAGTCGAGAGTGTAGAGGTTTTCGGCTGGATCGAGCAGGTCGCCCGTGTAGCACACGGCGACTTCCGCGACAGCAGTGCCGGTCGCGAGCACCGACTCGATGGCGGGTCTCATCTGCTCGACGTCGTTGAGGGCGTCGAAGATTCGGAAGATGTCGACGCCCGTGCGTGTGGCCTCCTGCACGAACGCGTCGGTGACACGTGTCGGGTAGGGGGTGTAGCCGACGGTGTTGCGTCCGCGCAGAAGCATCTGGATCGCAACGTTCGGGAGGGCTTCGCGGAGTCGTTCGAGCCGTTCCCACGGGTCTTCCCCCAGGAAGCGGAGCGCCGCATCGTACGTGGCGCCTCCCCAGGCCTCGACCGAGAGCAGCTCCGGGGTGAGGCGGGCCACGTACGGCGCGACCTGGAGCAGTTCACGCGTGCGCACTCGTGTCGCGAGCAGGGACTGGTGGGCGTCCCGGAACGTCGTGTCGGTGACGGCCAGAGCCGTCTGCTCGCGCAGCGCGGCGGCGAATCCCCTCGGGCCCAGCTCGAGCAGCCGCTGACGGGATCCGTCCGGGGCCGGCTGCGACACGTCGAGTACGCGGAGCTTCTCAGTGGGGTGCACGCCGGCGGGGCGGGCGCCGTTCGGCTGGTTGACGGTGACGTCCGCGAGCCAGTTCATGATCTTCGTGCCGCGGTCCTTCGACACGCGACCCTGCAGCAGCTCCGGCCGTTCTGCGATGAACGAGGTGCTGAGGTCGCCGGCGAGGAACGCAGGGTCGTCGAGGACGCCCTGGATGAACGGGATGTTCGTGGCGACGCCGCGGATGCGGAACTCGGCGAGCCCGCGGCGGGCGCGCGCCACCGCTGCCGGGAAGTCGCGGCCGCGGCACGTCATCTTCGCCAGCATCGAATCGAAGTGCGGGCTGATCTGCGCTCCGGGGTTGATCGTTCCGCCGTCGAGACGGATGCCGCTTCCGCCGGGCGAGCGGTACGTTGTGATCTTTCCCGTGTCGGGACGGAAGCCCTGTGTGGGGTCTTCCGTCGTGATGCGGCACTGCAGAGCAGCGCCGCGAAGACTCACGGTGTCCTGCGAGAGGCCGAGCTGAGCAAGGGTCTCCCCCGCCGCGATACGCATTTGCGACTGCACGAGGTCGACATCCGTGACTTCCTCCGTCACCGTGTGCTCGACCTGGATGCGGGGGTTCATCTCGATGAACACGTGCTCGCCGGCGCGCTCTCCTGCCGTGTCGACCAGGAACTCGACCGTTCCCGCGTTGACGTAGCCGATCGACTTCGCGAATGCGACGGCGTCGCGGTACAACGCTTGTCGCAGTTCGTCGCTGATGTTCGGAGCCGGCGCAATCTCGATGACCTTCTGGTTGCGACGCTGCACGGAGCAGTCACGTTCGAAGAGATGCATCGTGTTGCCTTCGGCATCCGCGAGAATCTGCACTTCGATGTGCCGAGGGCGAAGCACCGCCTGCTCAAGGAACATGGTGGGGTCGCCGAACGCGCTGTCGGCCTCGCGCATCGCCTCCGCGAGGGCGGGAGCGAGCTCTTCCTTCTTCTCCACGCGCCGCATGCCACGTCCGCCACCGCCGGCGACCGCCTTCGCGAACAGCGGGAAGCCGACCTCTTCGGCGCCCTCGAGCAGAGCGTCGATGTCGCGCGACGCCGGAGTGGAGCGCAGAACGGGAACGCCAGCGGCGATCGCATGCTCCTTCGCGGTCACCTTGTTCCCCGCCATCTCGAGCACGGACTTTCCCGGACCGATGAAGGTGATTCCCGCGGCGGCCGCCTTCTCGGCGAGTTCCGGGTTCTCGGAGAGGAAGCCGTAACCCGGGTAGATCGCGTCCGCTCCGGACTCCTTGGCGACTCTCACGATCTCGTCGACGTCAAGGTAGGCGCGAACGGGGTGGCCAGGCTCGCCGATCTCGTAGGCCTCGTCGGCCTTCAGCCGGTGCAGTGAGTTCCGATCCTCGTACGGGAACACAGCGACGGTTCGTGCCCCAAGCTCAAATGCGGCTCTGAACGCGCGAATCGCGATTTCGCCACGGTTGGCAACGAGAATCTTCTGGAACATCCGCAGCCTCTCTCCGGCCGAGGCCCGCTCAGCCAACATTTAGGTTCTCTAACCCTCCTAAAGGTAACGTATGTGACTGTGCACGTATTAAGCGTCAGTAGCCTCAAGGGCGGCGTCGGCAAGACGACCGTGAGTCTCGGACTTGCTTCCGCGGCCTTCGCCAGGGGCGTGCGCACCCTCGTCGTCGATCTCGACCCGCAGTCGGACGTGTCGACGGGCATGGACATCTCGCTCGCCGGCCACCTCAATGTCGCCGACGTGCTCGCGGCTCCGAAGGAGAAGACGGTCCGACAGGCCATCGCACCCTCCGGCTGGACGTCGACGCACCCGGGCAAGGTCGATGTCATGATCGGCAGCCCCTCCGCCATCAACTTCGATGGTCCGCACCCGTCGATTCGTGACATCTGGAAGCTCGAGGAGGCCCTCGCGCACGTCGAGAACGAATACGATCTCGTGCTCATCGACTGCGCTCCGTCCCTCAACGCTCTGACGAGAACCGCATGGGCGGCCAGCGACCGCGTCAGCGTCGTGACCGAGCCGGGGCTGTTCTCGGTCGCCGCGGCGGACCGCGCTCTGCGGGCGATCGAGGAGATCCGGCGCGGGCTCTCTCCTCGCTTGCAGCCGCTCGGGATCATCGTCAACCGTGTGCGCAACCAGTCACTCGAGCACCAATTCCGCATCAAGGAGCTTCGGGACATGTTCGGTCCGCTCGTGCTCAGTCCGCAGCTTCCCGAGCGCACCTCGCTCCAGCAGGCACAGGGAGCGGCGAAACCGCTGCACATCTGGCCGGGCGACAGCGCCCAGGAGATGGCTCACTACTTCGACCAGCTCCTCGAACGCGTCCTGCGGACCGGCCGGGTGGGCGAGTACGCCGACTACGGTGCCCGGCCGAACGCTCCGATCGAGCCCGCTCAGCCGTAATCGGCTCGCGCTCGGCAATGCCGTGCGCAGACGCAATCGTCCGCGTGAGTTTTCAGCGGTAGCTGGTCAGGCGCTGCGGGCGGCGCGACGAGCAGCGAGCTCGTCCATGGGGTCCGGCGCCTGCGGGTCGAACTCGACGAGCGTGGATTCCACTTCCCGCAGCACCTTGCCGACAGCGATGCCGAAGACGCCTTGGCCGCGGCTCACGAGGTCGATGACCTCGTCGTTCGAGGTGCACAGGTAGACGCTCGCGCCGTCGCTCATGAGCGTCGTCTGGGCGAGGTCGTGCACTCCGGCTTCGCGGAGCTGGTTCACGGCCGTGCGGATCTGCTGGAGCGAGATCCCCGTGTCGAGAAGCCTCTTCACGAGCTTGAGCACGAGGATGTCGCGGAATCCATACAGACGCTGCGTGCCCGAGCCGGAGGCGCCGCGCACGGTGGGCTCGACGAGCCCCGTGCGCGCCCAATAGTCGAGCTGCCGGTATGTGATGCCTGCGGCGCGCGCCGCGACGGCTCCACGGTAGCCGGAGTCGTTGTCGAGAGTGGGCAGTCCGTCCGTGAACAGGAGTCCGAGGTCGTACCGAGCGCTGTCATCGCGGCTGAGTTCGCTCATCGGTGTCCCTCTCCTCTTCTGCTCACGATTCCGTGTGCGTGTCCTACGCTATCGACTGCACTGCGCTTCGTGTCCGATATCGAGCTCACCATTTCGGCGTGTCGGGAGTCGGGGCTTCACGAGGGCATTGCGACCAGTCTAAGCCTAGGGTGAGATTCGGCCTAGTGCTGCGCGAATGAGGTTGTTGCGCACGGCCTCGAGGTGGCCGGCGATGTCACCGGCGAGTTCCGCGGCGCGTGCGCGGCTCGCGGCATCCTTCCGCCGGGCCATCGGCAGCAGAGCGCTCTCGATCAGGTCGACTTCACGATCCGCCGCAGTGCGGAAGCCGCGCAAGTGTCGCGGCTCGATACCGCAGCGCTGCAGAGAGACGAGCGACTTCAACATCGTGAGGGCGTCTTCGGCGAACGAGTCGCCCGGCGGAATGAGCGACGCCGAGATGGCGTCGGCGAGCAGCCCGGGGCTGGCGTTGGCCTCACGCAGAAGCTCCGCGCGCTTGTATCTCTTGCCGCCGGGAATGATCGTCGGGGTCGGCGCCCCTTCAGCGAGACCGGGAAAGGCCGGCGACTTGCCGGCGTCGAGATCGGCGAGGTAGGCGCGTATCACCTTGAGCGGCAGGTAATGGTCCCGCTGCATCGACAGCGTGAGACGGAGCCGCTCGACGTCGCGCATCGAGAACTTCCGATAACCGCTCTGGGTGCGGGCCGGCGACACGAGTCCCTGCTCTTCGAGGAACCGCAGTTTCGAACTCGACAGGTCGGGGAAATCCGCCCTCAGCCGCGCGAGGACCTGCCCGATGTTCAGGAGCTGAGGCGCGGCGGAAGAAGACCTCGCTGCGTTCGCCGCCACTACTGCCCCGTCGCGCGGAGGTCGCGGCGGGAGGCGTAGAAGGTGAGGCGATACTTCCCGACCTGCACTTCAGCGCCGTCGGAGAGGAGGGCGGTGTCGATGCGAGCGCCGTCGAAGTACGTGCCGTTCAGCGAATGGAGATCGTGGATCTCGAATGTGCTGCCGTTGCGCCGGAACTCCGCATGGCGACGGGAGACGGTCACGTCGTCGAGGAAGATGTCGGCGTCCGGGTGGCGTCCGACGGTCGTGACGTCGGAATCGAGAAGGAACCGCGCCCCCGAATTGGGGCCACGGCGAACGATGAGGAGAGCCGATCCGGAAGGCAGAGCCGCGATGGCGTCCTGCTCCTCACGCGTCGTCGAACCGGCGAGACCGGCAAGCGCCTTGCTGAAGTCTTCGCCGTAACCGACCGTCGTGTCGTTGAAGTCTCCGCCGGAGCCTTGATCTGGCGCGGAACCGCGCATCACGACGCCGGTGGCAGGGTATTCGTCATCGGGGTATGGCACCGTGTTTCTCCTCACTTCTCCAGCGTATCCGAAGATGCATCCCCGGGCACAGGGCGCCTCGTGATCAGCCGGCGGGTCTGCACAATGTAGATGATTCCGGCGACCCAGTACAGCAGGGCTCCGAGAAGGGAGAATCCGAGCCCGATCGGCAGCGCGAGGAAGCCCGCACTCGGCACGGCGCTGCCGAGCATGAGCACCGGCAGTCCGATGAAGAGCGCCGCCGTCGCGGCCTTGCCCGTCTTCACGACGGGGAGCGCCGTTCCGCCGTGTCGGGCGAGGAGCACGGCGAGCGCGAGAAGCATCACGTCGCGCGCGATGATGACGACGACGAGCCAGAACGGGATGAGCTCTCGCCAGCCGAGGCCGAGGAGAGCGGCGAAGATGTACAGCCGGTCGGCCGCCGGGTCGAGAAGCTGACCGAGACGCGTGACCTGGTCGAGCCGGCGCGCGAGGAACCCGTCAAGGAAATCGGTTATTCCCGAGACGGCGAGCACAACGAGGGCGAGCACATCCTGCCCCTCGACGAGCAGCACGAGGAATACCGGCACGAGCGCGAGCCTCACGAAGCTGAGGACGTTCGGAATCGTGAGGATTCGGTCGCTGACCTCCCAGGACGGCTTTTGGCTCACGCCTTCAGTCTACAAAGGGCGACCGGCCCGCATCGCCGGTCAGGCGGTCGTACCCCGAAGACGGGTAGCGCGCCGATTAGGAGTCGCAGCCTGCACTGTTTACTGTTTTACGCATGGCCCCGAGCACCACCGGCGATGCATCGATGCCCCGACGTCGACGTCGCGGCATCCGCGTTGCCGCGCTCGCGCTGAGCCTGGCCGCCGCAGCATCCGTCGGCGCTGTGGTCGTGTCGGCCTTCCGGCCCACCGAGGCTCCTCCCGTGGCTGTCGCACAGCAGGCGCCGCACCATGGGACGACGGCGGTCGTCGCGTCCGTTCCGTTCGACGACGCGTGGAAGCGCATCGATCAGCGGGATCACCCCTTCGTCATCGCGGTCGCGGGCGATTCGACCGGGAACGAGCCGGGCGAGTGGGTCGACCTCGCCTTCCGCCGCCTCGCTGTGGAAACCGACCGGCCGCTCGTGGAGCACCCGTGGAACCTCGAGTCGAACGCGTACGATCCTGAGATCACGGCGAACAGCGACGCCGCGAACGCACCGCTTATCGTGTGGAACGGTTCGGCCTCAGGCAAGACCGCCGCATATTCTCTCGAGCACATCGACACGCTCCTGCCGAAGCGGCCCGACATCCTGATCATCAACCACGGGCTCAACAACGTGCGCAAGCCGCGAGCGGTCGGTCCTGAGTTCAGCAATCTCCTCGCCGCCGTCGAGCAGCGCTGGCCGGCGAGCGTCGGCTACGCCGTCATCCTCGAGAACCCGCGCTTCGACAAGTGGCACGAAGCGCACAAGCGCGTGCTCGAGGATGTTCGCGCATGGGCCGCACCACGGACGAACGTGCTGCTCATCGACGTGAATGCCGCGTACCTGGCTGCGGAAGCAGGACCCGCGTCGTTCCTGGTCGGCGACCGGCTGCATCCGAATCCGTCGGGCTCGGCGCTCACCGCGGGAACGGTGCTCGACGCGCTCACACGCGCGGGCACGTAGGCTCGAAGCATGGATGCCGAAACGGGCGCCGTGCGCGTTGACAGCTGGCTGTGGGCGGTGCGTCTCGCGAAAACCCGCTCTGCCGCGACCACGGCATGCCGCGGCGGGCACGTTCGAGTGAACGGGGAACGCGCGAAGCCGGCGCTGAAGGTGCACGTCGGCGACGAAGTGCGGATTCGCATCACCGGGTTCGACCGCGTGGTGACGGTGACGAAGCTCATCTCGAAGCGCGTATCGGCGACTGTTGCCGCCGACTGCCTGATCGACAGGACACCGCCGCGACCCGAGCGCATCGCCGCACCGGCAGCGATAATGCGGGACCGCGGCGCCGGTCGACCGACCAAGCGTGAGCGGCGGCAGATCGATCAGCTGCGAGGGCGCTCGTAGTCGAACGCGCGGGCACGCGACGATGCCTGCCCCTGAGTGCCGGATGCAAGCCCTCCCTTTCGGGACGGCTCCGGAGTATCGTGCCCTAGATGAAGGACAGCTATCAAGTCATCATCGTCGGAGGCGGTTTCGCTGGAATCAGCACCGCTCGAGAGCTGGGACGCAAAGGCATCGACGTCCTCCTCATCGACAAGAACACCTACCATCAGTTCCAGCCGCTGCTGTACCAGGTGGCCAGTTCGCAGATCGGCGTCTCCGAGGTCGCTCGCCCGATCCGGTCGATCTTCCGCCGGTACAAGAGCGTCAAGGTGCTGCACGAGACTGTGACCTCGATCGACGCGAAAGCGCGCAGCGTGGTCACCGATTCGGGCCGATCCCTCTCCGCGAGGATCCTCGTGATCGCCGCCGGAGCAGTTCCCAACTTCTTCAACACGACAGGTGCCGAAGAGCAGGCGTTCCCGCTGTACTCGGTGGCCGACGCGATCCGGCTCGGCACGAAGATCGACGAAGAGATGAACGCCGCGGCCCCCGAGCCGGATTCAGCGGTCGACGTCCTCGTCATCGGTGGCGGGCCGACGGGCGTCGAGACCGCCGGAGCGATCGCGGAGAACATCCGCTACGTGTATCCCGGCTACTACTCCCCCGAGTTCGCCCGACGCTGCACGGTTCATCTCGTCGACATGATTCCCAAGGTGCTCGCTCCGTTCTCCGAGCAGTCGCAGGCCTACACGGCCGAGCGGCTGAAGGCCATTGGCGTGCGGCTGCACCTCGGCACGGGAGTCTCGGAAGTCCGCGATGACGGTGTCACGCTCGCGGACGACTCGCAGATCCCCGGCCAGATCGTCGTGTGGGCGGGCGGCCTCAAGGCGGGGCAGGTCATCACGGACTCGGGTCTCACCACGGGCCGCGGCGGGCGCGTGGACGTCACCCCGGAGCTCACCGCACCGGATATCGACGGCGTCTACGTGCTCGGCGATTCGGCAAACATCGTGGATGCGCGCGGCGATCATCTGCCGCAACTCGGGTCGGTGGCGCAGCAGTCCGGAAAATGGGCTGCGAAGAACATCATCGCGGACCTCCAGGGGCTGCCGCGCACACCGTTCGGCTATGTGGACAAGGGCTACATGGCGATGATCGGTCGCGGCGCGGCCGTCGCCGAGATCGGCCGCCGGCGCATCCGCATGAAGGGATTCTTCGCGTACATGGCGTGGCTTCTCGTTCACGTCGCGCTGCTCTCCGGCACTCGTCAGAAGGTCGGCGCGGTCGTGTCGTGGACGCAGAACTACCTCACGAATAACCGTTCACACGTGGTGCTCGATCCGCAGAACTGACTCGTCACACGCGAGGCGCTTCGCGGATCGTGTCGGCGACGGCGCGACCGGCATCGTCCGCGGCGACTGAGATGTCAGCTCCCGCGAGGAGTCGCGCGACCACGGTCGCGGCGTAGATGTCACCGGCGCCCTTCGCGCCGGTGCGCAGTCGCTCGTTGCGCACCGTTCGGGTGCCCTCCTCGGTTGCGACGAGATTGCTGATCACCGCGGTGCCGGTCGGGTCGGCGCTCGTGACGATGAGCCAACCGCCGTCCGGACGCAGAGCTGCCGCCGCCGCCGCGACGTCGTCTGCGGCGACGAGTTCACGGCCGCTCAGCATCGCGAGTTCGAAGCGATTCGGTGTGAGTCCCGTAGCGAGCGGCACCAGATGACGGGCATAGGATGCCGCGACCGCCGGGTCGGTGTAGAGCCCGACGTCGTCATCCCCCATCGCCGGGTCGACGACGAGCCGCACTCCGGGGACCTTCGTACGCAGTGCCGCGAACCATTCGGCGATCACGGCCGCCTGCCCGGAATGGGCGAGGAATCCGACGAGGACGTAGCGGACTTCAGCGAGAGCTCCGAGACCGATCAGGTCATCGAGAATCCCCGCGAACCAGTCGTCGGGAAGCGGGCCGCCGTGCACCCCCGGGTAATGCGGAAGCGCACTGAGAATGACGGTCGGAACCTGCACACAGCGGTAGCCGGCTTCCGTGAGGACGCGTGCCGACGCTGTGTTTCCCACGGCGCCGTAGGCGAGCTGGGAACTGATCACGACGATGTCGACGGGCCGACTGTCCATCTCCCAGCCGCTCGTGCGAACGCTGACCTCGTTGTTCACTCGGCCGCCGACCCTGTGCCGCCCGGCCAGTAGTAGCTGTCTGGAAGTGCGCGTGATCCGAAGATGGCCTGCCCGACGCGAACTGTCGTCGCGCCCTCCTCCACGGCTGTCTCGAAATCCCCCGACATGCCCATCGACAGCCCCGTGAGATCGACCGAGTCGGGCGCAGCCTGCCGCAATTGGTCCCTGAGCGTGCGCAGCAGCACAAAGCAGTGCCGCACCCGGTCGAGATCATCGCTGAAGACAGCGAGGGTCATGAGCCCCTTCACCCGGACGCGGTCGAAGGCGGGCAGCTGCGCGATGAACGAAGCCGTCTGCTCGGGCGGAAGACCGAATTTGCTGTCTTCTTCGGACGTGTTCACCTGCACGTAGACGTCGAGCGTGCGGTCTTCGATCTCGAGACGACGCTGGAGCGCCTCAGCGACGCGGATGCTGTCCAGAGCCTGGAACTCCGCGGCGAAGCGGGCGACGTACTTCGCCTTGTTCGTCTGCAGGTGCCCGATGACCGCCCACTTCAGATCCGGAATGTCGGCGAGGCTCTCGGCCTTGCGCTGGGCCTCCTGCACCTTGTTCTCTCCGAGGAACGTGGCGCCGGCCGCGACAGCGAGCCGCAATCGCTCCTCCGGAACCGTCTTGCTGACGGGCAGCAGCCGCACCTCTCCCGCATCTCGGCCGGATCGGGTGGCGGCCGCGCCGATGCGGGCACGCACCGCCGCGATATTGGCGGCGAACTCTTCGGTGGATGTGGCCGTCGGGTATGCCGCTCGTGCCGCATCCGGCTCAGGATTCACGGAATGCTCTCACTTCCCACCGCGCAAGACGGCGTGTTCGCTCGGGCTCCGGCGGATGCGGCTTCGACGGCGGATCGAGTGCCGTGCCGCCTCCGGAGTGCTCTGGTCTCGACTTTACCGCTATCGCTACTGGCGTTCGCGGGCCACCGGCGCCGGCATAGTACTCTGGACGAGTTGCCCTCGTAGCTCAATGGATAGAGCAACGGCCTTCTAATCCGTAGGTTGCAGGTTCGAGTCCTGCCGGGGGCACTTTCGTTCGATCATCGCGCCGGAAGCCGCTCTGGGCACGTGACGGTCGGTTCTCTAGGGCCGCAGCTGAACCCATTGCCCCTCCGATACGACCTCCACCTCGCCCTCTCTCACGCAGATCGCCGTCTGATCGTCGATGGCGTACGCTGGCCCGTCGATCTTCTCGCCCCAGCGCCGCGCCGAGGCGAGCGTGTTGCTCGGGAAGACGTCGAGGTGCGGGAAGATCGAGAAGTCCACCAGACCGAGAGTCCGGTCATCTGGCGCCGACGGCCATTCTACGAAATCGGCGCCGATTCGCGGAGTCATCACCATACTGCCGGCACTCACGCCGACCCAGACGGTGTCAGTCAGCGAAGGCAGCATGTCGGCCAGTCCCGACTGCCGCATCCAGTGGCAGAGGTACGTCGCGTCTCCGCCGTCCACCAGCAGAACGTCGGCATCGCGAACCCAGGGCGCCCAACGCTCGGTGCCGATCGTCGGCAGCGCCGACAACTCGAGCATTCCCACCGACGCCCACCCCAGTGAGGCCATTCCTCCCCAAGGAGGCAATCCGCTTACGAAACCGCGTACCGACACGGGTCCGCAGGCCGGGTGACCCCACTGGGCTGTCGGAATGCAAAGGGCCGATGACTCGGCTATCGGCTTGCCAAGCAAGCCGACCAGCGCGGCCTGGATACTCGGATTCGTAATGCCGCCGGACGTCAGGAGAAGTCGCACAGTGCCTCCTACTTCGCGGACGGGACGACGACGTCCCTCACCGCTCGACTCTAGACCGCGTGGAGGGCAAGCGTCCGCTCCCTCACCCGGTAGTGACACACCGGCTACGTTCCCAAACGGTTGTGACGACTACGCAGACGGTCTGACTCACGTACAGATCGCCAAGAAGCAGGGGCTCCACGTCCAGATCGTCTGACGCGACTCATCGCCGCTCGCGTAGACACTCGCGCCCGACTTCGTGTTTTAGTCGACGAGGACTTGCGGGGCAGCTGGCGCCGCTATGGCGACGGAGCAACTGTCAGAGAGATTGCCCACAAGCTCGGCGTCGCGCATAGGACAGTGAGCCGATCACTGGCACGTCAGAACGCAGCGTCGGAATCACCATCCCCATCGCACCCCGAAACGGCCTCCGACCAGAGCAAACGCGAAAGCAAACCGGCCCAGCGTTGAAATGCTGGGGCCGGACCCGGGGTGAGTAACGGGGCTTGAACCCGCGACCTCCTGGACCACAACCAGGCGCTCTACCAACTGAGCTATACCCACCATGCGGCGGTCATTCGCACGGTGGCGAACAACAGCAACTTTTCGATTGTATTACACGTCAGAGGTGCTTTGTGACACGAGCGAGGTCGCGATCGCCTTCGCCTCGTCGGACGTCGGCCCGGGCTGCGGAACGAAAACCGCCTGACGGTAGTACTGCAGCTCGCGGATCGACTCGAGGATGTCGGCGAGCGCCCGGTGGCCCCCGTCTTTCGCGGGCGCGTTGAAGTAGACGCGCGGGTACCAGCGGCGGGAGAGCTCTTTGATCGAGGACACGTCGACGTTGCGGTAGTGCAGGTGCCCGTCGAGGTTCGGCATGTATCGCGCGAGGAACGCACGGTCGGTGCCGATCGTGTTGCCGGCGAGCGGCGCCTTCTTCTGTTCGGGCACGTGCGAGAGAACGTAGTCGAGCACGTGCTTCTCGGCGTCGGCGAGGCTCACGCCGTTCGGGATCTCGTCGAGCAGCCCGGAGCTCTTGTGCATGTTCGTGACGAACTCGCCCATGTTCTGCATGGCGGCGTCGCTGGGCTTGATAACGATGCTGAAGCCGTCGTCGACGAGGTTGAGATCGAAGTCGGTGATGACGACAGCGACCTCCACGAGTTCGTCGACCGAGAGGTCGAGCCCGGTCATCTCACAGTCGATCCAGACCAGACGGTCGCTTACGTTGCTCATGGTCCCATCGTATCCGCGGCGTGCGACGTGCCGATCCACGCGTGCGCCTCGCCTAGGCTTGAGGCGGGAGGCCGCATGTTCGAGATGGATGCCGACGCGTTCGACGATCTGGTCAGCGACGAGTTCGACAGCCTGCCCGACGACATGCTCGCGGGGCTCGACAACGTGGCGATCTTCGTCGAGGACACGCCCGAGGACGGCTCGATGGACCTGCTGGGCCTGTACCACGGCGTCGCGCTGACCGAACGCGGCCAGTACGGGTTCGGCGAGCTGCCCGACACCATCAGCATCTACCGCCTGCCGCTGCTGGCGATCGTCGACGACGAGGAGGAGCTGCGGGAGCAGATCCACATCACGCTCGTGCACGAGATCGCGCACTTCTACGGAATCGATGACGCGGAGTTGCACCGCCTCGGCTGGGCGTGAGCCCGGCCGCCGGCATCCGGGTTAACCTCACTGCAGGGCAACACGGGAGGCAGTCATGGGCGTCGGACGCGTGATCGGCATCGTCGCGGGAACGGCGGTCATTCTGGGCGCCGGGCTCTACGGTCCTGCGACGCTGCTCGCGCCTCTCCCGGAGGCGACAGTCACTCCGACGAAACTCGCGCCGGCAGCATCGGCTTCCCCGCCCGCGCTGCCGGAGACCGGCGCCTCGGCGATCACCGAGAGCGCGAAGCACGAGCCGTTCGCCGTCGCGGGCGACGACGAGGCGCTGCCGATGGCCGGCATTGCGAAGGTCGTCACCGCGCTCGTCGTGCTCGATGAGAAGCCCATGGAGCCCGAGGGCGACGGGGCGACGGTGCCGATCACGTCAGCGGACTTCCTGATGTTCAACGACTACCGCGACAGCGGCGCCCGCGTCGTCACGGTGTACACGGCTGACACGTGGTCGGAGCGCGCCGTGCTGCAGGCGATGCTGCTCGGCTCGAGCAACAATCATTCCGACACGCTCGCCGCATGGGCGTTCGGCTCCGTCGACGACTACGCGACGGCAGCGAACGCGTGGCTGAAGGGTCACGGACTCGGCGACACGCACGTGGCCGACGCGACGGGGCTCTCGGAGGACTCCGTCTCGACGGCATCCGATCTGTCCCGACTTGCGGCGCTCGCCATGGCGAACCCGGTCATCCCCTCGGTGCTCGAGCAGCCGGTTCGGGGCATCGCCGCCGATCGCGGCGTCGTGAACACGACGGCGTACATGACCGATCGCGGCGTGACCGGAATCTCGCTGAGCTTCACGAGCAAGGCGGGGCTGTGCCTGCTGTTCGCGGCGACGATTCCCGTCGGAGAGGACAGCTACACGTTCTACGGCTCGATGGTGCGGATGCCGGACTGGGACAGCCTCGACGCCGCCATGACCGCGCTTCTCGACAGCGCAGACGGCGGGGTCGCGGCGGGGCCGCTCGTCGCACCCGGAACGACGGTCGGCCACGTGAGCACGGCGTGGGGCGAGAGCTCCGACGCCGTCGCCGGAAGTTCCGAGGAGCGCGTGCGCTGGGTGAGCGCGACACCGTCGACGACCCTCACGGCCGAGAGCTTCTCGACGGCGACTCAGGGCGACGTGGTCGGCACCCTGACGGCATCCGACGGCGGACAGGCCGTGAAGCTTCCCGTGAAGCTCGATAGCTCGATCCTCGCGCCCGACGTGTTCTGGCGCCTCGCGCACCCGGTCGAGCTGATTCCCCGCTTCGTCGACATGCTGACCGGGGCGTCGTAGCGCGCTCAGCGGCTGCGCAATCGCAGATCGGCGGCCCCGGCCGGGTCATGCTCGGCGATGAACGCGTCCATCTGGTGTTCCCAGATCTCCCAGTAGTTGTCGAAGCCGCCCTTGTCGCGTTCGAGCGCGCGCGTGCGGCGCAGAGCGGGGTCGCCGTCGATCCACACCCGCAGGTCCGCGAGCGGTGCGTTGTGGCGGGTCAGCACACCGCAGCCTTCGATGACGACGGATCGTCCCGGCGCCACGATGTGCCGCTCGGCGCCCGAGCCGTTCTCCCAGTCGTGCCGCTGCCACCGCCCCGGTCTGCCTGCTGCGAGCCGATCGAGGAGCTCTTTTCCGATGTGCTCGCCAGCCCGGGCAAGACCGTGCCAGCCCGGATACACGTCGTCCATGCGCACGAGAACGGGTGCCGGCCCGGACCATGAGCGCACGAGGAGGTCGGCGGTCGTGCTCTTGCCCGCGCCGGAGGGGCCATCGATGAGCACGATCGGATGCCGCTGAGGCAGCGCTCGCACGGCGGCGAGGATCCGCTCCGCGTGCTCCGCCATGCTCTCGGCGCGCTGCTGCTCAGGCAAGGACGAGACTCCACGTTCCCGCGAGAACCGCGGCGGTAACGGCGGCCGCGGCGATGAGCACTCCGATGAGCACGAGCACCGTCTCCGGCATCCCGAACCGGGATTCGCGCGCCCAGCTGCGCCGTCGCGAGGCGCCGAAGCCTTTCGCCTCCATCGCGGTCGCGAGCTTGCTTCCGCGTCGCACCGCGAGAACGAGCAGTGCAAACGCTTGCGAGCCGAAGCGACGCAGCAGCGCCTTGTCGGCGACCCCGCGTGCGCGCCGCGCCTGTGCGAGCGCGCGCCAGTCGTCAACGAAGAGGCCGATCATGCGCATTCCGGCGAGCCCGCCGAGGACAAAGCGCGCGGGCAGCCGAAGCACTTGCGCCAGGCCGTCGGCCAGGTCTGTCGGGTCGGTCGTCGCCATGAGGACGACGCCGGGCAGACCGATCGCGAGAACCCGGAGCATGATCGCGAGCCCGAGCGTCGCGGAGCCTTCCGTTATCGTCACGATGCCGCCGTCCCACAAGACCGCGCCGCTGTCTTCGCCGTACAGCACCGTCGTGATCGCGGCGAACGGGGCCGCGATCCACACCGGTGCGGTGCGCAGCCAGAACTGGCGCGCGCTGAGCCCGCTCCACGACACGAGCACAAGCGTGAGCGCGAGGGCGACAGAGGCGGAGACGAGATCGACCGACAGCATGAGCGTCACGCTGATCACGAGCGCGGCGAGCAGTTTCGCGACCGGGTTGATGCGGGCGACGAGCGAGGGGGTGATCTCGGGAGTGAGTGTCGTCATCGCAGCACCGGCTCCGTCCGCTCGAGCCGCACTTCACGGTCGGCGATCGCGTCCACGAACGGCCGATCGTGGGTGACGGCGACGATCCCGCGTCCTTCCGTTCGGAGCTCGCGCAGCAGGAGCACGAGCTCTCGCCATGTGACGGCGTCCTGGCCGAAGGTCGGTTCGTCGAGCACGAGCACGTGCGGCCGTGTCGCGAGGATCGTCGCAACCGACAAGCGCCGCTTCTCGCCTCCGGACAGCGTGAACGGGTTCGCGTCGGCGAGGTGCGCCAGTCGGAGCCGACTCAGAAGCTCGTCGACGCGGCGCTCGATCTCGGCCTCGTCGCAGCGCAGCGCGTGCGGCCCGATGCGTAGTTCTCGCCGCACGCTCGTGGCGAGGAACTGGTGTTCGGGCTGCTGGAAGACGGTGCCGATGCGCGTGAGCAGGTCGCGGGACCGCCAGCGGTGCGGCTCGGGGCCGAGTCCGTCCGCCAGGGCTTGGTGGGCGCGCAGGGTTCCGGCGACCGGGTCGAGAAGGCCCGCGAGGGTCAGAGCGAGGGTGCTCTTGCCGGCGCCGTTCGGCCCGCTGATCGCCGTCGCGCAGCCGTGTGAGACGGCCACGTCGATCCCGCTCGCCGCGACCCGGGCGCTGCGACGGCCGAATGCTGTGCGGCCGACCGCGAGCCGGTCCGCCGTCAGCAGGTCGTCACCCGGCGCACCGGTGCTCTTCGGCGGCAGGGCGGGCGGATGCTGCGGCACCCAGATCCCGGCGGCGGCGAGCTCGGCGCCGCGGTCGCCGAGAATGCGATCCGGCGCGCCCTGCGTCTCGACACCGCCGCCGGGCTGCAGCACGACGACGCGGTCGACGATGTCCTGCCACACCGAGACCCGGTGTTCGACGACGACGAGCGTCAGTCCGGTCTGCGCGGCGACGTGCGCGACGACGTCTCGGATCTCGGCGACGCCGTCCGGGTCGAGGTTGGCGGTCGGCTCGTCGAGCAGCAGCAGCCGTGGTCGCATCGCGAGGATGCCGGCGAGGACGAGTCGCTGCATCTGTCCGCCGGACAGCTGCGAGGTGGGGTGGTCGAGCGGAACGTCGAGCCCGACGGCATCCACGGCCCAGCGCACACGGTGCCAGATCTCGTCGCGCGGAATCTGGAGGTTCTCGCATGCGAAGGCGACGTCGTCGCCCACGCGCGCGAGGACGACCTGGCTGTCGGGATCCTGCAGCACCAGCCCGGCGACGCCGCGAACATCGGCGGGCCGACGGCCGTCGACGAGCAGGCTGCCGACCTGCTCGCCCTCGTCCTCGCCGCCGAGCACCCCCGCCATCGCGTGCAGCAGAGTCGACTTGCCGGCTCCGGAAGCGCCGAGCAGGAGTATGCGCTCCCCCGGCTCGATGTCGATGTCGAGCCCGGCGACGGCAGGGCGGTTCCGCCCTGCGTGCGTCCAGCCCCAGCCACGCGCGCGAACGGCGGCGCCCCGAGCGGCAGGCATCTACGCCGCTTTCCGACGCGCCTCACGGCCGGCGGCGAACCGATCGAGCGCTCCGGCGGCCGCGAGTCCGCGGGCGGCGAGCCAGGACAGACCCCCCGCGATGATGACGCCGGACACGGCTGCGCTCACGTAGTAGACGAGCTTGAAGCCGCTGTCGAGCGCCGCGTAGTCGGTGAACGTGGTGTCGAGAAATGCCATGGCGAGTCCCGCGCCGAATCCGGCGAGAAGAGCGACGTACAACCGATAGTGGGCGTAGAGGAAGATCGCGAAGACGATCTCGGCGCCGAGTCCCTGCACGACTCCCCAGATGACGGTGGAGAACCCCCATTGGTTGCCGACGAGCGCCGACACGGTGGCCGCGACGAGCTCGGAGTACAGTGCCGCTCCCGGCTTCCGGATGATGAGGCCGCTGAGCACGCCGGCGAACAGCCAGCCGCCGCCGAGCAGCGCCGAGAGCCCGGGAGTGAACGCGAGCGGAACGCTCAACGGTCCATAGGCGATGTTCCAGAACAGGAAGACGACGCCGGACGCGACGCCGATGATGCTCGCGGTGACGATGTCGACGACGCGCCACTTCAGCCGGCGCTTCGGAGTGGTGGTGTGTGTTGCGGTCTGCACGTGTCGTGCCCTTCCTATGCGGTGAATAGGGCACGGGTATTGAGAATTTGCCTCCCTGCGCTGGCATTATCCAGATCAGGTTCGACGGTCGAAGGTTGAGAACCTTCCTCTCAGCCCGGCTCACCGGACTCCCGTGTTAGCTCAAGTGTAGCCGCTCGCTACTTCTTGAGCGCCTTGATGATGACCTTGAGTGCCTTGCCGAGAACCCACACGAACGGGATCGCGACAGTGAGCAGGGACACGAGGTTCGGTTCGAAGCGAACACCGTCACTCGTGCGGATGTACGCGCCGATCGGCACGCTCATCCCGCCGCCTCCGCCACCGCCGCCCGCGGCCTTGTTGTCGGCCTTGATATCGCTCGACGCGTCTCCCTCGCCCGCGCCGAAGCCGAAGCTCGCAAGCGCGACAGGGACGATCTTGACGCCGTCGACGTCAACGATCTCGCCGTACACCGTCGAGACCCCGACCGATTTGAATTTGTCTGCCAGTTCCAGCGCTACGTTATCCATGTGCCAACGCTACCCCGCCCAGTCTGGTCTGCACAGGCATAGCTCGGGGACTCTCAGCTCCCGGGAGTGCCCGGCTGGCGTGTCCCGCCGGCTGTCCCTGGCCGGGCGCCGAGAAGAGACGCCGGTGTGACGACGGCCTTGCCGAATTTCTCGCGCAGACCGTCGATCGCCGTCTCCGCGTCGCGCCAGTCGGCATCCGGATCCCACAGTCCCGCGCTCAACTGGCCCGCGTCGAGGTTCTCGGCGCGCACGCCGATGAGCCGGACCGGGCGAGCACCGACACCGAGTTCTCGGAACAGTGCGAGGCTCGCGTCGTAGATGCGGCGCCCGACATTGCTTGGCTCGGGCAGCCGACGCGTGCGCGAGACCGTCGTGAAGTCGCTGTAGCGGAGTTTGAGCGCGACGCTTCCGGCCAGCGTGTCCGTTCGGCGCAAGCGCTCGCCGACCTGGGAAGCGAGCCGCAGGAGTTCGCGTTCCAGGCGTCCAGAATCGCTGATGTCCTCGTGGAAGGTGACCTCGTGCCCGACGCTCTTCTCGATGCGCTGCGTCTCGACCGCGCGCGGGTCGCGGCCGTTCGCGAGTTCGTGCAGGCGCACCGCTGTGGCGTCCCCGACCGCCCTGCGCAGCGCCGACAGGGGAACGTCGGCAATATCGGCGACGGTGCGCAGACCGAGCCGGCTGAGGGACTCTTCGGTCTTCCCTCCGACGCCCCACAACGCGCGAATGGGCAGTGGGCGCAGGAACTCGAGGGATTCGGCGGGAGGGATGACGAGAAGACCGTCGGGCTTCGCCATTCCCGACGCGAGCTTCGCGAGGAACTTCGTCGCCGCGACGCCGATGGAGCACGTGAGCCCCGTCTCCGCGCGCACGCGCTCGCGCAGCATCCGAGCGATGTGCGCGGGCGACCCGAGGAGCCGACGTGCGCCGGCGACGTCGAGGAACGCCTCGTCGATGCTGAGCTTCTCGACGACGGGCGTCACCTGCTCGAAAACAGCCATCACGCGAGCCGAGTAGTCGCGGTACAGTTCGTGGCGCGGCGTGAGCACTATCGCGTTCGGGCACAGCTGGAGCGCCCGCGCCATCGGCATGGCCGAGCCGACGCCGTAGGCGCGGGCCTCGTAGGTCGCGGTCGTGACGACAGAGCGGCCTTCCCTGTGGCCGACGATCACCGGCTTTCCGAGGAGCTCGGGATGATCGAGGAGCTCGACGGACGCGAAGAATGCGTCCATGTCCACGTGCAGGATCGTCGCCCCTGCATCGTCGACCGAGTCCGCCGAGATGCGGCGCAGTCGACCGTCCTGACGAGACATACCTCCATTCTCGCAGGAGTCGCCGACACCGACGGAATGCGCGATCAGACGAGGGCGATCACGACGGGGTGCAGCCAGTCCCGGAATGCGCTCGCGTCGTCCCGCAGGCTCTCGCTCACGACGACGGTGTCGGGAGCGACGACCCATGCGCCCGTGCGCGCCACGGGGAGCACGGTCAGGTCGAGCCGGAAGGAGCTCGACTGGCGCCGCAGCTCGAACTGGCGCTGCTGCACCATGCGGTACACGTCTTCGAGCGGATGGTGGCGTCGTTCGACGGCGCGCAAGTACTCGAAGCGGCGCAGCTTCGCCCAGCCCATCGCCCGGTCGTACCCGCGGTACACGAGCTCCTGCAGTTCGAGAGCGCGATCGAACACGGCGAAGTGGGGCGGCCGCACTTGGCTGATGAACGGTCGCGTCTCACGGCGGATGAGGCCCGCCCACCAGCCGCGCCATTGCGCTTCCAATTGCGCCATGTCGATGCCCGAGGTGCTGATGCGTCCGATGTCAGGGATTCCGCGGGGCACGTCCTCTTCGCACACCGCATCGAGCCCGGCGAGATCGCGGAGGCCGAGCGCGAGCAGGAGGTCCCACGGGCAGTCTTCCGTGACCTCCCATCGAAGCGTGCCCTCGATGAGCATGGCTTCATAGTAGAACGCAATCGAGGGCCTGACCAGAGAGTCTCTTCCTCTCCGCTCAGGCCCTCGAGATGAGGCTCTACTGCGCTGCGCGCTCGAGAATCAGCTCGCGCACGCGAGCGGCATCCGCTTGTCCTCGCATCGCCTTCATGACCGCTCCGATGATCGCGCCGGCGGCCTGGACCTTGCCGTCTTTGATCTTCTGCATCACGTCGGGCTGCGCGGCCAGAGCGTCATCGATGGCGGCGACGAGCGCCGAGTCGTCGGAGACGACGGCGAGACCGCGAGCGTCGACGACCTCTTGCGGCGTGCCCTCCCCCGCGATCACTCCTTCGAGGACCTGACGAGCGAGCTTGTCGGTCAAGGTGCCCGCGTCGACGAGCGTGGCTAGAGCGGCGACGTTCTCGGGCGACACGAGCGCGGACGGCTCCTCGCCGCGCGTGTTCGCGACGCGGCTGATCTCGCCCGTCCACCACTTGCGGGCCGCGGCCGGCGTCGCGCCCGCCGCGATCGTGGCGGCGACCTCGTTCACGAGGCCGGCGTTCTGGACGTCCTGGAACTCCAGGTCGGTGAAGCCCCACTCCGCCTTCAGCCGCCGGCGGCGAGCCGCGGGCGGCTCGGGAAGGGCGGCGCGCAGCTCCTCGATCAGCTCGGCGCTCGGCACGACGGGCAGGAGGTCGGGCTCGGGGAAGTACCGGTAGTCGTCGGCGTCGCTCTTCGGCCGCCCGGCGGAGGTCGTGCCGGTGTCCTCGTGCCAGTGCCGTGTCTCTTGCGTGATCGTTCCTCCGGCCGCGAGGATCGCAGCCTGACGCCGGATCTCGTAGCGCACGGCGCGCTCGACGGAGCGCAGCGAGTTGACGTTCTTCGTCTCCGTGCGGGTGCCGAGCTTCTCCTGACCCCACGGGCGCAGGGAGACGTTCGCGTCGCAGCGCAGGTTGCCGCGCTCCATGCGCGCCTCGGAGATGCCGAGCCCGATGACGATGTCACGAATCGTCGCGACGTACGCCTTCGCGAGCTCGGGCGCGTCCGTGCCCGCCCCGAAGATCGGGTGGGTGACGATCTCCACGAGCGGCACGCCGGCGCGGTTGTAGTCGACGAGAGAGTGGTCGGCGCCCTGGATGCGACCGCTCGTGCCGACGTGGGTGAGCTTTCCCGCGTCCTCCTCCATGTGCGCGCGCTCGATCGGGATGGTGCGGATGCTGCCGTCGGACAGCTCGACCTCCACCTGGCCCTCGAACGCGATCGGCTCGTCGTACTGCGAGATCTGGTAGTTCTTCGCGAGGTCGGGATAGAAGTAGTTCTTGCGCGCGAATTTCGACGACGGGGCGATCTGGCAGCCGAGCGCGAGGCCGAGGCTGATCGAGTAGCGCACGGCCTGCTCGTTCACGACCGGCAGCGCGCCGGGAAGCCCGAGGCACACGGGCGTGACGTTCGTGTTCGGCTCGGAGCCGAAGTCGTTCGGCGCCGCCGAGAACATCTTCGTCTTCGTGCCGAGCTCCACGTGCACTTCGAAGCCGAGCACGGGCTCGAAGCGTTCGAGGGCCTCGTCGAAGTCCATCAGTTCGGCGGTTGCCATCAGTTCGTCCCTCCGAGCTCAGGAGCCTGCGATAGAAGTGTGCGCCCCCACTGCTCCTCGAGCAGCGACTCGAGTGAGGCGCCGACCTGGTAGAGGCGGGCGTCTTCGCGGGCGGGTGCCATGAATTGGATGCCGACGGGCAGACCGTCTTCGGGCGCGAGGCCGACCGGAACGCTGATGCCGGGAACACCGGCGAGGTTCGCGGGGATCGTCGTGACGTCGTTGAGGTACATCGCCATGGGGTCGTCGAGCTTCTCGGCGAGCTTGAACGCCGTCGTCGGGGCGCTCGGGCTCGCGAGCACGTCGACGTTCGCGAACGCGTTCGCGAAGTCGCGCTGGATGAGCGTGCGCACTTTCTGCGCGCTGCCGTAGTACGCGTCGTAGTAGCCGGCGCTCAGCGCATACGTGCCGAGGATGATGCGGCGCTTCACCTCGGGGCCGAAGCCGGCCTCGCGCGAGGCCGCCATGACCTGCTCGACGGTTCCGCCGCCATCGGGTTCGACCCGCAGCCCGAATCGCACGGAGTCGAAGCGCGCGAGGTTCGACGACGCCTCCGCCGGGAGGATGAGGTAGTACGCGGCGACGGCGTACTCGAAGTGCGGCGCCGAGACCTCGACGATCTCCGCGCCGTTCTTCTCAAGCAGCGCAAGCGCCTCGCGGAATCTCGAGAGGACACCCGACTGGATGCCGCTGCCGAGCAGGTCCGAGATCACGCCGACCTTCAGTCCGGCGAGTCCCTCGCCGCGCAGGCCCGCGCGAGCGGCATCCGCCATCGACGGCCAGGAATCGGTGAGAGAGGTGGAGTCGTAGGGGTCGTGGCCCTGGATCACGTCCTGCAGCAGGCCCGCGTCGAGAACCGTGCGTGTGACGGGGCCGACCTGGTCGAGGGAGGACGCGAGGGCGATCGAGCCGTAGCGGCTCACGGCGCCGTACGTCGGCTTGACGCCGACGGTGCCCGTGACGTGCGCGGGCTGGCGGATCGAGCCGCCCGTGTCGCTGCCGAGCGCGAGCGGAGCCTCGAACGCGGCGACGGCCGCCGCGGAACCGCCGCCAGAGCCGCCGGGGATCCGCTCGAGGTCCCACGGGTTGCGGGTGGGACCGAACGCCGAGTGCTCGGTGGAGGATCCCATCGCGAACTCGTCCATGTTCGTCTTGCCGAGCGGCACGAGACCCGCGGCGCGCGAGCGCGCGACGACGGTGGCATCGAAGGGCGACATGTAGCCCTCGAGCATGCGGCTGCCCGACGTCGAAGGCATGTCCGTCGTGACGAGGACGTCCTTGATCGCGAGCGGCACACCGGCGAGCTCGCCGAGCTGCTCCCCTGCGGACCGGCGCTTGTCGATGTCGGCGGCGACATCGAGCGCGTGGTCGGAGACGTGCAGGAAGGCGTGAACGGCGCCGTCGACGACGCCGATGCGGTCGAGGTGGGCCTGCGTCGCTTCGACGGAGCTCAGTTCCTTCGCGGCGAGCTTGGCCGAGAGCTCGGCGGCGCCGAGGCGGGTGATGTCGCTCATCTACTGTTCCTCCCCAAGGATCGCCGACACGATGAACCGCTCGCCGTCGTCGGCGGGAGCGTTCTGCAGCGCCTGCTTCTGCGTCAGGGTCTGACCGATCTCGTCGGGGCGGAACACGTTCTGCAGCGGGATCGGGTGGCTCGTCGCGGGAACATCCTCTGTCGCCACCTCCTGCACCTTCGCGATGCTGTTGACGATCTGGTCGAGCTCTGAGGTGAGACTCGTGATCTCCTCAGCGGTGAGCGCAATGCGGGCGAGGCTCGCCAAGTGCGCCACCTGCTCCTCGGATATTTCAGACATGGGCCTCCGTCACGGGGATGGTGGGTGTGCTCCCATTCTAAGTGCTCGCGCGGCCCCGGATCCCGCGGCCGGGAAGCCGGCCTGCCGTTACAGTGGAGGGGTGACGCAAGACAACGACGCCCCGTGGATCAGCAGCTACTCCGCCGGCGTTCCGGCCACGATCGACGAGCCGAGCGGCTCACTCGTCGGCATCGTCGAGCAGTCGGCGAAGGACTTTCCCGACGCGGTCGCGCTGGAGTTCTTCGGCGCCGAGACGACGTACGCGCAGCTCGAGGACGCCGTCGCGCGGGTCGCGGAGGCTCTGCGGCGTCGCGGCGTCGCCGCGGGTGACCGTGTGGCGATCGTGCTGCCGAACTGTCCGCAGCACATCGTCGCGTTCTATGCCGTGCTGCGGCTGGGTGCGATCGTCGTCGAGCACAATCCGCTGTACACCCCGCGTGAGCTGCGTCACCAGTTCGAAGACCACGGCGCGAAGACCGCGATCGTGTGGAACAACGTTGTCGCGACCATGCAGGCGATGCCCGACGACATCGCCGTCACGACTCTCATCTCCGTCGACATCACGCGATCGATGCCGTTCTCGATGCGCGCGATGCTGCGGTTGCCGGTCAAGAAGGCGCGTGAGTCGCGCGCGGCGCTGACCACGGCCGTGTCCGGAACGATCGCCTGGGAGCAGCTCACCTCGACGGAGCGCATCGCCGCCGATCACCCCTTCCCACGACCGGACGACGTCGCCGTCATCCAGTACACGAGCGGCACGACAGGCTTCCCGAAGGGTGCAGTGCTCAGCCACGCCAATCTGCTGTCGAACGCGGCCCAGGCGCGCGCGTGGGTGCCGACGATCACGCGCGGCGATTGCGTCGTGTACGCGGTGCTCCCCATGTTCCACGCATACGGGCTCACGTTGTGCCTGACCTTCGCGATGAGCATGGGCGCCCGCCTCGTGCTGTTCCCCAAGTTCGACCCCGACCTCGTGCTCAAGGTCGTGCGCAAGCACCCGCCGACGTTCTTCCCGGCCGTCCCGCCGATCGCCGCGCGACTGCTCGACGCGGCGCGCACGCAGGGCGTCTCGCTCGACGGCATCGAGATCGGCATCTCGGGTGCCATGCCGCTCTCGCAGGATCTGGTCGAGCCGTGGGAGAAGGCCTCGAACGGCTACCTCGTCGAGGGCTACGGGCTCAGCGAGTGCTCCCCCGTGCTCATGGCGAATCCGGTCGCCGACAACCGGAAGCCCGGCACCGTCGGCCTTCCGCTGCCGAGCACGCACGTGCGCGTCGTGGACCCGGAGAATCCGACCGTCGACGTGCCGCGCGGTGAGGAGGGCGAGCTCATCGTCCGCGGGCCGCAGGTGTTCCGGGGCTATTTCAACAACCCGGATGCCACCGCCGAGGTCTTCGTCGACGGCGACTGGTTCCGCACGGGCGACATGGTCACGATGGACGACGACGGCTTCATCACGATCGTCGACCGGCTGAAGGAGCTCATCATCACGGGCGGCTTCAACGTGTCGCCGTCGGAGGTGGAGAACGCGCTGCGCAGCCACCCGAGCGTCGCGGACGCCGCCGTGGTGGGTCTGCCGAGCGCGCACTCCGGCGAGGACGTCGTCGCAGCGGTCGTCGCGGCGCCCGGCGAGAGCATCGACCCCGAGGAGCTGCGGTCGTTCGCGCGCGACGTCCTCACCCCGTACAAGGTTCCGCGCCGCATCGTCGTGCTCGACGAGCTTCCGCTCTCGCTCATCGGGAAGGTGCTGCGCAAGAAGGTCCGCGACCAGCTGCTCGACGCGGAGTGACGCGCGGCGTCATTCCTCGTCGAGGAAGCCGGGGCCCTCGACGACGAGCCGCGCGAACTGCGCGGCGTCGATGATCCGCAGGCCGAGCTCCTCCGCCTTCGCGAGCTTCGAGCCGGCGCCCGGTCCTGCGGCGACGAAGTCGGTCTTCTTCGAGACGCTCGACGCGGCCTTGCCTCCCGCGTTCATGATCGCCTCCTTCGCACCGTCCCTGCTGAAGCCCTCGAGCGAGCCGGTCGCGACGACAGTGAGTCCCGCGAGAACCCCGCCGGCCTTCGCCGCCGCTCCCGGTCCCGGGTGGCCCGGCGTGGCGAACTGCACGCCCGCCGCGGTCCACGCGTCGACGATGTCACGGTGCCAGTCGACCTCGAACCAGTCGAGCACGGCGTCGGCGATGATGCCGCCGACGCCCTCGACATCGGCGAGTTCCTCGCGGGTCGCCGAACGGATCGCGTCGAGCGAGCCGAACCAGTCCGCGAGAGCCCGGCCGGCCACCGGACCGACGTGGCGAATATTGAGGGCGACGAGCAGCCGCGACAGCGGCCTGGTCTTCGCCTGCTCGATGTTCGCGATGAGCTCGGTCGCGCTCTTCGAGGGCACGGAGTCCGCGTCGCCGGAGAATTCCGCCGCGTCCGGGTCGTACGGGCCGTCGGCCTTCATCCGGCGTCTCGCGAACGGACGGACGACCTTCACCGACCCCTGCTCGTCCGTGCGCTCGAGGCCCGTCTCCGAATCGTGCACGACGGTGCGGATGGGGAAGATGTCGGCAACCGTCAGATCGAAAAGGGCAGCCTCGGTCACGAGCGGCGGCTCCGCGGGCTCGAGCGGCTGCGTGAGAGCGGAGGCGCTCACTTCGCCGAGCCCTTCGATGTCCAGGGCTCCCCTGCTGCCGATGTGCTCGACGCGCCCGCGCACTTGCGCGGGACACGAACGTGCGTTGGGGCAGCGCAAGTCGATGTCGCCCTCCTTGGCGGGGCGCAGCGTCGAACCACACTCGGGGCATTCGGTCGGCATCACGAAGGGCCGCTCGGTTCCGTCGCGCAGCTCGACGACCGGGCCGAGGATCTCGGGGATCACATCCCCCGCCTTGCGCAGCACGACCGTGTCTCCGATCAGCACGCCCTTCGCCTTCACGACGTCCTGGTTGTGCAGCGTCGCCTGGCTCACCGTGGACCCGGCGACGCGCACGGGCTCCACGACCGCGTACGGCGTCGCCCGCCCCGTGCGCCCGACGCTCACGACGATGTCGAGCAGCGGTGTGTTGACCTGCTCCGGCGGATATTTGAAGGCGGTCGCCCAGCGCGGCGCCCGGCTTGTGGCGCCGAGCTCGTCGTGCAGAGCGAGCTCGTCGACCTTGACGACAATGCCGTCGATCTCGTGCTCGACACTCGCGCGGTTCTCGCCGTAGTGGTGCACGTAGCCGATGACTCCGTCGATGCTGTCGAAGACCCGGTAGTGGCTCGAGGTGGGCAGCCCCCAGCCGGCGAGCAGGTCGTAGATCTCCGACTGGCTCGACACGGGCGGGTTCGGCCAGGCGCCGATGCCGTGCACGAGCATCCGCAGCCGAGACAGTCGGTCGCGCATGAGCTCGAGTTGAGCGGGCGACTTCCCTTCCGCCTTCTGCCGCAGGCTGCCGCTCGCCGCGTTGCGCGGGTTCGCGAACACCTTCTCCCCCGCGGCGAGCTGCTTCTCGTTGAGTTCGCGGAACGCCTCCACGGGGAAGAAGATCTCCCCGCGCGCCTCGACGCGTTCGGGGTGGCCCTCACCGGAAAGCCGTCTCGGGATGGAGTGGATGTGGCGCACGTTCTCGGTGACGTCCTCGCCCACGACGCCGTCACCGCGGGTCGCGGCGGTCACGAGCCGGCCGTTCTCGTACAGCAGGTTCACGGCCAGTCCGTCGATCTTGAGCTCGGAGAGATAGTGGATGCCGCGACCGGCGGCCCGCTCGGTGCGCTCCGCCCACGCCCGCAGTTCGTCGTCGCTGAAGACGTTGTCGAGGCTCAGCATCCGCTCCACGTGCGTCACGGGCGCGAACAGCGTCGTCTCGGCGCGCCCGCCGACGGTCTGCGTGGGACTGTCCTGGCCCTGCAGCTCGGGGAACATGCGCTCGATCTGCTCGAGCCGGCGCATCATGGCGTCGTACTCGGCGTCGGAGACGAGCGACGTGTCGCGCTCGTAGTAGGCGTCGCGCAGCTCGAGGATGCGCGAGGTGAGCTGCTCGACCTCCGCCGAGGCCTGCTCTCGAGTCAGTTCGCTGGCTTCTGTCACGCTCCAAGCTTAGAAGCAGCCGCCGACGCCGGCAGGGGCTTGCGGCTCCGCCGCCCCTTATCAGGTCTGCCGCCGCCGGGTCCTCGTGCGTTACAGTGATTCTGTGGCGCAGAATTCTGATCCGTATCGGGTCGAGGCGGTCGACAGGGCGATGGCGCTCCTCGATCTGCTCACCGAGCGTGGCACGCTGAGCGTCACGGATGCGGCACATGAGCTGTCCGTCGCGCCGTCGACGGCGCACCGGCTGCTGACCACCATGACGCACCGCGGGTTCGTGGAACAGGGCGAGAAGCGGCTGTACCACCCGGGTCCGAAGCTCAACGGGCAGCGCACCGACGGAAATCAGCTGCGTTCGATCGTGAAGCAGTTCCGGCCGAGCCTCGAGCGTCTTGCCGAGAAGGTCGCCGAGACGGTGCACCTGCAGATCCTCACGGGCCCCGACGTGCGCTTCCTCGATGGCATCGAAGGGCACCAGTTCTTGCGGATCGGGCTGCGCATCGGCTCTCGCGCTCCCGCGTTCACGACCTCGGGCGGCAAGGCGATTCTCGCGGATCTGGGCGATGCGTCCATCGCGGCGCTTTATCCGACGGGACTGCCGCCGTGGCGGGGCGAGAAGCCGAAGTCCCTCGACAGGCTGCGCACCGAACTCCGGCGGGTCCGCGAGACGGGCTACGCGGTGAACGTGGGCGAGAGCGAACCGGGCGTCGTCGCGCTCGGCGCGTGCATCGCGCGTGAGCCCTCTCTCGCGATGACCGTGGCGGTGCCGCAGGAGCGCTACGAGCCGGCGCGCGAGGCGTCGATCGCGGAGGCGCTTCTCGAGGCCGCCGCCATGGCGCGCAACGCCCGCTGAGCGCTGCTACGCGCCGACCGGAACGGCGCTGACCGTGCGATCGATCGTGAACTGGCCGAGCACGCGGGTTCCCACATAGACAACAGCGGTCTGTCCCGGCGCGACGCCGTCGAGCGGCGTCTCCGGTCGCACGGTGAACTCGGGCTGCCCGTGCTCATCATCCCGCACGACCCCGATCGCGGCGACGGGATCGGCGTGCGCACGGATCTGCACCTCGCACGCGAACTCGGATTCCGGATGCCGCGGCGCGAGGCCCGCCCAGCTGAAGCGGTGCCCGGCGATCTCCGCGATCGCGAGCGCCTCCTTCGGGCCGACGACGACCTCGTTCGTGCGCGGCTTGACCTCGAGAACGAAGCGCGGCCGCCCGTCCGGCGCGGGGACGCCGAGGTTGAGGCCGCGGCGCTGCCCAACCGTGTAGGCGTGGGCGCCCTCGTGGCTGCCGACGACGTTGCCCTCCCGGTCGAGGATTTCGCCGTCCTTGCTGCCCACGTGCTCGGCGAGCCAGCCCTTCGTATCGCCGTCGGGGATGAAGCAGATGTCGTGGCTGTCGGGCTTGCTCGCGACAGTGAAGCCGCGGCGCGCGGCCTCCTCGCGCACGAGGGCCTTCGATGGCGTGTCGCCGAGCGGGAACATCGCGTGCTCGAGCTGCTCGGCGGTGAGCACGCCGAGCACGTATGACTGGTCCTTCGCCCACGCGCTCGCGCGGTGCAGTTCGCGATTTCCGTCGTCGTCGACGCGGATGTCGGCGTAGTGGCCCGTGCACACGGCGTCGAAGCCGAGGTCGAGCGCTTTCTCGAGCAGGGCGGCGAACTTGATCTTCTCGTTGCACCGCATGCACGGGTTCGGGGTGCGCCCCGCCGCGTACTCGGCGATGAAATCGTCGACGACGTCGAGCTTGAACCGCTCCGAGAAGTCCCAGACGTAGTACGGGATGCCGATCATGTTCGCCGCGCGCTGGGCGTCCATCGAGTCCTCGATCGTGCAGCAGCCGCGGCTTCCCGTGCGCAGCGTGCCGGGCATGCGGCTGAGCGCAAGGTGCACGCCGACGACCTCGTGGCCGGCCTCCACGGCGCGGGCAGCGGCGACGGCGGAGTCGACTCCTCCGGACATGGCAGCGAGAACCTTCATCGTTCCAGTGTAGGTCGGCGAGGCTGGACGTCAGCGGCGCGGGACGTCCCGGTCGGCGAAGCCGGCCTTCGCCGCCTGCCGGTACGCGCCGGGAAGCGCATCGAGGAAAGCGTCGACGTCGGCGTCCGTTGTCGTGTGCCCCATCGTGATGCGGAGCGCTCCCCTCGCCTCGGTCTCGCTTCTGCCCATGGCGCGCAGCACGTGCGAGGGCTCGGGGATGCCGGCCTGGCACGCCGACCCGGTCGATACGGCGACTCCGGCCATGTCGAGCAGGAACAGGAGCGAGTCCCCCTCGCAGCCGGGGAAGCTGAAGTGCGCGTTGCCCGGCAGCCGCGCATCGTCGGCGGGGCCGTTGAGGACGGCATCCGGGACCCGCTGCCGCACGCCCTCGACGAGCCTGTTCCGCAGCGCGCGGAGCCGCCGCGACTCTGCGTCGAGTTCCGCTGTCGCGACGCGCGCCGCCGCGGCGAAGGCGATGCCGCCCGCGACGTCTTGCGTGCCCGAGCGCACTTGCCGCTGCTGCCCTCCGCCGTGCAGGAGCGGCTCGATGACCGCCGTGCGCGCGAGGTAGAGCGCGCCGACGCCGACCGGTCCTCCGATCTTGTGCGCCGAGACGCTCAGGGCGACGAGACCGGCCTCGCCCGCCGATCTGCTCTCGGCCCGCAGCCGAGCGACGTCGATCGGCACGTGCCCGTAGGCGGCGACGGCGTCGACGTGGAGGGGAACCCCGTGAGCGGCCGCGACGCGGCTGAGCGCCGCGACGGGTTGGATCGTGCCCACCTCGTTGTTCGCGAGAATGACCGTCGCAAGCGCCGCGCGGTCGCCGGCCTCGGCGAGCGCGGCCTCGAAGACCTCGGGACGCAGCGCGCCGTCGGCGTCGAGCGGCATCCAGCGCATGTCGGCGCCGTCGTGCGCGGCGAGCCACTCGAGAGTGTCGATCGTCGCGTGATGCTCTCCGCCCGGCGCGAGCACGACGGGACGGTCGCCGGCGGCGTTCCGCTTCCAGTACAGTCCCTTGAGCGCCAGATTTATCGACTCCGTCCCGCCCGACGTGAGGATCGCCTCGATGGAGTCGCAGCCGAGGGAGGCGGCGATGACCTCGCGGGATTCCTCGAGCAGCTGCTTGGCGCGCTGTCCGCTCGAGTGGATGGAGGCGGGATTCCCGACGAGCCGGAGCGCGTCGGTGTATGCTGTCAGCGCTTCAGCGCGCATCGGCGTCGTCGCAGCGTGGTCGAGATACACGCTCACGATCGTTCCTCCCGCTGCACGGCGCACGCGCCGTCTCCTCAACCTTCTCCCACTACTCTAGAGCCCATGATGACAGCCGAAACCCTTCTCCCCCTCGGGCTTCAGCTGACGGACGACGGCGGCGCCGTGAGCGTGTGGTCGCACAACGCGACGAGCATCGAGCTCGTGGTCTTCGGCGACGACGAGCAACGGGTGCCGATGGAGCGCGGCGACGGCGACGTGTGGATGGCGCACTCGAGCGCGCTGCGCCCCGGGACCGGCTACGGCTTCCGCGTCGCCGGCGAGAACGGGCGTTTCGACCCCAGCGTCGTCCTGCTTGACCCGTACGCGAAAGGCGTCGTCTCGGACGGCGACGGCGGGTACCGCTCCGTCGCCGTCGACGAGTCCTTCGACTGGGGCGAGATCCCGAAACCGCGCATCGCACTCCAGGACACCATCATCTACGAGACGCACGTCAAGGGGTACTCGAAGCAGAACCGCGCCATTCCGGAGGAGCTGCGGGGAACCTACGCTGGCCTCGCCCACGACGAGTCCATAGCGAGACTGAAGAACCTTGGCGTGACGAGCATCGAGCTGCTGCCCGTTCAGGCGTTCCGCTCGGAGCAACGCCTGCTCGAGAACGAGCTGGCGAACTACTGGGGGTACAACACTCTCGCGTTCTTCGCCCCCCACCCGGCGTATGCGAGCGAGTCCGCGCGCGCCGAAGGCCCCTCGGCGGTGCTGCGCGAGTTCAAGCAGATGGTGCGGCGGCTGCATGAGGCAGAGCTCGAGGTCATTCTCGACGTCGTCTACAACCACACGGCGGAGGAAGGGCCCAAGGGGCCCACGCTGAGCCTGCGGGGCATCGACGACGCCTCCTACTACCGCCAGGGCGAGGACTGCGAGTACATCGACACGACGGGTGTCGGCAACACGCTCAACACGTCGACCCCTGCTGCGGCGCAACTCGTGCTGGACTCGCTGCGCTACTGGGCGACGGAGCTGCAGGTCGACGGCTTCCGCTTCGATCTCGCGACGGCGCTCGGGCGCGGTGAGCATCACGAGTACTCTCGGGAGCACCCGCTGCTCGCCGCGATCAGCGCGGACCCGGTGCTCAGCGCCTCGAAGCTCATCGCCGAACCGTGGGATGTCGGCGTCGGTGGCTGGCAGACCGGAAACTTCCCCGACGGCTGGTCGGAGTGGAACGACAAGTTCCGCAACCGGGCGCGGTCGTTCTGGCTCACCGATATCGCCTACGCCCGGCAGACGGGCCGCGCGCCCGTCGGCATCGGCGGCTTCGCGACGCGGTTGGCCGGCTCGTCGAACACGTTCTCGGCGGAGCGCGGCCCGCTGGCATCCGTCAACTTCATCAGCGCCCACGACGGCTTCACCCTCGCCGATCTCGTCTCGTATGACGTCAAGCACAACGAGGCCAACAAGGAAGACGGCGCGGACGGCACCGACAACAACCTCTCGTTCAACCACGGCGTCGAAGGCCCGACGGGCGATCGCGAGATCCAGTGGGTGCGTCGTAAGGCGATGCGCAACCTGCTCGCGACACTGCTGCTGTCGTCCGGAGTGCCGATGATCACGGCGGGCGACGAGTTCGGCCGCTCACAAGAGGGAAACAATAACCCGTACTGCCACGATTCCCCGCTCACCTGGCTGCCGTACCAGCGCGATCAGTGGCAGGACGACCTGCTTGCGCACGCGCGCCGCCTCATCACCCTTCGGCACGAGAACCTCGCGCTGCGGCCGCAGAAGTTCGCGCGTGCGGACGAGAAGGTCCCCGGCTCGAGCACCATGACGTGGTTCGACAGTCTCGGCAACACGATGAGCGAAGAGGACTGGCAGGACGGCCGGCAGCGCACCCTGCAGTACCTCGCGACGTCGACGCCGTACGGCGAGGAGAAGGTCAACAGCGTGCTGCTCGTCGTGCACGGCAACGAGATCCCCGGCGTCGTCACGCTGCCGCGCCTTGACCGCATCAACCGGTACGAGCACCTCTGGAGCAGCGCCGACGACCGGCCGAGAGCCGACCCGGAGACGCGCACGCCGGGCGATGTCATCGGAATCGCTCCCGCGTCGATGTCGCTGTTCCGCGTGCACCGCTCCGCCGGCGCCGTCGAGTCGTGAGCCCGAAGCGAGCGCGAGCGTCGACCGGAACACCGGCGACTGCCGCGCTGACGAAGGCGGGCATCCCGTTCACGCTGCGCGGCTACGAACACGACCCGTCGGCGGGCTCGTTCGGGCTCGAAGCGGCGGACAAGCTCGGAATCGAGGCCGAGCGCGTCTTCAAGACGCTGCTGTGCGACGTGGACGCGCGCCTCGTCGTCGGCATCGTGCCGGTCGCGGGCAAGCTCTCGCTCAAAGCCCTCGCGGCGGCCGTCGGAGGCAAGCGCGCGGTGTTGGCCGACCCGCGGGAGGCCGAGCGCAAGACCGGATATGTCGTCGGCGGGATCAGCCCCATCGGGCAGAAGACCGCGCTTCCGACGGTGCTCGACGCCTCGGCGATCGAGCACGAGACGATCCTCGTCTCCGGGGGACGCCGCGGATTGGACATCGAGCTCGACCCGCAGCAGCTCGTCGCGCTGACGCGAGCGCGCGTCGCGCCCATCGCCGGCTGAGAAGCACGCCGCCCGCGTCGCCGCTCTGGTCGATGGCGGCTCGAGCCGGTACGGTCAAGATGTGGAACAGATCGGACGCATTCCTCTGCTCGGAGCTTCTCCCGTCGTCGACTGCGGGAGGTGGCCCGCGAAGGCGTTCGCCGGGGAGGTCGTCCCGTTCGAGGTGACGGCGTTCCGGGAGGGTCACGACGCGATCGGCGTGCGGCTCGTGCTGACGGACCCTGACGGGGAGAGCCGTGTTCTGCCTCTCGCGGAGGCGGCGCCCGGAACCGACCGCTGGCGCGTCCTCGCCCAGCCCGATCGCGCGGGCTCGTGGTCGTTCCGCTTCGAGGGATACGGCGACGAGTTCGCGACGTGGGCGCACAATGCCGCGACGAAGATCGACGCGGGCGTCGACGTTGAGCTCATGTACGCGATGGGCCGTGAGCTGCTCACGGCAGCGGCATCCGATCGTTCGCGGCCGGCGGCCGAGCGTCGCTATCTCACCGCGTGCGCGACCGAGCTCGCGAGGCCCGACGCCGACCGGCGCGCGCTCGTCGATGACGCCCGGCTCGCGCAGATCGCGGCGGAGCGCCCGATGTTCACGCTGCACGCCGAGACCGAGACGATGCCGCTGCGAGTTGAGCGCTCCCGCGCGGGCGTCGGCTCCTGGTACGAGTTCTTCCCGCGCAGCGAGGGAGCGAAGAAGCGTCGCGACGGCTCGTGGAGTTCCGGAACCTTCCGCACGGCGGCGAAGCGGCTGCCGGCCGTGGCCGCGATGGGCTTCGACGTCGTGTACCTTCCGCCGATCCACCCGATCGGGCGCGCGTTCCGCAAGGGCCCGAACAACACGCTCGACGCGGGGCCGAACGACCCGGGCTCGCCGTGGGCGATCGGCTCCGCGGAGGGCGGGCACGACAGCATCCACCCCGATCTCGGCACCAAGAAGGACTTCGCCGCGTTCCTGGCCAGGGCGAGGTCGCTCGGGCTCGAGATCGCCCTCGACCTCGCCCTGCAGGCCTCGCCCGATCACCCGTGGGTGACGGAGCACCCGGAGTGGTTCACGACGCTTCCCGACGGCACGATCGCGTACGCCGAGAACCCGCCGAAGAAGTACCAGGACATCTACCCCGTCAACTTCGACAACGACCCCGACGGCATTCGCGCGGAGGTGCTGCGCATCGTGCGGCACTGGATCTCGTTCGGAGTGCGCATCTTCCGCGTCGACAATCCGCACACGAAGCCCGTGGCGTTCTGGGAGTGGCTCATCGCGGAGGTGACGGCGACGGACCCCGACGTCGTGTTCCTCGCCGAAGCGTTCACGAGGCCCGCGATGATGCGCACGCTCGCGAAAGTCGGGTTCCAGCAGAGCTACAGCTACTTCACGTGGCGCAACACCAAGCAGGAGCTCGAGGAGTTCCTCACCTCGATCAGCGCGGAGACGGCCGACTACCTGCGCCCGAACCTGTTTGTGAACACTCCCGATATCCTGACCGAGTACCTGCAGTTCGGCGGCCCGGCCGCGTACACGATCCGCGCCGCTATCGCCGCGACCGCGGCACCGCTGTGGGGCGTGTACTCCGGCTTCGAGCTGTTCGAGAACGTCGCACGGCCCGGCTCGGAAGAGAACATCGACAACGAGAAGTACGAGTACAAGCCGCGCGATTTCGCGGCCGCCGAAGCGGAAGATCGCTCGCTCGCGCTGTTGCTCGGCATCCTCAACGGCATCCGTCGCTCGCACCCCGCTCTCGGCCAGCTGCGCAACCTCGTGCTGCACCACAGCGAGGACGACGCGATCCTCGTCTACTCGAAGCACCTCGCGGGCGAGTTCACGACCACAGGACGGCCCGACACCGTCATCGTCGTCGCGAATGTGGATCCGCACTCCGTGAGGGAGACGACGATTCACTTGGATGCCGCCGCGCTCGGCCTCGCTCCCGGGGCCGCGTTCCACGTGCGCGAGCTCATCACCGGCGCCGAATGGACCTGGACCGAGCACCAGTACGTGAAGCTCGACGCGTTCACAACACCGGTGCACATTCTCGAGATCGTGGAGGCCCCCGATGACGTCTGATGCTCCGCACTCGGTCGGCGACCGCATCGATCTGCCGCGGGCCGACGAAGCGGCGCTCGCGGCCGTCGTCGCGGGCACGCACACCGATCCGCACGCCGTGCTCGGCCAGCATCCGGTCGGCGGCAGCGAAGTCGGCGATCCGCTCACGGTCGTGCGCGCGTTCCGCCCGCTCGCGAAGCGCGTCGTCGCGGTGCTCGACAACACGGCGCGCGTGGAACTGCACCACGTCTACGGCGGCATCTGGGAGGGCTTCCACGTCGCTGGCCTCTGCGACTACCGCATCGAGGCCGCCTACGAGGACGGCGGCCGCTGGATCGCCGATGACCCGTACCGGTTCCTGCCGACGATCGGGGAGCTCGACCTGCACCTGATCGGCGAAGGGCGGCACGAGGAGCTGTGGCGCGCGCTCGGCGCCCACACGCGCACCGTCGTGGGTTTCGAACGCGACGTCGCCGGTACCGCCTTCACGGTGTGGGCGCCGAATGCGCGCGGAGTGCGCGTTGTCGGCACGTTCAATTCATGGGACGGCGCGGCGTACCCCATGCGCCGGCTCGGCTCTTCAGGGGTGTGGGAGCTGTTCGTGCCCGGTGTGGGCGACGGTGCCCTGTACAAGTTCGAGATTCTCGGCGTCGGCGGCTGGGTCCGCCGGGCCGACCCGATGGCGCGGTTCGCAGAGACCGAGGGCAGCACCGCGTCGATAGTGACGACGAGCGGTCATGAGTGGGGCGACGGCGCGTGGCTGCAGCGTCGCGCCTCAGCAGACCCGCACACGGGGCCGTTGAGCGTGTACGAAGTGCACCTCGGCTCCTGGCGGCCGGGGTTCGGCTATCGGGAGCTCGCCGACCATCTCATCGAGTACGTCGGCGAGCTCGGCTTCACGCACGTCGAGTTCCTTCCCCTTGCCGAACACCCCTTCGGCGGCTCGTGGGGCTACCAGGTGACGGGATACTATGCGCCGACGAGCCGCTTCGGCGCGCCCGACGACCTGCGCTATCTCATCGACCGGCTGCACCGCGCCGGCATCGGCGTGATCATGGACTGGGTGCCCGGGCATTTCGCGACCGACGAGTGGGCGCTCGCTCGCTTCGACGGCGAGCCGCTGTACGAGCATCCCGATCCGCGGCGCGGCGAGCACAAGGACTGGGGAACGTACATCTTCGACTTCGGCCGCCCCGAAGTGCGGAACTTCCTCGTCGCCAACGCGCTGTACTGGCTCGAGGAGTTCCACGTCGACGGGCTGCGCGTGGACGCCGTCGCGTCGATGCTGTATCTCGACTACTCCCGCGAACCCGGGCAGTGGCTGCCGAATCAGCACGGCGGAAACGAGAACCTCGAGGCGATCAGCTTCCTGCAGGAGGCAAACGCGACGGCGTACCGCCGCAACCCGGGCATCGTCATGATCGCCGAGGAGTCGACGAACTGGAGCGGCGTCACCGCCCCGACCTCGGCAGGCGGCCTCGGGTTCGGGCTCAAGTGGAACATGGGCTGGATGCACGACTCGCTGCAGTACATGCACGAGGACCCCATGTACCGCTCGTATCACCACAACGAGATCACGTTCTCGTTCCTCTACGCGTTCAGCGAGAACTATCTCCTGCCCATCAGCCATGACGAAGTGGTTCACGGCAAGGGCTCACTGCTGCAGAAGATGCCCGGAGACCATTGGCAGAAGCTCGCGAACATGCGCGCGTACCTGGCGTTCATGTGGTCGCATCCGGGCAAGCAGCTGCTGTTCATGGGACAGGAGTTCGGGCAGCCATCGGAGTGGTCAGAGGCTCGCGGGCTCGACTGGTGGATCCTCGACCAGCCGGCGCACAAGGGGCTCTTCGACATCGTCGTGCAATTGAACCGCGTGTACCGCGGCAATCCGGCGCTCTGGGAACTCGACAACGACCCGGCCGGCTTCGAGTGGATCGACGGCGGCGACTCCGAGCACAGCGTCGTCGCGTTCCTCCGGCGCGACAGCGCAGGCGGCGAGATCGCCATTCTCGTCAACTTCTCGGGAATACCGGTCGGGCCGTATCGCGTCGGGCTCCCTCACGCGGGCGAGTGGGACGAGATCCTCAATACGGATGCCGCCGACTTCGGCGGCTCTGGCGTGGGCAATCTTGGCGTCGTGCGCGCCGAAGACCGCCCGTGGGCGGGCCGCCCGGCGTCGGCGGAGCTGACTCTGCCGCCCCTCGGCGCGCTGTGGCTGCGTCGCCGATCGTGACGCTCTAGAAGAGCAGATTCGCGAGGCGTCCCCGTGCCTTCGTCACACGCGGATCCTCCCCCACCACCTGGAACAGTTCGAGGAGCCGTTCCCGCACGCGGTTCTGCGCGTCGTCGTCGAGCGAGGGGTACAGCGTGAGCAGCCGGTCGAAGCCGTCGTCAATGTGACCGCCGGACACGTCAAGGTCGGCGACGGCGAGCTGCGCGTCAACGTCGCCGGGCTCCGCCGCCGCACGGGAGCGGATCTCGTCGAGGGTCTGACCGCCGAGGCGTACGAGCAGTCGCACCTGCGCGCGTCCGGCGCGCGCCTCGTCGTCTTTCGGGTTTTGAGCGATGGCCGTGTCGTAGGCGTGCACGGCGGCGTCGTAGTCACCACGCTCGATCGCTTCGAGCGCCTCCTGATGCAGCGGCGGAAGCGGCGGCTCGGCGGGAGCCTCCGTCGCGGCTTCCGGGGCGCCTTCGACCTGCACCGTGCCGGTCACACCATTCTGCTTGGCGATCTCAAGCACCTGCTCGAGCACCTGACGCACTTGCGCCTCGGGCACCGCCCCCTGGAACACCTGCATGGGTCGGCCGGCGAGAAGCATGCCGACGGTCGGGATCGACTGGGCCTGGAACACGCGGGCCAGTTGCGGGTTCGTGTCGACGTCGACCTTCATGAGAACGATGCGGCCGCCGAACTCGCCGACGACCTTTTCGAGAATCGGCGTGAGCTGCTTGCACGGACCGCACCACTCGGCCCACAAGTCGACGAGCACGGGAACCTGCATCGAGAGTTCGACGAACTGCTCGATCGACTGGTCGGTGCCGTCGAGAACGAGAGCCGGCACCGTCAGCGCCTGCGCATCGGGCTGAACGCCGCCGGGCTGGGCTGCACCAGGCTGGGGGTTCTGCGCCGCGGGCGTCGTCAGGCTGGACAGGTCGACGGCGCCGCGCATTCCGGCGCCCGGTGTGATGTCGCTCACTTCAACTCCGATGCACTCACAAGTCCCTGGCTGAACCCGAGAAGAGTGGCCTTCTCGTCAGATCCCGCCGGCGGGACGTAGAACAACAATTGATCAGAATAGCTGGTCTGCACGCCCTTCGCTGTCTCGTCGAGTCCCACGAGGGCCGCCATCGCGGTGCCGGGGAACTTCACGACGGCGCCGTTCTGACTGGGCTTCACCGTCTCGACCTCGTTCATGTCGACGGCGACGAGCGCGCCCGAATTGAGCGTCGCGAGCGAGAGCGGCTCGGCGGAGCCCGCCTTCGCCTCGAAGCTGATCGATGCCGTGTCGGGCAGGTCCTTCTTCTTCTTCTCCCGGTCGGCGGTGATCGCGGCGAGCAGCGTGTCGTTGCTCGTGTCGAACAGCGGTGCGAACTCGCTGTCGGCGCCATGCGCGACGATGTCGGCGTACGCGCCTGCGACCTTGTCCGGCGCGATCGTCAGCCATGCGGAATCGGGCTGGATGAACGCCGCGCCGACGCTCGCGGGCGCGAGCTCAGGAACGACCGCGTCGGCCTCGAGGCGTTGGGTGTACTCGACCTTGTAGTTCTCCCGCGGCGTCGCCTGCTTGAGCACGACCACGGTCGGCGCGACGGCCGCATCATCGCTCTTCACCATTGCGATGACCGTGCGGGGCCACGCGTCCGTCGCCTTGGGCAGCGTGATGGACAACGGGCCCGGTGGGATGGGCGCGGGCGCCCCGTAGTCGGAGATCTTGTCACGGATGCTGTAGTTCGCGAGGCGCTCCTCGAGCGCCGCGCCCGCGAAGCGCGTCTTGATGAGATCGCTGTCGCGAGCACTGTCCGCCTCTGTCGTGACTGAGGAGATGCGCGCCATGATCCGCTCGAGCTGCGGCACGGTCACAGCAGGCTGCGGTGCGGGCTCCCCCGCGGCCGTCGCCGTCGGAGTGGGCGTGGCGCTCACCGACTCGTCGGGGGTGAGGTCGGGCCAGAACGCTTGCGAACATCCGGACAGCCCCATCGCCCCGACGAGCAGCGCGGGAATCACGGCGACGCGGAGCCGCCCGAGAGATCGTCGCTTTGAACCGGTTATCGCAGCGGGCTGCGGGCGACCCCGACCGAGCCGGCGCCGCTTCGGGCCGCTCTCGATCCCCTTGCGGCGTGGACCGCGCGAGCGCCGCAGATGGTTGATGCCGAGCAGGTACAGCCACAGCCCCACGAGCAGCATGAGGATGCCGCCGACGATGAGCGGCCCCGCCCACGGCGTCGAGTTGTCGCTCGGCCAGGTGAGCTTGAGGGTGGCGGGCGCGGGGTGCGCGCCGTCCGAGGCGATGAGCACGCTCACGCCGTCGGGAATGTTCATGGGAGCGATGACGGCGTCGTCTTCGACGTTCTCCATGAGCCACAGGTCGGAACCGGCGGGATTCGCCGCCTCGGCGGCCGCCTTCTGGGACGTGTCGCCGCCGTCCTCGTCGTTCGCGGCGGGCGTCTCGCTCGGCGTCGGCTCGGCGGCATCCTTGTCCGCCTTCGCCGCGTGCTCCTTGCTCACGAGCCGGCTCTTGTCGGCGTTGAAGCTGACTGTGGCGTAGGAGTCGTCGCCGAGCCAGGCCTTCACGTCGGCCGTGCGCCCGTATCCGACGAACACGGTGTCGCTCCCGGTCGCCGTGACGGACTGTTTCCCGGGAAGCGCCGTCATTGTCGAACCGTCGATGACGGTGTACGGCAGGTCTCCCTTGACGGTGACCTCGTACGAGACCGCGGCCGGAGGCAGGAACACCGTCCGCTGCGCGATACCGAGGACGATCATGGCGGCTGCCACGACGAACGCGGCAATGGCCAGAACGAATCGCACTACATTTCCTCCTGCGTCACAGCCGGCGGGCAAGGCGCCCGATCATTCGTGGTCCTGGGCGTGGCGATGACGGATACAGACGATTCAGGTTAGCGGACGACCCTGAAAACGCGCTAAGCGGCGCAGCGAGCCAGTGCCGGGAATCGCGGCCCGCACTGTCTAAGATGAGGGACACGGTTATGAGGGGAGTTCGGTGAAGATCCAGAACGCGTTCCGAGTCGGGCTCATCGGCACACTCGGCGTCGGAGTCGGCCTGCTGATCATCACTTCCGTCGTGTCCCTCTCGACGATCCTCGTCTACATCGGCGCCGCCCTGTTCATCGCTCTCGGACTCGATCCCATCGTGTCCTGGCTTGAGAAGAAGAGCTTTCCGCGCTGGGCCGCGCTTCTCACCGTCATGGTGTGCGTTCTTGCGCTGTTTGCGGGGATCATCTGGATGGTGGTGCCGATAATCGTCGACCAGGTCGGCAAGCTCGTCGCCCTGATTCCGCAGATTCAGCGGCAGATCGGTGACCTGACGCTGCTCCAGTACCTCGAGCAGCAGTTCCCCTTCATCCCGTTCGACGACATCATCAACAGCGCGGCGACGTGGCTGACGGATGCCGGAAACGTGTCGAACCTCTCCAGCGGCATCCTCAATGTGGCGATCTCGATCGGAACGTTCCTGTTCGGCGCCCTCATCATCCTGATCCTCACGCTGTACTTCACGGCGTCGCTGCCGTCGATGCGTCGAGCCATGTACCTCTTGGTTCCGGCCACGAAGCGGGCGCGCTTCGCGGATCTGAGCGAGCAGATCACGGACTCGATCGGCCACTACGTCATCGGACAGACGAGCATCGCCGCGTGCAACGGGATCCTTTCGTTCATCTTCCTGTCGATAATCCAGGCGCCGTTCCCGCCCGTGCTCGCCGTCATCGCGTTCATCGCGTCGATGATCCCGCTCGTCGGCACGCTGTCCGGTTCGATCATCATCACGCTCGTGTGTCTGATCCCCGGCCTCGGGACGCCGTTCACCGCTCTTGTCGCGGGCATCTACTACCTGGTCTACATGCAGATCGAGGCGTACCTGATCAGCCCGAACATCATGCGGCGAGCGGTCTCTGTTCCCGGCTCCGTCGTCGTCATCGCCGCGCTCGCGGGCGGTGCGCTCCTCGGGCTGCTCGGCGCGCTCATCGCCATCCCGACGGCCGCGTCCATCCTGCTGATCATCAAACAGGTGGTCGTGCCGCGGCAGAACGAGCTCTAGCCGTTCTCCACGGGGCCGTCCCATTCGGTCGGCATCGGCAGCGCGTCCGGGTTCACGACGTTCAGCACCTCGGTCAGCACGCGCCGGGTCTGGTTCTCCCCCACCCAGAGGTGGCGACCGTTCTCCACGGGAATGAGCGTGGCGTCGGGCACGGCGGAGAATCGCTCACGGGCCTCGTCCGGTCTCAGATAGTCGTCGAGTTCAGGAACGACGATGACGAGGCGTCGGCGGTCGCCGGCCCACGCGGCCACCTCGTCGTCGGACGTGCGGTGCAGCGGAGGAGAGAGCAGAATGGCGCCCTCGATCGGATGCTGCCGACCGTACTTCAGCGCGATCTCGGTGCCGAAGGACCAGCCGAGCAGCCAGACGTTCGGCAGGCCGCGAGAGGAGACGAAATCAACGGCGGCGGCGAGGTCGGCCTCTTCGTCGATTCCATCGCCGAAGCTGCCCTCGCTCGTGCCGCGCGGCGAGGTCGTGCCGCGCGTGTTGAACCGCAGCACGGCGAGATCGGCGAGAGCGGGAAGGCGCGCCGCCGCCTTCTTGAGAATGTGCGAGTCCATGAACCCGCCGCCGGGCGGCAGCGGGTGAAGCGTGAGCAGCGTCGCCACCGGTTCGGTCTCGGCCGGGAGGGCGAGTTCCCCGACGAGGGTCAGGCCGTCTTCGGTGCGCAGAGTGATGTCTTCACGGTGAGCGGGCAGGACGATGCCGCCGCGGATCGGGGTGCTCATGAGATGCTCCAGCAGTGCGTGTGCCAGTGTCGGCGAGCGGCCAGGTCCGCGGCTTCGCCGAGGACGCCGTCGGCGCGCCAGGTGACGAGGTGGGCGGTTCCGATGCTGACAGCGCCGCCGCAGCCGGGACAGACGTAGTCCTTGAGCGCCCGGTCGGCGGAGATGGGCTGGACGTTCCACGCGATCCCGCGACGGGTCTCGGTGCGCTTCCAGCCGGAGAGCAGCCGGCTCAGGTCATCGGGCTCGGCTGCGGGCGCACGTCGTCGCCCCCTGGGCCTGTTGCTTCGCGGCATACGAGTCCACTCCGCGCTGCACGCGGGGGTCAGTACCAGCCCGTGGCCTGCGAGTGGCTCCATGCGCCGCACGGCGAGCCGTAGCGGCCGCTGATGTAGCCGAGGCCCCAGCTGATCTGGGTCGCCGGATTGGACTGCCAGTCCGGGCCCGCCGACGCCATCTTGCTCCCGGGGAGCGCTTGGGGGATGCCGTAGGCGCCGGAGCCCCCGTTGTGGGCGTACACGTTCCAGCCCGACTCGCGCTGCCACAAGGAGACGAGGCAGTTGTACTGGTCGGTTCCCCAACCGCGGGCCATGACCATGTCGTAAGCGATCGCCTTGGCGGAGCCGGGATCCGGAGTTCCCGCCACCGGTGCGGCCGAAGAGCCGGAGCTGCGCGTTGTCGTCTTCTCGACCGGCTTGGGCTTGGGCTTCGGCTTCTCCTTGACGTAGGCGTCGTACCCGTCGCGGGCGACCGCGGTCTCGTACGACCCCGCGACGACCATGCTCTGCGCGGCACCCTGCTCGGTCGTGGCCATCTGGAAGTACGGCGACGCCGTCGCGCCCGAGTACGGGTCGACGACGTTCACGGCGATGAAGCCGAATGCGGCGAGGAAGGAGAAGAGTCCGAGCACGAGCGTGCGGCGGGTTCGGGGTCGCTGGCGGGGCCCCCGTTCCTCTCGGATTGCGGGCGTGATTTTGGCGACATGCTTTCCCACGATAACGACGATGTTACCTTACGTTCGACAAACAGTTCCAGTCTTCGATGGGCGGGTCACCGGACGGCGAGCATGACGTCGACGATGCTGTCGAGGACGACGTCGACCTGCGCCTCGTCGTATCCCCCGCGCTCGCTCGCGAACGTCGTCGTCCGCACGCGCTCGATGCTCAGCGACTTGCCCTCGGTGAAGTAGCGGGTCGCCTTGTCGGCGAAAGCGTCGACGTCGGAGCGCTTGTAGCCCTGCGCGAGGAATGGCACGCGGCGGAAGCGCTCGCCCTTTGGCCTCGCCAGCCGGTTGAGGATGACCTGCGCGGTCTCGGTGGCCTCGGCGAGCCAGGTGGAGCGCTCGCCCTTCGCGAGCGTCCTGCTGCGCTCGCGCGCGAAGAATGCGTCTTCGAGACGTTCGAGCGCAGCATCCACATGGCTCGGTGAATAGCCGCCGCGCTTCATTCCGAAGGCCGTCATGCGGATGCTGTGCGCGTCGATGCCCGCGGAGTCGTCGCCGTCATACGCGACGCGTGCGCGGTCGAGGAAGGCGTCGACCTCGTCGCGGTCGTAGCCCTTGCCGTGCTTCACGAGGGGGAATTGGCTTGCCACCGTCCTATTGTGTCCCAGCGGACGGGGAATCGCGACTCAGGGGACGACGATGGAGTACACGGCGAACATGACGACGGCCGACGGCAGGATCGAATCGAGCCGGTCGAGGAAGCCTCCGTGGCCGGGGAGCCATGAGCTCATGTCCTTGATCCCCATATCGCGCTTGATCATCGACTCGGTGAGGTCGCCCACGGTCGCGCTGCCGAGGATGAGCAGACCGATGATGACTCCGAGCCACCACGGCTGGTGGATCATGAAGAGGGCGAGGAGCACGCCGGCGATGACGCTGCACGCGGCCGCGCCGATGAAGCCCTCCCACGTCTTGTTGGGGCTGATGAGCGGTGCCATCGGGTGCTTCCCGAAACTCAGCCCGAGCGCATACGCGCCCACGTCGGCGCTCGCCACGAGGATGATGAAGGCGAGGGCCCACCACTCCCCCTGCGGCTGCGCGACGAGAACGACGGCGAAGCTCGCGAACCAGGCGACATACAGCTGGATGAACACGACTGTCGCGAGATCGCTGATGACCTCGCGGAGGCCGCGTTTCGCGTGCGACGCCATCTCGGTGATGAGCCGCCACACGACGACGAGCACGACGCCGGCGATGAGGACGACGCCTCGGGTCGGGGCGTCGAAGAAGTACGACGTGCCGACGATCGCGACGGCCGAGACCACCGCGGGAATCACGTCGACGACGCGGCCGACGCGCCGGAGCGCGCTCACGAGCTCGAACGCGGTGAAGCCGACGAGGATCGTCGCGAACAGCGCGAACAGGATCTTGACGAAGATGAGGCTCACGACGAGCACGACGCCGAGGAAGACGCCGATCCCGATCGCGAGGACGAGATTGCGTCCTGTTCGCGCCGTGATGCGCTCGTTTACCTGGTCGATGCGCTCGCGCTGGTCTCGCACTTGCCGTTCGATGTCCTCGCGCGTCGAGCGGATCTGCGCGTGCAGCTCCTCGCGCTTGCGTCGGGCGGCGCTGCGCTTCGGTTGCGGAGCGTCATCTCGTGCCACGCGCGCCCCCTGACACGACAGCGGCATTCACAGGCACGACGATCACACCTCGAGGAGTTCTGCCTCTTTGCGCTTCAGCGCGTCATCGACAGCGTCGGTGTGCGCCTTCGTCACTTGCTCGAGTTCCTTTTCCGCGCGCGAGACCTCGTCGTCGCCCACTTCGCTCTTGAGCGCGTCGAGGTCATCCTTCGCACGGCGTCGGATGTTCCGGATGGCGACCTTCGCGTCCTCACCCTTCGTTCGAACGAGCTTGACGTATTCCTTGCGGCGTTCCTGAGTGAGTTCGGGCATCGTCACACGGATGAGGTTCCCGTCGTTCGTGGGGTTCGCACCGAGGTTCGGGGTATCGCGGATCGCCTGCTCGATGTCCTTGAGCGCGGACTTGTCGTAGGGCGTGATCACGATCGAACGCGCCTCGGTGTTGTTGAGAGAGGCAAGCTGCGCGAGCGGAGTCGGCGTTCCGTAGTAGTCCACGAGAATGCGCTGGAACAGCTGCGGGTTCGCCCGTCCCGTCCTCACGGATGCGAAGTCCTCCTTCGCCACGTCAACGGCCTTGTCCATCTTCGTCGAAGTCTCGCTCAACACTTCCGCGATCACGCCTTGCTCCTTCTGGTCGGTGGGCTTCACCCAGTCTAGTTGCTGACGTACGTTCCGATTTCACTGCCGCGGAGCGCCTTCGTGACGTTTCCCGCCGGCTCCATTCCGAAGACCTGCATGGGCATGTGGTTGTCCATGCACAGGCTGAACGCCGTCGAATCGACGACTTTCAGTCCGCGCTGGAGCGCGTCCTGATAGGTGATCCGGTCGATCCGGGTCGCCGTGGGGTCAAGGCGCGGATCCGCGGTGTAGACGCCGTCGACGCCGTTCTTCGCGACGAGGACGACATCCGCCTCGATCTCGAGAGCACGCTGGGCGGACACCGTGTCGGTGGAGAAGTACGGCAGTCCCGCGCCGGCGCCGAAGATGACGACGCGTCCCTTCTCGAGGTGTCGCTCGGCGCGCCGCGGGATGTACGGCTCGGCGACCTGGGTCATCTCGATGGCGGACTGCACGCGCGTGGTCGCGCCGGCCTGCTCGAGGAAGTCCTGGAGGGCGAGAGCGTTCATGACCGTGCCGAGCATGCCCATGTAGTCGGCGCGGCCGCGCTCCATTCCGCGTTCAGAGAGCTGGGCTCCACGGAAGAAGTTGCCGCCGCCGACGACGATCGCGATCTCGACGTCCGCCGCGGCTGCCGCGATCTCGCGGGCGATGTTGCTCACGACGTCAGGGTTGACGCCGAGCTGGCCGCCGCCGAAGGCCTCTCCCGACAGCTTGAGCAGGACCCTGCGCTTCTTCTCCGACATGTCTCGTGGCATCCTTCCGGTCGACTTCCTCATTCAAACTAGCGGGTGCGCGCATCTCGCGCACACAGCAGAGCCCGGGTCACGGAAACCGCGACCCGGGCTCATGCACGTGGCTACGCGCCGACCTTGATCCGGGCGAAGCCGGTGACGGTGAGGCCAGCGTCCGCAAGGACCTTCTTGACCTGAACCTTGTTGTCGCGAGCGTAGGACTGCTCAACGAGCACGACCTGCTTGAGGAACGCGCCGACACGGCCTTCGATGATCTTCGGCAGAGCAGCCTCGGGCTTGCCCTCGTTGCGCGAGATCTCGGTGACGATGTCACGCTCCTTCTGCACGATGTCCTCCGGAACGTCCTCGACGTTCAGGTACGACGGGTCGAACATGGCGATGTGCTGGGCGATCGCACGCGCCGTCTCGGCGTCGTCACCCGTGTAGGCGACGACGACGCCGATCTGCGGCGGCAGGTCCTTCGACGTGCGGTGCAGGTAGATGGCGAAGTTCTCGCCCTCGAGCTTTGCGACGCGGCGCAGCTCGAGCTTCTCACCGATGGTCGCAGCCTGGTTGCTGATCGCGTCGCCGACCGTCTCGTCGCCGACGGATGCCGCGAGGGCCTCCTCGACGCTGCCGGCGCTCGCAGCGAACGCCGCGTCGGCGACCTTGTCGGCGAGAGCGATGAACTTCTCGTTCTTCGCGACGAAGTCGGTCTCGCACGCGAGCTCGATGAGCACGGCGCGGCCGTCGCCCTCGCGAGAGACCACGAGGCCCTCGCTCGTGGAGCGGTCAGCGCGCTTGGCGTTGCCCTTCGCGCCCTTGAGACGCAGAATCTCTGTTGCCTTCTCGACGTCGCCGTCAGCCTCGACGAGGGCGGCCTTGGTGTCGGCCATGCCCGTGCCGAGCTGCTCACGCAGCGCCTTCAGGTCGGCAATGCTGAAGTTTGCCATTGTTGTGGAACTCCTTGGGTCGAAGATTACTTGGCGTCGTCTGCTGCGGGTGCCTCGGCCGGGGCCTCGGTCTCGGCAGCATCCGTCGTCTCGGCCTCGGCGGGAGCCGGTGCCTTCTCAGCCGAAGCGTCGTCCTTCTCGCCGGCTGCGAGGAGCTCCTGCTCCCACTCGGCGAGCGGCTCGGCCTGCTCGGCGCCTTCCTCAGGCTTCTGGTGACGCTGGATGAGGCCCTCAGCAGCGGCGTCCGCGACGATGCGCGTGAGCAGGCTCACGGAGCGGATGGCGTCGTCGTTGCCCGGGATCGGGTACGTGACCTCGTCGGGGTCGCAGTTGGTGTCGAGGATCGCGACGACGGGGATGCCGAGCTTCTTGGCCTCGTCGATCGCGAGGTGCTCCTTCTTGGTGTCGACGACCCAGAGCGCCGACGGAGTCTTCGTCAGGTTGCGGATGCCGCCGAGCGACTTGTGCAGCTTGTCGAGCTCGCGCTTCTTGATCAGGAGCTCCTTCTTGGTGAAGCCCGACTTCGAGGAGTCCTCGAAGTCCAGCTCCTCGAGCTCCTTCATGCGAGCGAGGCGCTTCGAGACCGTCTGGAAGTTGGTCAGCAGACCGCCGAGCCAGCGCTCGTTCACGTACGGCTGGCCGACACGCGTCGCCTGCTCGGCGATGGACTCCTGAGCCTGCTTCTTGGTGCCGACGAAGAGGATGGTGCCGCCGTGGGCGACCGTCTCCTTGACGAAGTCGTACGCGCGGTCGATGTACGCGAGCGACTGCTGCAGGTCGATGATGTAGATGCCGGAACGCTCGGTGAAGATGAAGCGCTTCATCTTCGGGTTCCAACGGCGGGTCTGGTGCCCGAAGTGCACGCCGCTGTCGAGCAGCTGGCGGATGGTAACGACGGCCATGAGCCGTTTCTCCTTTTCTGGTGTCGCGAGACACCCGCGGTTATCAGCGTCGATCATCTGATCGACGCTCCTGGTGCCCGGCGCACGCCTGCGACGCTCTGGCGAGCGAAGACCGGTGGGTGTGGAGGCCGAATGGGCACGCGTAGTCATCCCGACACACGGGATGCTCCGGATATCTTAGCATTCCGATTCAGGGCTTCTCCCCCACACCCCTCGCCCGCTCAGCGCCCTCCACCGATCGGCCGAACGGGCGACGACCGCGACGGAGGTGGGCGACGATATCGGCATGAGGGCGAGCAGTCGGTTCCGCGGGAGGGCGAGAGGCGCGCGTGCGTGCGCGGCGTTATTCGCCCTTGTGCTCGCCGTCACCCTCATTCTCGCGGATGCGCCCGCGGCCGCCGCGCGCGCAGCGAGCGATGACGCGTACGGTTCCTGGGCGTGGCCCGTCGAGCATGCTCGTGCGATCGATCGAGATTTTGAGGCGCCCGCGTCCCCGTACGGGCCGGGCCACCGCGGGATCGACGTGCGCGCGCGATCCGGGGACGAGCTGAAGGCGCCGGCGAACGGCGTCGTTCGCTTCGCGGGCATCGTCGTGAATCGGCCGGTCCTCACGATCGAGCACGCCAACGGCGTGCTGAGCAGCTACGAGGCCGTCGATGCGACGGTCGCAGTGGGCGACCCTGTGGAACGGGGTGAGGTTGTCGGGACAGTTGTCGATGGTCCCCATTGCGGAGCCGGCTGCGTGCACGTCGGCGTCCGCATTGATGGCGCGTATGTGAACCCGCTGCTCTTCTTAGGCGGGGTCCCGCGGGCTGTGCTCCTCCCGATGGGCTGACTGTTCCCTCCCGGGAAGCGACGACGGGCGGGTCAGGCTAGGCGCGCGGATGGGCGAGACGATAGCTCTCGCGCAGCCTCTCGGTCGACACGTGCGTGTAGATCTGCGTCGTGCCGAGGCTCGCGTGTCCGAGCATCTCCTGGACGGCCCGCAGGTCCGCGCCGCCATCGAGCAAGTGCGTCGCGGCGGAATGCCGCAGGGTGTGGGGTCCCTGGCCGCCCGCGGCCGGCACCGTCGATAGGGCGCGCGAGATGACGGCATACGCGGATCGGCTGCCGAGGCGTCGTCCGCGAGCGCCGAAGAATACCGCGGAATGGTCACTCGGCACCGCGCTTCGGGCGAGGAGGACCGGCCGTGCATCTCGCACGTAGTCCACGATCGCCGCGTGAGCAGGCACTCCGAATGGCACGACGCGCTGCTTCGATCCCTTCCCCGTGACGCGGGCGGTGAGCCGGTCGAGATCGATGTCGTCGAGGTCGAGCCCGCACAGTTCGGAGACGCGCAGGCCCGCGGCATACAGCAGCTCCACGATGGCGACGTCGCGCACGGCGATCGGGTCGCCGCTCGCGGCGTGCTCGTGCATGCGGTCAAGCAGCTCCGTCATTGCCTGCTGTGCCACGACCTTCGGCAGGTGCCGCTTCGTCTTCGGCGAGCGCAGCCTGGCCGCAGAGTCCGCTTCCGTCATGCCCTCGCGCTGCAGCCAGGTCGACCAGCTGCGCGCTGTCGCGGAGCGCCGCGCCAGGGTGGCTTGCGCGAGTCCATCCTTCGACTGCTGCCAGAGCCAATCGCGAAAGCACTCAAGATCGAGGGAGCGCGTGTCGTCGACGTCGCGGGTCCGCGCCCACTGTTCGAACGCGCGCAAGTCCGCTGCGTAGGCGCGAATGGTCTCCGGAGAGTACTGTCGCTCGACTCGCAGCATGTCGATGAAGTCATCGATCGACGCCCGCAATTCCATGAACCCAGCTTCCCGTGCGCCGTGCGCGGGGACGCCACGGCGCTCCGACGATCAGCGGATCGGAACCGACATCCACCCCTCGGGCGATTCGCGCGCCTCCCCGAGCACGTCGAGGATGCCGAGCACTCCCCTGACGCGTTCGATCGGCAGGCCGCTGCGTTGGGCGATGTCGCTGGTCGCGCGTGCGCGTCGAGAGCTGAGCGCGTCAAGCACTCGCGTCTCGTCGGGGTCGCGAAGCGCCGCGCTGCTGTGCTCGTGCGCCGCGAAACCGGCGAGCTCCGCGACGTCGTCTGCGTCTGTGACGCAGATCGCATCGTATTCGCGGATCAGTCGGTGGCATCCCACCGACGCGGGGCTTGTGACGGGACCGGGAACGGCGCCGAGCGCGCGTCCGAGGCTCGAAGCATGCGCCGCCGTGTTGAGCGAGCCGCTCCGCCAGCCGGCCTCGACGACGATCGTCGCGCTCGCGACCGCGGCGATCAGTCGATTCCGCTGGAGGAACCGCCATTTTGTCGGCTGACCACCGCACGGCATCTCACTCACCACAGTTCCCGTACGGCGAATCGCGTCGAGAAGTTCCGAATGACCTTGCGGATAAGGACGATCGACTCCTCCGGCGAGGAAAGCGACGGTCGAGCCGCCGACCCCCAAGGCGGCCCGATGCGCCGCGCCGTCGATTCCGTACGCCGCGCCGGAGACGACCGTGAAGCCGCGACCGGCAAGGCCTCCCGCGATCTCCATCGTCACGTGTTCCCCGTAGCCGGTGGCAGCTCGCGAACCGACCACGGCGACTGCCGGTGCGGTCAGCGCGGAGTTCTCCCCCAGCATCCACAGTCCGAGCGGAGCATGTTCGCCGAGATCGTCGACGGCCGCGGGCCATTCGTCGTCACCGGGGATCACGAGGCGCGCTCCCGCGCGCTTCGCGGCGAGCGCTGCTCGCTCGTATGCGGTCTCGTTCGCTCGAGGGCTCCAGCGGTCAAGCGCCGCCCCGATCGTCCGGGTGAGGTCGGAAACGTAGATCGCGTCGGCGTCCACCGTCGCGAGAACCTCCTCGACGATCTTCTCAGCCGAGGTACCGGAGCAGATGAGCTCCAGAGCGTGCTGCGGGCCGAGCGCAGCGATGAGCCCGTACGCCGCTGAATCGCCTGGCTCGGCGACGCAGAGCCAGAATGCTCGCGCGTCCCGATCGGCCTCGCGCTGGCGGATATCGCTCGGTTGGGCCCAATCGGTGGAGAGCGGAGTGTTCACCATGTCATTCCCTTTCTCAGAAACAGCGCCCGGCCAACGTGGCCGGCGTCGGGGCGGGCGGCTCCGTCGAGGTCACTGACGGTCCACGCGAGACGGAGCACCCGGTCGTAGCCGCGCATGGTCAGCCCACCGCGTTCAAGAGCACGGTCGATAACGGTCGTCGCGCCGGACGCCGGGGCTCCGGCGGAGCGCAGCCAGGAGCCGGGGACGTCCGCGTTTCTGGTCCACGGTGTTCCCTGCAGCCTCTCTCGCGCCCGGTCTCGAGCGTTGATGACCTGCTCTCGCAGTTCGGTGCTCGTCGGACGGGAGTCGCGCGCTGAGGAGCGCAGCTGAGCCGTGGACACTCGAGGGATGGACAGCTGGATGTCGACGCGGTCGAGAAGGGGGCCCGACAGCCGGCCGAAGTAGCGTCGGATCGCTGTCGGCGGACACGTGCACGTGCCATCGAGCGAGCCGTAGTGCCCGCATGGGCACGGATTCGCCGCGAGTACCAGCTGGAAGCGGCCCGGGAAGCGCGCGACGGCGTTCGCTCGATGGATCGTGATCGTCCTGTCTTCGAGAGGCTGGCGCAACGCGTCGAGCACCGTGCGCGGAAACTCCGGCGCCTCGTCGAGGAACAACACGCCGTGCGCGGAACGGGCCGCCGCTCCGGGGCGGATCGTCCCACTCCCTCCGCCGATGATCGCAGCGGCGGTCGCCGTGTGGTGGGGCGCTTCGAAGGACGGCCTGATCCGCAGCGCGCCGCCGATCGCCTCCCCGGCGAGGGAACGGACGCTTGTCGCTTCGAGGGCCTCCTCGATGGTCAGATCGGGAAGCAGACCGGGCAGCCGTTCGGCGAGCATCGTCTTGCCGGCGCCCGGCGGGCCGAGCATCATCAGGTGATGGCCGCCGGCCGCTGCGACCTGCAGCGCGCTGACGGCATCGGCTTGGCCGACGATGTCGCCGACGTCGAGTGTGTCCACGTCGGGCGACGACTCGTGCGGCAACGCGATCGCGGTGACGTCTCGCGCCTCGAGGCTCGCACCGTGGTGAATCGCGGCGTCCCGCAGTGAGGCGACGCCGATCACACGAATACCGGGAACGAGAGAAGCCTCTTCGACGTTTCCGCTCGGAACCATGACGACCGTGCGACCCGCTCGGGCCGCGGCGAGCACGGCGGGGAGAATGCCCGGCGTGGGGCGCAGCCGCCCGTCGAGGCCGAGCTCGCCCAGGTGCACGACGCGGTCGACGCTCGCGCGATCTACGACCCCGTCGGCGGCGAGGCAGGCGAGCGCGATCGACAGGTCGAACGACGAGCCGTATTTCGGCAGGCTCGCCGGCGAGAGGTTGACGGTGATGTGATGCGGCGACAGGCGGCATCCGGAATTCGTCGCCGCCTGCTTGACGCGTCCCTCCGCCTCGCGAAGCGAACGATCGCCGAGTCCGATGATCACGAACGCGGGCAGCTGGGCGGAGATGTCGGCCTCCACCTCGATGAGTGAGCCCTCGAGCCCGATGAGCGCGATCGACCACGTGCGTCCGACGGCCATCAGCCGACCTGCTTCAAGTGCTCGAGAGCGGGTTCGCCGTCCGGTGGCCAGAGGATGCCGATGACGTCGATGCGCATGCGGCGAGGGCGCGGGGCGGTCTGGGCGCACCAGGCGCCGACGAGACGACGGAGGCGGCGCACTTTGTCACGGGTGACGGCTTCGAAGGGATGGCCGAAGCCGATCCCGGAGCGGGTCTTCACCTCGACGAACACGACAGTGTCGCCGCGCCGGGCGATGATGTCGATCTCTCCGTGCGGGCAGCGCCAGTTGCGCTCGACGATCTCATAGCCCGAGCCGGTCAGATAGTCGGCGGCGAGCTGCTCCCCGCGGGCGCCGAATTCGCGTGTGCTTGTGCTAGCCTGCATGCCCCCATACTGGGCGGCGCGAAGGCGGCATCGACGGCGGGGCGGCGAGTCGGTGGAGTCGTCCTGCGGAGCGCGGCATGGGGACGGAGAGTCGGCCCGCGCGGCTCAGCGGCTACTCGTCGAGCGCGAGGTCCTTCGGCAGTTCGAACTCCCGGCTCTGCAGCTCTTCGATGTTGACGTCCTTGAAGGTCAGCACCCGCACCGATTTGACGAAGCGGTCGGACCGGTACACGTCCCAGACCCAGACGTCCTTCATCGTTATCTCGAAGTAGAAGTCATGCTCGGTGTCGCGGCGCACGAGCTCCACCTCGTTGGCGAGGTAGAAGCGCCGCTCAGTCTCGATCACGTAGGCGAACTGGGACACCACGTCGCGGTACTCGCGGTACAGCGCCAGCTCGACCTCGCGGTCGTAGTCCTCGAAATCGTCGTCATCCATCGTCTCTTCATCCTACGTGCTCTGTGAGCCAGGTACGCCGGTGGAACGCGCACGGCCCGAGCTCTCGGATCGCGCTCATGTGCTCGACCGATCCGTAGCCCTTGTTCCCCTGCCAGCCGTAGCGCGGGAATCGCTCGTGCGCGGTGATCATGAGCGTGTCCCTGTGCACTTTGGCGATGACGGATGCCGCAGAGACCGACGCGCAGTCGCGGTCTCCCTTCACGCGCGTGCGCACGTCGAGTGGATGCCGCAGGGCGGGCGACAGGTAGTCGTGGTTACCGTCGAGCACGAGAACACTCGAGGCCACCTCGACGCCCTGCGCGTGCAGAATCGCGAGCGCGCGTTTTCCCGCGAGGCCGAGCGCCTTGATGATGCCGATCTCGTCGACTTCCTCGGGGCCGGCGAGACCCACCGCCGAGTGCAGCACCCATGCGGATACGACGGGGGCGAGGGCGACGCGCTTCTTCTCGCTCAGCAGCTTCGAGTCGCGCAGGCCTAGCGGGATCTCCCGGCATTCGCTGTCGATGACGGCCATGCCGACGGCGACGGGGCCGGCCACGGCTCCCCTCCCGACCTCATCGCAGCCGATCACGACGGGAGCGCCCGCGTCGAACAGGGTCTGCTCATACTCGAGAGTCGGGTCTATCACGGTCACTGCGGGTTGCTTTCTCGGGGTCGACGTCATGCTGGTCCGCGCGCTCACCCTGCGGCGGGAATTCCGTCGAATGTCTGAGGGTAGTCGCTCAGCCAGCCCCAGCGGTCGATCGGCCAGCTGATGACGAAGGCCCTTCCCACGACGTTGTCGATGGGCACGAATCCCTTGCCCGGCGTGTTCCCGTTGTACCGGGAGTCCTTGGAGTTGTAGCGGTTGTCACCCATCACCCAGAGCGAGTTCTTCGGCACCGTGATGTCGAACGACTTCGCGGACACCGCTTGCGCGCCCTGCGGGAGCAGAAGGTACGGCTCGTTGAGCGGCACGCCGTTCACGCTCATCTGGCCGAGCGCATTGCAGCACTCCACTCGGTCGCCGGGAAGGCCGATCACACGCTTGATGAGGTGGTCGTTGCTGTCGCTCACGGACAGGCCGACCGCGTTGAGCAGCCCGTCCCAGACCTGCACGAGCCACGGTTGAGCCGGCGCCGGCGGGTTGTCGAGCCAGCCGCCCGGGTCGGTGAACACGACGACGTCGCCGCGGTTGATGTCGACCATGCCGGGAACGAGCTCATTCACGATGATGCGGTCGTCGATCTGCAGCGTGTTCTCCATGGAGCCCGAGGGGATGTAGAACGAGCGGATCAGGAACGTCTTGACCAGAAAGGAGACGAGAAGCGCAACGACGATGATGATGAGCAGGTCGCGGAGAAACGATACGGTGCTGCGCCGCCGCTGTGCGGCGGGCTGGTCTGCCGCCACTGATTCTTCTGTCATTTAACCGCCCGAGCTCCCCACCATTCTAGGTGGGGAGCTCGGGTGCTCTGCGAATCGACGCGACTCAGTTGCTGCGCTTCTCGCGGATCTTCGCCTTCTTGCCGCGCAGCTCGCGCAGGTAGTACAGCTTCGCCCGACGGACGTCACCGCGGGTGACGACCTCGATCTTCTCGATGACCGGCGAGTGCACGGGGAACGTGCGCTCGACGCCGACCTGGAAGCTGACCTTGCGGACCGTGAACGTCTCGCGCACGCCGTGGCCCGAACGGCCGATGACGACGCCCTGGAACACCTGCACGCGAGAACGGTTTCCCTCGATGATGTTCACGTGCACCTTGACGGTGTCGCCGGCGCGGAACTCGGGGATGTCTGACTTAAGGGATGCTGCATCGACGCTGTCGAGGATGTGCATGGTGCTTCACTCTCTGTACCCGCCATAGGTCGAGCACGAATTCATAAGGATGTGGGAGGTCCGTGCCGGTCCCCGCGATGCGGGTGTGCGGAGATTCCCCTATGGCAGAACCCTGCTATGGCACGACCCCTCATTCTGCCACGACCGCACGCCTTGTGGCAAAACGTCTACGCTCTGCGCTGGTCCCGCGACTCGTAGACGACGTACACGTCGCCCTGTTCTGGGGAGGAGACGTGCCCTCGCGGCGGCGTCTGTCCGGCCAGCTGCTCGAACTCCCGGAGGGTCTGGCGTGCGCGGCGCGTGAACCCGCGCACGAGCTGCCAGAGCGTGCCCCAGAATGCCGCGAGGCCCGTGACGACGGTCAGCATTGCGAAGAGCGAGCCGGTCGCCCCGAAGCAGCCGAGGCCGATGATGCTGAGGTGCCAGAGCGCGAGCAGCGCGACATCGAGCCACGAGACCGCGTTCGCCGCGCGCACTTCGCTGCGACCGTAGATGATGAGGGTGACCACGAGGATCGCGATGAACAGCACGGGGGCAGCGACGACGACGCCGACGAAGGTCCAGGCTCCGCCGCCCCAGATTCCCCAGCCGACGAAGAGCCAGAGGGGAAGGAGCAGAGCCGCAATCAGCTGCCAGTAGTACACGGCTCGGCGAAGAAACATGGCCTCATGCTAGGCGGGGAGCCTGAGAGAACAACCGACGCACACTGCACGTCGCCTGCTGAAAGAATAGGCGGCGGAGGTCGACATGATCGAATTGAGAACACCGAACGAGATCGAGCAGATGCGCCCGGCGGGCCGCTTCGTCGCCGAGACGCTGACGGCGCTCGCGGATGCCGCCGACGTCGGCGTGAATCTGAAGGATCTCGACGCGCTCGCCCATGAGCTGATTCGCAAGCGCGGCGCCGAGTCGTGCTACATCGACTACCACCCCTCGTTCGGAGCGATGCCGTTCGGGAAGGTGCTCTGCACCTCTGTCAACGACGCCGTCCTCCACGGTCTCCCGCATGACTACCGACTCAAGGACGGCGACCTGGTGAGCCTCGACTTCGCGGCATCCGTCGACGGCTGGGTAGCCGACTCGGCCGTGAGCGTCATCGTCGGCGCGCCGCGCGACGAGGACGCGCGACTCATCGGCACGTGCGAACGCGCTCTCGTCGCGGGAATCGCGGCCGCGAGAAGCGGCAACCGCATCGGTGACATCTCGGCAGCGATCGGCGCGGTCGCGCACGCCGACGGCTACAGCGTCAACACCGACTTCGGCGGCCACGGCGTCGGCCGCACCATGCACGGCGATCCGCACGTGCCGAACGACGGTCGCGCCGGGCGCGGCTATCCGCTTCGACCCGGGCTCGTCATCGCGATCGAGCCGTGGTTCCTGCAGACGACCGACCGGCTCGTGACCGACCCCGACGGCTGGACTCTGCGCAGCGCCGACGGCTCCCGTGGCGCGCACGTCGAGCACACCATCGCCATCACCGACGCTGAGCCCGTCGTGCTCACGGCGCGCTGATCTCCCGCGCGACCACGAGGTTGTCGACGAAGGCGGCGAACGCGGCCTCGCGCTCGTCGGCGTCGCGCACCCGCAACACGGCGGAGGGATGCGTCGTCACGACGATGCCCTGGTCGATCCCCTCGGCGCTCAGCGGATGCCCGCGCTCGGCCGTCACGCGCGTCGGCCGGCCGAGAACGGCGCGGCCAGCTGTCGCCCCGAGGCACACGATGACGTCGGGCTTCACCGATCGCATCTCGGCGTCGAGCCAGGGGCGGCACGCCACGATGTTGCCGACAGCGGGCTTCTGGTGGATGCGGCGCATGCCGCGCCGCTCGAACCGGAAGTGCTTGACCGCGTTCGTGACGTACGCCTCCTCACGCGCGATTCCGGCCTCCTCGAGGGCACGGTCAAGCAGCTGGCCCGCTGGCCCGATGAACGGCTCGCCGGCAAGGTCCTCCTTGTCGCCCGGCTGCTCGCCGACGAGCATGAATCGCGACTTTCGCGATCCGGACGAGAACACCGTCTGCGTCGCATCCCGCCACAGCTCGCACCCTCGGCACTCGGCCGCGGCCGATCGCAGCCGGCCCAGGTCGACGGTATGCGGAACCCACTGCTCGGCTCCCGGGCGCTCCGGATCAGTCATACCGCGACTGTAGGCCCGGCGGCATCCGACGTCGACGCCTTGACAGTGGCTCAGCTCTCGAGCAGATCCGGTCGGACCCGCCGCGTGCGCTCGACTTGCTGCTCGTGCCGCCACTGGGCGATCGCGCCGTGGTTGCCGCTCAGCAGGATGGGCGGCACGTCGAGACCACGCCAGCTCGCGGGCTTCGTGTAGCTCGGGTATTCCAGCAGTCCGTTCTCGTGGGACTCCTGGACGAGGCTCTCGGGGTTGCCCACGACACCGGGTACGAGTCGCCCGATGGCCTCGATCATGGCCATCACGGCAACCTCTCCCCCGTTGAGCACGTAGTCGCCCAGACTGACGAGCCGCACTCGCGCGCGCGTCGCGGTGTGCTCGAACACGCGCTGGTCGATTCCCTCGTAGCGGCCGCAGCCGAACACGAGGTGCGCTTCGGTGGACAGCTCGCGGGCCATGGCCTGCGTGAAGACGTCCCCGGCGGGAGACGGGAAGATGACGAGCGGCTGCTGCCCCGCGGGATCCTGCGGGAGCACCTCGTCGAGCGCCTCTCCCCACGGCTCCGGCTTCATGACCATGCCGGCTCCTCCGCCGTACGGCGTGTCGTCGACCGTCCGGTGGCGATCGTGCGTGTAGTCGCGCAGGTCGTGCACCGCCAGATCGATGAGGCCGCTGCGCCGCGCCTTCCCGAGCAGGGAGATGTCGAGGATGTCGAAGAACTCGGGGAAGATCGTGACGATGTCGAGCCGCATGAGTGCAATCCTCCCACGGTGAGAATGCCGCCGTGTCCTGTCGCCGACAACGACGAAGCCCCGTGAGCTTCCGCAGTTGCGGGAGGTCACGGGGCTTCGGTGAGTCGGTTACTCGGTGTCGGATGCCGCGGGCGGCGGCTCTGCGTCGGCTTCGCCCGGCAGGTCCTCGAACAGCCCGCCAGGCGGTGTCACCGTCAGCGTGCCCGCCGCGATGTCGACCGTGGGGACGATCGCGCCGACGAACGGCACCATGACCTCCCCGTTGGGGGTGTCGACGATGAGCAGGTCCTGCGCCGGCAGGTGATCGACGCGAGCGACGGTGCCCACTTGGGTGCCGTCTCGCAGCACGCGGAGGCCGACGAGCTGGTGGTCGTACCAGGCGTCGTCCTCCTCGGGTTGCGCGTCTTCGCTCTGCTCGACCCAGAGGATCGCCTTGACGAGAGACTCCGCGGCTGTGCGGTCGGCGACGGATTCGAAGAACGCCACAGGCGCTCCGTTGTACCAGCGCAGCTCGCTGAGCGTGATGCTTTTGCCGTGCCACGGCGATGAATCGGGAACCTGAAGGCTGAACTGCGCCCCGGGAACGAAGCGGTGCTCCGGGTCATCGGTGTACAGCTCGACTTTGACGGCGCCCTTGAGGCCGTGGGCCTTCGTCAGACGACCGACGCGCAGCCGCGTGGGCTGGGGCTTCGAGTCCGACACGTCAGGCGTCGGTGTCGACGACGTCGACGCGAACGCGCTTGCCGTCGGCGAGCGCGCCGATGACGGTGCGAAGGGCCTTCGCGGTGCGGCCGGAGCGACCGATGACGCGGCCGAGGTCCTCGGGGTTCACACGAACCTCGAGGACCTCTCCGCGAGCGGTGTCCTTTGCCACGACGTTCACGTCGTCAGGGTTGTTGACGATTCCCTTGACGAGATGTTCGAGTGCGGGAGCGAGCAAGACTAGGCCTGCTCCTCAGCCGCGGCCTCGGGCTGCTCGTCGGCGGGCTTCTCAGCCGGCTTCTCCGACTTCGGCTTGAGCACGGGCTTCTTCTTCTCGTCGGCGACGAACGCGGCCTTCGGCTCCGCCGTCTTGACGATAGAAACAGCGTCCTTGTCGCCCTTGAACTTGCCCCAGTCGCCCGTGAGCTTGAGGATGGCGGCAACCTGCTCGGTGGGCTGCGCGCCCACGGACAGCCAGTACTGTGCGCGCTCGGAGTCGACCTCGATGAACGAGGGCTCCTCCGTCGGGTGGTACTTGCCGATCTCTTCGATGACACGACCGTCGCGCTTCGTGCGCGAGTCCGCGACGACGATGCGGTAGTACGGCGCGCGGATCTTGCCGAGGCGCTTCAAACGGATCTTGACAGCCACAATTCTCCTGAATTTGTCTGGTGATTGATGCTCAGCGCCGACAGGTGGGGTAACACAGACCGGCACGAAAACTGGTGGATGGCTGTGATCGCTGGATAGAGGGTCGAGCGGCCACAGCTTCAGCTGTCTATTCTGCCAGAATCGAAGCCGGCGCGCTAATCTGCCGCGCAGGCCGCACGACCCGGTGCGCAGCGGCCCGGTGGCGTGTGAGGATGGTGCCCCGTCCTCGAGCAGAAATGGCAGGCGATGTCGATCGAATTCGCGAAGTCCGAACGCTCATCCGTCGGCATCGAATGGGAACTGGCGCTCGTCGACCAGGCGTCGGGCGATCTCGTGAACGCCGCGACGGAGATTCTCGACGAGCTCTCCGCAGAAGGCGAGTCGGAGCACCCGCAGATCGTCAGCGAGCTCCTGCAGAACACCGTCGAGCTTGTCAGCTCCGTGCACCGCAGCGTTCCCGACGCGGTCGCGGAGCTCACCGCGCTCGTCGACATGGTGCGGCGCGTGACCGAGCCGCGAGGAATCGAGCCTGTCGCCGCGGGCTCTCACCCGTTCGCGCAGTGGTTCGACCAGCCGGTCACGAACAAGGAGCGCTACCACAAGCTCATCGAGCGCACCCGCTGGTGGGGACGCAACATGCTCATCTGGGGCGTCCACGTGCACGTCGGCGTCGACAGCGTCGACAAGGCGATGCCCATCGTCGGTGGAATGCTGGCCTACTATCCGCACCTGCTCGCGCTCTCGGCGTCGAGCCCGTTCTGGGCCGGCGTCGACACCGGCTACGCCTCGAACCGCTCGCTCATGTTCCAGCAGCTTCCGACCGCCGGGCTTCCGTACGAGCAGCTGCGGACGTGGCAGGACTACGAGCGCTATGTGGCGGACGAAGTCACGACCGGCATCGTCGAGGATCACACGGAAGTGCGGTGGGATGTGCGTCCTTCCCCGACGTGGGGAACCGTCGAGGTCCGATTCTGCGACTGCACATCCTCCCCGGCAGAGCTCGCGGCTGTCGCCGCACTGATTCACTGTCTCGTGGATGACCTCTCGCAACGGCTCGACGACGGTGAGACGATAGTCCCGCTCCAGCCATGGTTCGTGCGCGAGAACAAGTGGCGCGCCGCGCGGTACGGCCTCGAGGCCACGGTCATCGTCGATCGCGCGGGAACGCAGCGGCCCGTCGTCGAGGACATCCGCGACGAGGTCGCGCGATTGGCGCCCGTCGCGGAAAGACTCGGCTGCGCGGCGGAGCTCCGGTCCGTTCTCGAGATCCTCGAAACGGGTGCGAGCTACCAGCGCCAGCGCGAGGTCGCAGCCGCGGCTGGCGGCGACCTCGCACCGGTGGTCTCCCATCTCGCGCGTGAGCTGCGCACGGGCCCCGCGCGTTAGGACATCGCCGCCGCGCCCGCCTTGCTCACGCCGAGCGCGGCCGGCTGCGGCCTGAGAATGGCGACCGCCATCGGCGCCCAGACGAGCACGAGCGAGACGAGTTGCACGATGCCCGCGACCGGGCCGCCGAAGAACGAGGCGCCCGCCGTCACGAGCGCCGCGACCGGAACCCACACCGGGACGGCGCCCGCGATCCGTAGGCCGATCGTGAGGATCACGGGGCCGAGCGAGAACGCCACGAGGAAGACCACAAGCAGGAGATTTCCGAGGGCGTCGCCGTCTCCGGCTGTCGAGAGCGCCTCACGTGCGTCATCGTTCACGCCGCTTGCGGCGACCGCACTGGAGAAGCCGAAGTACAGGGCGAGGTGTCCGATTCCCGCGGCGAGGCCCGCGCCGGTGATCGTCCCGCCGATGAGGGCCAGAACGCCGCCGCGATTCGGGGCGAGGCGGATGGCAGAGGGGATGCCGCCGATCCAGCACAGCGTGCCGCAGACCGAGAGGAGGGCCACGAGAAGCCATGCCGCAGGGAACTGCTCGGCCGCGTCGACGGCGGTCGGCCGTGGACCGGCGGGCTGCAGCATCCACTGCAGGATTGACGTGATGATGAGGCTCGTCGTTCCTACCGCGATGGCGATGACCGCGAGAATCTTCTCGGCTCGGCTTCGTGCTGGAGAGAGCGCTACAGGTGTCGCGTGCATGGGATGTCCTTCGTTCGTCGGGGCGCACCCGTTGTGCGCCTCCTTTCGAGGGTTGCCGAGCTCACACGTCGCCGGCGTCGCCGTGAGAGCGGAATCTTCGCTGCACGGTGCTGATTCCGCCGAGGCGGTTGTCCGCCACGCGGCGTCGACCGTGTCGCCCGTACGGAGGATTCCGCGCGTGAGGCGGCAGCAATAGAGTGTGCTCATGCGCGGCGCGATGCGGTGGACGCGCAGGCTGGTCTGGGGTTTTCCGCTCATCGACCTCCTGCTCGCGGCCGCGCTCTGCATCATCGCCGTCGTAAGCGTCGCAACCGGCAATCCGAACGAGGGTCCCGCATGGCTGACGGTGCCCGTCGCCTTCGTGATGACGGGGGCTGTCGCCTGGCGCGCGCGCAACGGCGCTCTCGCGGCCGCGCTTGTGGCAGTCGCCGGTCTCGCGCAGACGGCGCTGTCCGTCTCTCCGGGCTCCCTCTGGTCGCTCGTCGTGTACGCGATTGTGATGTACTCGGTCGCGGCGACATACCGCGAAGGACGAGCAGCGGCGTTAGGCGCGGGCCTCGTCGCCGTGCTGCTCATTCAGGAGCGCATCGACAATGGCGTCGACTACCTGTTCATCCTCCTGATGTTCGGCGGCATCTGGCTGCTCGGCCGAGCGAGCCAGAACTGGCGCGGACGTGTCACGGCGGCCGAGCAGCGTCAGCGCGCGGCAGCGCGGCTCGCGGTCGCCGAGGAGCGAGTGCGCCTCGCGCGAGAGCTGCACGACATCGTCGCCCACAGTCTGAGCGTGATCGCCGTGCAGTCGGACGCCGCTCAGGCAGCGCTGGAACGGGAGCCGCGACTCGCCGCTCAGCCCGTCGCCGCCATCGGCGCGACGGCTCGCGGCGCCCTAGGTGAGATCCGCCAGATGCTCGATCTCCTGCGCGCCGACGACGATGATCGGCCGGCCACCGACTCGCCCGGCATCTCGGCCATCGGCGGTCTCGTCGAGGCAGCGCGCTCGGCCGGGGTTCGCGTCCGGTACACGGCGAGCATCACTGACGCTCCACTCTCCCCCGCTGTCGACCTCACGGCGTATCGCACGGTGCAGGAGGGCCTGACGAACATCATCACGCACGGGGCTCGCGCCCCGGCCACGGTGACCGTCGAGCAGTCGGCTTCTCGGTTGAGCATCCGCGTCGAGAACGAGGCGTCCGGCCCGCCTCGGGAGCCTCGCACGACTCATTCGAACCCGCCGGGAGTGGAGCGGACGGGGCTCGGGCTCGTCGGAATGCGAGAGCGCGTCACCGCCCTCGGCGGTTCGCTGAACGCGGGGCCGACGGCGGACGGCGGCTTCGCTCTCAACGTGGAGATCCCGCTCGACCCCCGAAGGGAGCGCGCATGACGACAGTGGTGATCGCGGACGATCAGGAGCTCGTGCGCACGGGCTTTCGTCTCATCCTCGACCTCGAGCCCGATCTGAGCGTCGTCGGCGAGGCGGCGGACGGCGCCGCGTGCGTGGAACTCGTGGCGCGGACGCATCCCGACGTCGTGCTCATGGACGTGCGGATGCCGAGCGTCGACGGACTCGAGGCGACGCGGCGTCTGCAGGCGGCGAACTCGCCGGCGCGCATTCTCGTTCTCACGACGTTCGATCTCGACAAGTACGTCTATGAGGCGCTTCGCGCCGGCGCGAGCGGCTTCCTGCTGAAGGACGCCCCGCGCGAGCAGCTCATCGCCGCGATCCGCACCGTGGTCTCGGGCAACGCTCCGCTCGCCCCCTCGGTCACACGACGGCTCATCGAACGTTTCGTTCGAACTCCGGCGCCGGACGCCGACCTCGTCGCCCGCTTGGAATCGCTCAGCGCGCGTGAGCGCGAGGTGCTGCGGCTGCTGTCCACGGGCCTCTCGAACGCCGAGATCGCTTCGCGGCTCTTCGTCGGCGACGCGACAGTGAAGACGCACGTCGCGCGACTGCTCACGAAGCTGGGCGCGCGAGATCGCGTGCAAGCCATCGTGCTCGCCTACGAATCCGGTTTCGTCCGCCCGGGTCGAGCGTCGGAGACGCGCGACGAAGCCTAACGGCCGAGGAACTTCTGCAGCGCTGCGAGCTCTTCCTCGCTCGGCGGCGCGCTGCCGGCTGCCGTGCCGAGGCCGAACCCTCCTCCTGCAGGCGTGGAGGGAGCTGCAGCGCTGACCCCCGCGTTCTCGGCCGCGCGCTTGGCGGGGTTGCCGGAGCGAGAGCCGGCCTTCTTCTTGCCCTTCTTGGCCTTGCGCGCTCCGCCGCCGTGCCCGCCGGGCACCGGTCCCATGCCGGGTACCTGCGGGACGCCGCCCTTCGCCACGGTCTTCATCATCTTCGCCGCCTGCTCGAACCGCTGGACGAGCTGGTTGACGTCGGTGACGGTCATGCCGGAGCCGCGCGCGATGCGCAGGCGTCGCGAGCCGTTGAGCAGCTTCGGGTTCGTGCGCTCGGCCTTCGTCATCGACTGGATGATCGCCTCCGTGCGGACGATCTCGCGCTCGTCGAAGTTGTCGAGCTGGTCGCGCATCTGCCCCATGCCGGGCAGCATCCCCATCATCTTCTTGATGGAGCCCATATTGCGCAGCTGCTGCATCTGCTTGAGGAAGTCGTCGAGCGTGAACGTGTCGGTCGCGAACTTCTCGGCGACCTTACGCGCTTCCTCCTCGTCGAAGGCCTCCTGCGCCTGCTCGATGAGGGTGAGGATGTCACCGAGGTCGAGGATGCGGCTGGCCATGCGGTCCGGGTGGAACGGCTCGAACTCGTCGAGGGTCTCACCGGTCGACGCGAAGATGATCGGGCGGCCCGTGACGGATGCCACGGAGAGCGCAGCGCCGCCGCGGGCGTCGCCGTCGAGCTTCGAGAGCACGACTCCCGTGAAGTCCACACCCTCCTGGAACGCCTTCGCGGTCGCGACGGCGTCTTGACCGATCATGGCGTCGATGACGAAGAGGACTTCGTCGGGATCGACCGCCTTGCGGATGTTCGCGGCCTGCTTCATGAGCTCGGCGTCCACGCCGAGGCGACCGGCGGTGTCGATGATGACGGTGTCGTATTGCTTGTCGCGCGCGAACTTTATCGAGTCCTTCGCGACGCGCACGGGATCGCCGACGCCGTTGCCGGGTTCGGGCGCGAACAGGGTGGCGCCGGCCTGCTCGGCGACGACGCCGAGCTGGGTGACGGCGTTCGGGCGCTGCAGGTCGGCGGCGACGAGGAGCGGGGTGTGGCCGTCTTTCGTGAGCCACTTCGCGAGCTTGCCGGCGAGCGTGGTCTTTCCTGCGCCCTGCAGGCCGGCGAGCATGATCACGGTCGGCGGCGTCTTCGCGAACTCGAGGCGGCGCTGCTGTCCGCCGAGGATGCCGACGAGCTCGTCGTTGACGATCTTGACGACCTGCTGAGCGGGGTTGAGAGCCTTGTTCACCTCGTCGCCGAGAGCGCGCTCGCGCACGCGGCCCGTGAACTCCTTGACGACGTCGAAGGCGACGTCGGCGTCGATGAGGGCGCGACGGATCTCCCGTACCGTGCCGTCGACATCCGACGCCGACAGGGTCCCCTTCTTGCGCAGGTTCTTGAAGGTCTCTGAGAGACGGTCTGAGAGATTTCCGAAAGTAGCCATTTGGACATCGATTTTAGACGGTTCCCGCTGAGGATTCCGACTGCGGCTCGCAGCTTCGCGCCCGCAAGCGACGGCGCAGCGGCTATTGACGCTCAGCTGAGCAGTTCGATACCCACCGATTCGCCGCGCTGGCTCAAGTGCACGAGCAGCGAGAGCTCGGTCTCATCGGGAGCGAGAGCGTACTCGAGCGTTGCGAACGCCTCCCCCTCGCCGGCCTGGTGCGGGTGAAGCGCGACGCGGAGCAGTTCGAGCGAGCGCAGCACGTCGATCGCCCGATCTCCCGAATCGCGCGAGATGTACTCCTCCACGTCGGAACCGAGCACGTCATCGAGCTCGAGGAGGTAGGCGGCCACGTCGGAGGAGGCCGTGCTGATCTCACCGATCATGGCCTCGCGAGCGCGCACGTCGATGTCTTCGAGCGCGCCGATGAAGGCCTGAGCGGCCTCGAGCGCGTCATCCGTGACCTGGGCGCCGCCGGGAGCCGAGAGAGAGACGTCGACCTCCTGGTCGCCGGCCTCGACCGATTCCGACCAGTACAGTCCGCCGGCGGCATCCGACTCGATCACGCCGAAATAGTCGTGTTCGATGCCCATCAGGCCCCCACGAGCTTCTCGGCGAAGACGTGCGGCGTGAATCCGGTGAGATCGCCGATCCCCTCGCCCTGTCCGACAAGCTTGATCGGCAGTCCCGTGCGCTCCTGCACGGCGAGCACGAAGCCGCCCTTCGCCGAGCCGTCGAGCTTCGTCAGCACGAGGCCGGTCACCCCCGCGTGCTCGATGAACGCGTTCGCCTGCTGCACCCCGTTCTGCCCCGTCGTCGCGTCGAGCACGAGGAGGACTTCGGCGATGGGCGCCTGCTTCTCGACGACGCGCTTGATCTTCGACAGCTCGTCCATGAGTCCGCCCTTTGTGTGCAGGCGGCCGGCGGTGTCGATGATGACGATCTCGGTGCCCGTCCTCTGCGCGTACTCGACGGTCTGATAGGCGACGGATGCCGGGTCCTGACCCGGGTGCTGGGGGCGCACGATCGCGGCCCCGGCGCGCTCGGCCCACGTGGCGAGCTGGTCGACGGCTGCCGCTCGGAACGTGTCGGCCGCGCCGACGACGACGGTGCGTCCGAAGTTGCCGATGAACTTCGCGAACTTCCCGATCGTCGTGGTCTTGCCGACCCCGTTCACGCCGACGACGAGAACGACGGCCGGCCGCTCGCTGAGCTTGAGCGTCGTGTCGAAGTTGCTCAGCCGCTCCTCGATCGTCTCTCTCAGCATCCGCTTGAGATCCCGCGGGTCGGTCGTGTGGTAGCGGTCGACCTTCGCGTGGAGCTCCTCGATTATCGCTTCGGCGACGTCAGCGCCGAAGTCCGCCGTGATGAGCGCGTATTCGAGGTCGTCCCACGTCGACTCGTCGATCGTCGGACGCTGGAACATGCCGCGGAGGGCGCCGGACAGCGACCAGGAACTGCGTTCTGCCATGGTCCCAGCGTAGCGATGCGCGGCGGACTACGCGCTCACGCGCTCGTCTTCGGCGGCGACGCGCTGCCCGACGACGGCGGAGACGCCGTCCTGACGCATCGATACGCCGTAGAGGGCGTCGGCGATCTCCATCGTGCGCTTCTGGTGCGTGATGACGATCAGCTGGGAGTTCTCGCGCAGCGTCTCGAAGATCGTGAGCAGCCGGCCGAGATTCGCGTCGTCGAGCGCGGCCTCCACCTCGTCCATGATGTAGAACGGGCTGGGACGGGCCTTGAAGATCGCGATGAGCAGCGCGACGGCCGCGAGCGAGCGTTCGCCGCCGGACAGCAGCGAGAGCCGTTCGATCTTCTTCCCGGCGGGACGCACCGCGACGTCGATGCCGGTCGTGAGCATGTCGTCGGGGTCGGTGAGGCGGATGCTGCCGGTGCCGCCCGGGAACAGGATCGGGAACACCTCGGTGAACGCCTGCCGGGTGTCCTCGAACGCGGCCTGGAAGATGACCTGCATCTTCTCGTCGAGCTCGTCGATGATCGTGAGCAGATCCTTGCGCGTGTTCGTGAGGTCCGTCAGCTGCTCGGTGAGGAACTTGTGCCGCTGCTCGAGCGCCGCGAACTCCTCGAGAGCGAGCGGGTTGACGCGGCCGAGGCGCTGCAGCTGGCGCTCGGCCTTCTCGAGGCGGCGCTTCTGCTCGGCGCGGTCGTAGGGAACCGTCTCGAAATCGTCGGCGGGATCGGATGCCGCTCCCGTGCTCTCGTCGGCCGCCGGGCCGAGCCCGGCCTCGCCTTCGGCGTCGTCATCGGCCTCCGCCTCGGCAGGCTCCGGCAGCGCGGGAGCGTCGGCGACGTCAACCGGCACGGGCACATCGGGCCCGTACTCGGCGACGAGCACATCCTCGACAAGGCCCAGTTCGCTTCCCGCACGTTCGAGCAGGCTCGAGAGCTGCAGCTTCTTCTCGTAGATCTGCAGCTCGAGCCCGTGCACGTTGTCGGTGACGGTCTGCAGTCGTTCGCGCAGCGTCGACTCCTCCCGGCGAAGGCTCGTGAGTTCCTCGTTCTGGCTCGCCCGCTGCTCCTCGGCCTTCGCGAGAACGAGCGCGGCTTCTCTCACCGAGCGGTCGACGGACGCGAGCACCTCCGGCAGCGCTTCGGCGACGCGCGTCGCGGCGTCGAGCTGACGTCGCCGGATGACGGCGCGGCGCGCGGCCGCTTCCGCCGCCTGCCGCTCCTGCTCGCGCCGCTGCTTCAGGGCCCGGATGCGCTCCTCCTCCGCGCGAACGCGTTCACGCGCCGTCTCGACACGCAGTCGCGCCTCGATCTCGGTCTCGCTCGCCTTCTCCCGATCGGCCGCGAGCACGTCGCGTGAGGAGACGTCGAGGATGGGCCGGGGCCGGCTCTTCGCCGTCTCGAGGGCGGCTTTCGCCTTGTCGGCGGCGGCTTCCGCGTCGGCGACGGCCTCGGACGACTGCGCAAGCGAGGCGGTGAGCCGCTCGCACTCCGACGCCGCGGCTTCGTGCTGCACTTTCGCCCGGTTGAGCTGCTCCGTCGCGGCTGCGAGCTGCGCGTCGAATTCGCGCAGCGTCTGCAGCGCGAGTTGCGACTGCTCCTTCGCCGCCTTGTGCGCTTCCCTGTGCTCGGCGAGCTCGAAGCGCGCTGTCTCGATGAGGCGCTCGACCTCGGTGAGTCGCTCGGCGGCGGCATCGCGCTCGGCGAGGAGCTCGATGCGGCCCTGCTTGCCTCCGGATCCGCCGCGGAGCACGTGCTCCGAGAGCACCTCCCCATCGCGTGTGACGAGCGTGAGACCGTGGCGTGAAGCCGCGAGCGCGGGCAGGGCGGCGCGGGCCGCGTCGAGATCGTCGACGATGCCGACGTGGTCGAGGATGCCGAGCACGCCCGGCGCGGATTCGACGACGGATGCCGCTGCCGTGACGCTCGGCGCGGAGGGCGCGTCGCCGCGGGAGCCGTCGGCGAGCACGATCTCGACGCGGCCGAGGTCGTGCTCGGCCGCGTAGTCGATCGCGGCGTGTGCGGCGGCCGCGTCATCGGCGAGCACGGCGTCGGCGAGCGTGCCGAGAGCGGCGGCGATCGCCGCTTCGAAGCCCGGATGCACGTGCACGTTGTCGGCGACGATTCCGCGCAGCCCGGGCAGGCCGGCGGCCGCGAGGTCGGCGGCGCCGTCGCGGATGTCGAGGGCGCGCGAGAGGGCGCTCGTCTTCGCGGCGAGCGCGTCCCGCTCGCGTTCGTGCCCGTGCAGCAGCTCGCGCAGCCGTTCCATCTCGCCTTCGGCCTCGAACACGCGGTTCTGCGCGAGCTCGTACGCCTCGTCGAGGCCGCTCTCGCTCTCGGTGCTCTCGCTCGCGGCGTCCTCAAGCTCGGCGTGGCGCTGCCTCGCCTCGTCGCGGCGCAGCGTCGCGGCATCCAGCGCGTTCTGCTGACGCAGTCGCTCACCGCGCACGGCCGCGAGCTTCGAGGAGGCGGCCTCCGTCTGACCTGTGAGCTTCGAGATCTCGAGGTCGTGCTTCGAGACGAGCTCGCTCTGCGCCTGGATCTCGCGGTCGACAGCGTCGAGGCGCTCGCGCGCGGTGACCGTCGCCGCCTTCGCCGTGGTGAACGCGGACTCCGCCGCAGTGATCTCCCCGCGCAGCCGCTCGAGTTCCGCCGCGGCGTCGTCGAGCATCTGCGGGGTCACCGTCTGGCTCGTCTCCGTCTGTTCCGACTGCGCCTCGAGCAGGGCGATGCGCTGGCCTGTGAGCGCCTGCAGGTTGCGCAGGCGCTGCTGCGCGGACTCGAGTCCGAACGCGACACGGCGCGCATCGTCGACGGCGTCGCCGACCTGTGCCTGCTCGATGCGCCCGATGCGCAGCTGCTTCTGCTCGAGCTGCTCTTGCAGCACGATCCGCTCGGTGTGCCGCTCGCTCTCCGTCCGACCGAACGCGTCGAGCGTCGTGCGCAGCGTGACGACGTCGTCGGCGAGCAGCCGAGCGCGCGCATCGCGCACGACAGCGGCGATCGTCTGCGCCTCACGCGCGATCTCGGCCTGGCGACCGAGCGGCTTGAGCTGCCGGCGGATCTCCCCCGCGAGGTCGCTGAGCCGGGTCAGGTTCGTCTGCATGGCCTCGAGCTTGCGCACCGTCTTCTCTTTGCGACGGCGGTGCTTGAGGATGCCGGCGGCCTCCTCGATGAAGCCGCGGCGCTCCTCCGGGCTCGCGTGCAGCACCGAGTCGAGGCGCCCCTGGCCGACGATGACGTGCATCTCGCGACCGAGCCCCGAGTCGCTCAGCAGCTCCTGAACGTCGAGAAGGCGGCATCCCTCGCCGTTGATGGCGTACTCGCTGCCGCCGTTGCGGAACAGCGTGCGGCTGATCGTGACCTCGCTGTACTCGATCGGCAGCGCGCCGTCGCTGTTGTCGATCGTGAGCGTGACCTCGGCGCGGCCGAGGGGCCCGCGCGTCGATGTGCCCGCGAAGATGACGTCTTCCATCTTCCCGCCGCGGAGGTTCTTGACCCCCTGCTCCCCCATCACCCAGGCGAGCGCGTCGACGACGTTCGACTTTCCCGAGCCGTTGGGTCCGACCACGCACGTGACGCCGGGCTCGAACGCGAATGTTGTCGGCTGCGCGAACGACTTGAAGCCCTTGAGCGTGAGGCTTTTCAAATACAACGCGTCGGCCCTTCCGTGACCCGGATCTTTCAGGTCTACGGTAGCGGAGTCTGGCTCAAATCCCGGGAGCGCGCTAGGCTGGTCGGCTGCCGCGACGCGCGGAGCGGTTCGCGGGAGGACACGATGCTGACGCGCTACTCCATCGACGAGCTGGTCATTCCCGCCACGCTCGACGGTCCCGGCGGAGACGACTTCCGCGCCATGGTTCGCTTGCGGAACCTCATCGAGAGCCAGAGCGCGGGCACGACCGAGCTCGAACCGAGCGCCGAGCTGCTGCTGCAGCGGTGGAACAACCAGCAGTTCGACCCGCAGCGCATGTTCCTCGCCCGCGTGGGGCGCGAGGTCATCGGCCGCGCCCTGTACATGTGGCCGGCGGAGGCGGACGGAGCGCACATCGCCGAGCTGAGCGTCGAGGTGCACCCGGACTGGCGGTCACGCGGAATCGGCTCCGCTCTGCTGCAGACCATCGAGGGCGAGGCACGGCGAGATGGCCGACGGGTGCTCGAGTGCTGGGCCATGCACGGGCCGCCAGCCGGGTCGCTCACTCCGCCGACAGGCTTCGGCCGCGTCGACGAGAGTCGCCCTGAAGTGCGCTTCCTTCTCGCGAACGAGTACACGCTCGAGCAAGTGGAGCGCATCTCCCGGCTCGCCCTTCCCGCAAGTGGGCTCGAGGACATGCGAGCGGATGCCGCCGGTCACGCGACCGGATATCGCATCGTGCAGTGGGTCGGCGCCGTCCCCGACGAGTGGGTCGCGGATGCCGCCGCGCTGCACGAGCGCATGGCGACGGACGCGCCGAGCGCCGGAATCGACGTCGGCGAGGAGCAGTGGAGCGCTGAGCGGCTGCGCGCCTACCGCGAGCAGTATGAGAGGGCGGGCGAGCGACTCGTGAGCACGGCGGCCGTGCACGAGGCGAGCGGCAGGCTCGTCGGCTACAGCGACCTCGCCGTCCCGCTCGACACCGACCGCGCGGCGACGCAAGAGGACACGCTCGTCCTCGTCGAGCATCGCGGGCACCGACTCGGGATGCTGCTCAAGATCGCGAACCTGCTTCAGCTGGAGGAGCTGAGTCCTCGCACCGCGGCCGTCGCGACCTTCAATGCGGAGGAGAACCGCCCCATGCTCTCGGTCAACGAGGCCATCGGGTTCACGCCGATCGGCACGGAAGGCGCGTGGAAGAAGCCGCTCAGCGCCCCTTCTGGCAGCTCGGACAGCGGTGCGACGAGCGGTTCATGAACGCGGCCGGCACGATGGGCTCGCCGCAGCGCGGGCACGGCTGACCGCCGGCTGTAGGCGAAGCTGGCCGCTTCAGCAACCAGCGTTCACCGGTCCGAAGTGGTCCGAATCAGCGCTGCTCACCTACATGTGCCGCGTCGGATCCATTCGTTGATGCAGGATACGAATCACATCGATACCGTTGTCGCGTTCAACATAGAAGATCAGATGGCTGCCGATGGAGTAACGTCTGTAACCCTCACGAATCTCATCACAACCTCGTCCCCGATTCGGGCGCTCCGCAACGCGCTCGATCGCAAATCTGATTTCCGAGATGTAGGTCTCAGCCTGACGAGCGTCCCAGCGCTCCTCGGTGAAGTCCCAGATCGACGACAGGTCGCGCTGCGCAGCGGGTGTGAGTCGATACCTGCTCACGACTTCTTCGCCGCAATGAAAGCATCGAAGTCGAAGGCCTCCGGCGTGCCACTCTCTTCGCCGGCAACGAGGGCAGCTCGAAGCGCGGCCATCTGCGCCTCCTGATCCTCCAGCAGACGCAGGCCTGCGCGAACGACCTCGCTCGCGGACCGATAGCGACCCGATGAGACCTCTCGAGAGAGGAAGTCCGAGAAGTGGGCATCGAGGCTGATCGAGGTGTTCTGCGCCATGCCGCCATAATACCAAATATTGGTATCACGGGACGAGGCCGCCTATCCGCTTTGCGCCCCAAGGGAGAGCAGCAGAGGCAGGGCACGTCCACGCTCATTCACCCGCAGATGAATCACCACGAGGCACGAGTGTTGAACGATCTCGCGCTCACGCCGTGCGTACTGTACCGCCGCCTCGACGATCGACGCGGCGGTGGTGGCCCCGCATCACCAGCCGGGCGACGGGCTGCGCGAGGAGCGCCTCGATGACGAACGCGATCATGAAGTTTCGCGGCCAGTTCTCGAAGAAGTGCACCACGGGGTCCGTGGCGAAGCTCCAGGTCCCGATCCACGCCCCGACGACGGTCAGGATGATGGAGATCAGCAGGACGCTGCACAGCGTGTCCGCGAAGATGTGCGCACGGAAGCTGTCCCCCTTGCGGACCACGAGACCGGTGAGCCACATCGCGGGTTTGCGGGTCAGCATCACGACCGCGACGACGACGATCCACAGCAGCGGGAGCACCCGCAGCACCCCCAGCCACATGTCGAGAGTGAAGCCGATCGTCAGCCCCGAGATGACCACGGGGATGATGTTCACCGAGATCAGCGAGATGACGAGCACGAAGAGCAGTGACTCTCGTCCCGAGCGCGGAAGGTGGGTGCCGAACTTGTGGTGGTCGCTCATGAAATCTCGCTATGAAAATGAAAAAGCGTCCTTCCCGATGATTCGGGACGGACGCTGGATCTAACGGTTGTACGCGTTGTGAGAACCCCATTATATCGCGTGCTGCTGAGCGAGCGACGACGCGTGGGGACCGCGATCAGCGTTTTTTCTGGCACTTCGGGCAGTAGTGCGACGAGCGGTTCATGAACGCGGTCCGCGCGATCGGCTCGCCGCAGCGCGGGCACGGCTGACCGCCCCGACCGTAGGCGTTGAGGCTGTGGGCGAAGTACCCGGCCTGCCCGTTGACGTTGACATACTGCGCGTCGAAGCTCGTGCCGCCCTCGGCGAGGGCCTTCCGCAGCACGAGGCGCACTTCCTCGAGAAGCTCGGTCACGCGTGCGCGCGACAGTCGTGACGTGAGCTGCTCGTAGTGCATGCCCGCCGCCCACAAAGCCTCGTCGGCGTAGATGTTCCCGATGCCGCTCACGAGCGTCTGGTCGAGCAGCGCCCGCTTCACTCCTGTGCGACGGCGCCGCAGTCGATCGGTGAAGCCGGCGTCGTCGAAGTGGGGGTCCAGCGGGTCCCGTGCGATGTGGGCGACCTGGGACGGAATGGCCGGTGTGGCCAGGAGCGACCCGGCGTAGCCAGCCGGAGCCGCGTCTGCCGTCGGCAGCATCCTGTCGACGGCCATGGCGCCGAAGATGCGCTGGTCTGCGAAGTTGATGACGAGCTCACCGTGTTCGGGATGCTCGAGCGTGAGCCGGATGCGGGTCTGCCGGTCGGTGACGCCGGGTTCGCGCAGGAGCAGCTGCCCGCTCATGCCGAGGTGCGCCACGAGCGCGTCGCCGCTTTCGAGCGGGAACCAGAGGAATTTGCCGCGCCGAACCGCGCTGGTCAGGCAAGCGCCTGTGAGAAGGCCGGCGAAGTCGCCGCGGCCGGCGTCGTGCCGTTTGAGTGAGCGCTGGTCGAGAACCTCGACGGAGGTGATGACGGCGCCGGTGACGGCGGGTTCGAGGCCGTGGCGGACGACCTCGACCTCAGGAAGTTCGGGCATTCAGGTCGGTCCATGCGCTGAGCGCGGCGGCCATCTCGGCCTGCTTCTTGCTCGTGCCGGTTCCCGTCGCGCTCACGAGGCCCACGACCGTGACCGTCGCACTGAAACGGCGATCGTGGTCGGGCCCGGAGCTTGTGACCTCGTACACGGGGCTTTCCCCGCCGTGCGCGGCCGCCGCCTCCTGCAGGCTCGTCTTCGGGTCCATTGCCGCGCCGAAGCGCGCGCTGTCGTTCAGCAGCGGACCGACCAGGCGCAGCACGAGCGCCGTTGCGGCATCCTGCCCGTTGTCGAGGTAGACGGCGCCGAACAGCGCCTCCATCGTGTCGGCGAGGATCGATGCCTTCTGGCGCCCGCCCGTCAGCTCTTCGCCGCGGCCGAGCAGCAGGTACGGGCCGAGCGAGATGCGTTCGGCGACCTCGGCGAGGGCGACGGTCGACACGACGGCCGCGCGCATGCGCGCGAGGTCCCCTTCAGGAAGCGTCGGGTTGTCGCGGTACAGCTTGGTCGTGATCGCGAGCCCGAGCACCGAGTCGCCCAGGAATTCAAGGCGCTCGTTGTGCGGAAGCCCCCCGTGCTCGTACGCGTAGGAGCGGTGCGTCAGCGCGAGCTGGAGAAGCTCCGGATCAAGCGAAACGCCGAGGACCGCCAGCAGCGGTCCTCGGTCGATCGACGTCTCGGCCGTGTGCCGAGAATTCGGGGTGCGCGGCACCTCAGATGTCGGCTACCTTGCGGCCCTTGTACTCAAGGAACAGCTCGGTGCCGGCGGAGTCGGTGACGACCTTCGCGCGGTGCGGGAGGCTGTACGTCACCTTGCCGTTCTCGACCGTCTTCACGAGGGCAGGCGCGTCGGCCTTCCACTGCGAACGGCGAGCGCGGGTGTTGGCACGCGACATTTTCCGCTTGGGAACAGCCATGGGTTATCTCTCTTCTCTGTCTGACGCACTCGAGTCTTCGGTGCCTGGGCGTGAGGAGAACTGTGCGAGCGCATCCCACCGGGGATCCGTGATCTCGCGAGGTTCTCGTTCCGGGTGATCGGCCAGACGCTCGCCGGTCTCGGGGTCGAGTCCGGGGCAATCAGGTCGGCATACCGGCTGAAACGGCAGTGATAGAACCACTGCATCTCTGACGAGAGGTTCAAGATCCACGTGGTCATCGTGAACCTCATGCTCAGAAGCTTCCTGAGTAGGATACGCGAAAAGTTCCTGAAACTCGACTTGGACGCTCTGCGCGATGTCGGTCAGGCAGCGTCCGCACTGTCCCGTCGCCGTCGTCGAGACCTCGCCGCTTGCGAGGATCCCCTCGTGCACCGACTCGAGGCGCACGTATTCGTGAACGGGCGTGCCTTCCTTCACGGAGATGAGACCTTCGCCGAGGGTTTCCGGCAGCGGGAAGTCGTAGTCGTGCTCGCGCATCTCGCCGGGACGGCCGATGAGGTCGCGAACGCCCACCGTGTATGGAGTCTTCTTGAATGCGGTCACGGCAGAAGAGTTTACCGCTGGGCGATTGGCGACAGCTGAGTGCGAGGCCGGAGCACGGAGCGGGGCGCGAGAGAGGCCGCGAGTCGTCGTCGGGGCGATGCGCCATCGTGCAGCGCTGTGGTGACGACGTCGAGGTCATCGACGAGCGCTCCGCCGTCGACGTGTCCGGCTGAGGGACCGAACAGGTCGCGTTCGACAGCCCTCACGAGCCGTGCGAGGCTTGATCGCTGCGCACTCCCCAAGCTAGCGACGGTTGCGAGCTGATCGCCGAAGGAGCGAGGAGTCACATTCTCGGGGATGCTGTGACCGAGATCGAGGGCGGCGTCTTCGAGCTCGTTCCAGGCGAGCGCTGCTCCCGCACGCCCGGCCCGCAACAGCGCGCGACGCCGGTGGGAACGGAGGGTTCGCCCGAGCGCGGGAGCCGCGAGCAGCAGCAGGACACCTAGGACGATGATGCCCGTGCCGACGGGCGCCTCGGTCTTCGCCGCGCTCTGGGCGTCGTTGCGCGTGTCCGACTGGGGAACGCTCGCGGTCGGCGTCGGGCTCGTGTCCACGTTTGCGCGCGGCAGCTCCGATTCGATGGGGGCGGGTGCGGGCCCCTCGGGGGCCGGAGCATAGTCCGGAGCGGAACCGCGGCTCGGCGTCGGCTCGAACGCGACCCAGCCGATACCGTCGAAGTACAGTTCGGGCCACGCGTGCAGATCGTCCGACTCGACCGAGTACTGAGATGCCTGTCCGGGTGCCGTGTACATGCGATCTCCCGGCAGGAAGCCGAGCACGATGCGTGAAGGAATCCCCGCGAGCCGGGACATAACCGCCATCGTCGAGGCGAAATGCACGCAATAGCCCGACTTTCGTTCCAGGAACGTCGCGACGACGCCGAGGCTGTCGCCGTCGTAGCCCTGCTGCACCGGCGTCGAAAGGGAATAGCTGAAGTCGGTGCCGCGCAAGTAGCTCTGGATCGCGTACGCCTTGTCATAGGCTGTGTCGGCGCTTGCCGTGACTCTCTCGAGAGTGCGGGTGATGATGTCGGGCACGTCGTCGCCGAGATCGAGCTCATCGGAGAGTCTTTCGGGCGCTGCGCCCGTTGCCGCTCGGAGCTGTTCGCGAGTGGGTTCTGTCTCGAGGCTCGTGACGGTGTAGTGCTGATCGACCGTGCTCGAGGATCGGCTGCGCACGGTCATGTCGGTGCGGTCCCACAGCCAGGTGCCGTGCAGTCCGTCGATCTGCACCGTGTCACGCGGGATGGGAAGCACGCGATCGCGCATCTGGTCGATGACGATCGTCGACTGCGCCGTCGGCGTTCCCTCCTCCCTGGCACCGAGAGGACGAAGCGGCGCTCCGGGCCCGAACTCTTCCGGCTCCGCGTCCTCGTCGGAGGACACCCACGTCGTGCCGTCGAAGCTCTCGAGAGTCATCAGGCGGAAGTAGGGTCCCTTCTGCGCGGTCGTGGTGTAGCGGAACTGCTCGATTCCCCCGACCGACTGCAGGTCCTTCCCCAGGTCGATAAGCGGACTCACTCCGACCCCGATGGAGCGGGAGGACGCTGACGTGAGCAGGCTCCCACCGTAGAACCCGGGAACGGAGACCGTCAGAAGGCCGGCCCCCGTAACGGCGACCGCGCCGACCGCGACGACCCGTACGCCATCGCGCATGGTCACGCGGCGCCGGGACATGCCGTCGACCCACAGCACGAGCAGGAACGCACCGCCCGTCGCGGCGAGCGGGGCCACGGCGACGACACCGGTCATGAGCGAGGACGGCAGCGCGATGCCCAGAGCGATGACGCCGCCCACGAGAGGCATTCGGGCCGTGACGATCAGCGCGTCGAGGACGACCGCGGCGAGACAGCACCCCGCGATCAGCAGGAAGAGCATCCCCTGGTCGGGCGTCGCGGGAATGGACTGCAGGTAGATCGCGCGCCCGCCGTCGGAGGCGAAGCCGACGAAAGCGTCGATGGTCGCCGGGGTGGGGATGATCCCGGCGACCGCAGAATCGGACGCGAATCCGATGGTGACGACGACAACGGCGGCGGCGAGAGCCGCGAAGGTCGCGAGCAGCGCCGGTCCGCGGAATGCTCGCACCGCGACAGCGGCCAGAAGGACGAACGCGGCGGCGGCGATGCCGCGGAACCACCAGCCGCTTTCGCTGATGAGCGGCAGCAGCGCGGACAGTGAGGATCCGACGAGCACGAGAACGGCGATGCTGAGTACGATGAGCCGCCGGCCCTCATCGCGTTTCGTGCGTCGAGCATCACGTGGCGGCATCGGGCACCTCGCTGCTCGAGAGCGCGATGCGCTCCCACACGTCCATGGGACGGTCGGAGCCGTACACGCCTGCGACACGCCAGCCCTCGTCTGCGAGTGCGTGCTCTGCCGACGCATCCGCCGCGACGAATGCGGCGGCGGGGCGCCCGAGGGTCACCAGCGGCGACCAGGTCGCCGCATGCTCGGCCGACGTTGAGAACACGACGAGCGGGATCGGAGCCGCGACCCCGTCGAACGCGGCTCTCGTGAACTCGACAGCGTCCGCGCCGCCGGCGACGGGGCCGCAGACAGCGAGCCGGGTGAGCAAGGCAGCCAGTTCGGTCGGCATGACGCTGGTGAGACGTGATTCGCCGGGTTCCACGAGCGTTACACGGTAGCCGCGCTCGGTCATGTGCGCCGCGACCGACGCGCACAGCTCGACGACGGCTTCGACGACGAGAGCGTCGGAGCCCGGCGCAAGCATGAGCACGAGCACGGCCTCCGGGTCTCCCTGCGGCTCCTCCTGGCGCACCATGAGCTCGCCGTGACGCGCCGTCGCACGCCAATGCACGCGGCGGATCGGGTCGCCCGCTCGATATTCGCGAGCGATCAGCTCGTCGACGCGCGGCGCCGCGAGATAGTTGCGCTCCCGCAGCTTCCCGTCGCCGTCCGCGCCGGACAGACCGACGTCATGGAGGTTCGAGACCCGCGGCAATACAGTGACCTCGGCTGGGGCGCCCACCGTGCGCTCCGCTTCTGCCAGCCCGAGCGGGTCGCGTACGCGAAGGCGCAGCGGACCGAGTTCGTAGACGCCTCGTTTTCGGGGCCGCACGGTGTAGCGTATTCCGGCGCGTCGCCCTGGCGCCGCGAGCGTGACAGGGAGCAGCCCCTGCGGCTGCTCCCCCCAGCCGACGGGAACCCGCTCGCGCCACCCCACGATGCTCGTCGTGTGGGAGATCGCTCGGATGATGTCGGTGACCTCGATCTCCTCGCCCGCGGGCGTCTCGGTCGGAAAGCGCCGTTCGATCTCGACGCTCGGCCGTTGCAGCCGCACCGCGATTGCTGAGGCAATCACGACGAGCGTCAGGAAGGCTGCGACGTAGAGCCCTTCGCGCCGGTTCGCGAAGGTTGCGATCGTCAGGATGACGATGGCGCCCGCCAGCAACGTCCACCCGCGGGAGGTGAGGCGAAGGGCCCGAGCGCGCCGAGGCATCTTCTCACCGCACGTTCGGCACCGAGGTGGACTCGATGATGCTGTCGATCGCATCCGAGACCACCCCGGAATGATCTTGTCGACGAGCGAGCGCGCGCGATGTCGGGACCAGCCGATGCGCGAGTACCGGGTCCGCGAGCGCCGCGACGTGGTCGGGAAGCACGAACTCGTGTCCGTCGATCGCGGCGACCGCCTTCGACGCCGCCATGAGCTGCAGCGTCGCTCGAGGGCTCGCGCCGAGCCGGATGTCCGGGTGCTCTCGCGTCGCCCGCGCGATCTGCACGATATACGCCTTGACCGCCGGCGAGACGTACACCGCACGCGCTCCGTCGATCATCTCGACGAGTTCGCGCAAGGACACGACCGCCGAGAGACTGCTGAGCGGGTTCACGAGGTCACGCCGGTTGAGCATGGCCGTCTCGGCATCCGCATCGGGATAGCCGAGAGACAACCGTGCCGTGAAGCGGTCGCGCTGCGCCTCGGGGAGCGCATACGTGCCCTCCATCTCCACGGGATTCTGAGTGGCGAACACGGTGAACGGCCGGCCGAGCTCGTAGGTCGTGCCGTCTGCGGTGACCTGCCGCTCTTCCATGCACTCGAGCAGAGCCGACTGGGTCTTCGGCGACGCCCTGTTGATCTCGTCCCCGATCACGATATTGGCGAAGACCGGACCGGGCTTGAACTCGAAGCGGCGCTCTCCCTGATCGTAGACAGCGACTCCCGTCACATCGCTTGGCAGCAGGTCGGGAGTGAATTGGATGCGGCTGACGCTTCCTCCGACGGATGCCGCCAGCGCCCGGGCGAGCACGGTCTTACCCACGCCGGGAACATCTTCGATCAGCAGGTGGCCCTCCGCGAGAAGGACCGTGAGCGCCGTGCGCACGGCATCGTGCTTGCCGTCGATGACGGTCTCGATGTTCGCGATGATCTGCGCGGCGCGCGAGCCGAGCTCGTCGAGAGGGATCGTCCGCGTCGCGGACGGCTGCGCCTCGTCGGCGGTGACGGCTCGCATGTTGGTCATGATGACCTCAAGTACCGTCCGACGGCGGGCGGGACGTAAGGTCCGACGTCGCCGCCGAGCGCCGCGACCTGCCGCACAAGCGAGCTTGAGACGTGGGCGTGCGCGGGATTCGGGAGCATGAACACGGTTTCGACGTCGGCGAGATCACGATTGACGATCGCCATGGGAGTCTCGTAGGCGACGTCGATCTGGGAGCGGATGCCCTTGATCAGCACGGAAGCTCCGACGTCCGTGCAGTAGTCCACGAGCAGGCCGACGCTCCACGATGCGACGACGATGTTGTCGCCGAGGCCCGCGTCTCTCACGGACGACTCGAGCAGTGAGACCCGCTGGGCGATCGGCAGGAGAGCCGCCTTGTCGGGGTTGTGCACGACGACGACGTGCAGTTCGTCATAGAGTGGCGCGGCCCGCTCGATCACGTCGAGGTGGCCGAGCGTGATGGGGTCGAATGACCCGGGAACGACGGCGATCCTGCTCATGGGTCAAGCCTACCGGGCGCGTGCCGCCGCTGAGGACGCGAGGCGACGCTCGTTCAGGATTTCGTCAGCGCCTGACGTTCTGATTCCTTGAGACGTCCCTCGATCGCCTCCCACAGGTACGGGTGCGAGGCAAGTCGAGGATCGTCGTCGAAGACCTTCTCTGCCCACTCCCTCGCCCGCGATATCACCTTGCCGTCGATCGAGACGCGAAGAATGCGCAACGACGAACGCGTGCCCGATTGGGCTTCGCCGAGAACGTCACCCTCGCGGCGCAGCTCCAGGTCGCGCTGCGCCAGCTCGAATCCGTCGATCGTCGCGGCGACGGCCTCGACGCGCTCGAGGGCGCTCGAGCCGGGCTCGGCCGTCGTCACGAGAAGACACAGCCCCGGGACGGACCCGCGGCCGACCCGACCGCGCAGCTGATGCAGCTGCGAGACGCCGAAGCGGTCGGCGTCGAGCACGACCATCGTCGACGCGTTGGGCACGTCGACGCCGACCTCGATGACGGTCGTGGTGACGAGGATGTCGATGTCGCCGTTCGAGAACCGCTGCATGACGGCATCCTTCTCGTCGCTCGGAAGCCGGCCGTGCAGGGACTCGATCGTCAGACCGGCCAGGCTCGGGTCGCGCCGCAACTGCTCGGTCGTCTCGAAGACAGTCGCCGCCCGAGCTCGGGTGTTCTCGGTCTCGGCGGGATCCGCCGCGTCGGCGCCGTCTTCATCGGCGAGGTCGGCGCCCGCGTCGATGGCGGGGCAGACGACAAAGGCCTGGCGTCCCTTGTCCACCTCTTCGCGCATGCGCTCCCAGACCCGCGGCATCCAGTCGGGCTTCACGGCGAGCGGCACCACGAACGATGAGATTCCCTGACGCCCAGCGGGAAGCTGCCGGATGGTGCTGACGTCGAGGTCGCCGAACACCGTCATCGCCACCGTGCGCGGGATGGGCGTGGCCGTGAGGACGAGGGTGTGCGGGTGCGCGGCGCTCTTTCGCCGAAGCGCGTCGCGCTGGTCAACGCCGAAGCGATGCTGTTCGTCGATGACGATGAGCCCGAGGTCGTAGAACTCGACGATCTCCCCGAGCAGCGCGTGCGTGCCGACGACGATCTTTGCCTGGCCGCTCACGATGCGCAGCAGCGCGCGCTTGCGTTCGGCCGCCGGCATCTGGCCCGTGAGCAGCACGGGCATCATCTCGGCAGCGAGATCGGGGCCGAGCGAGGCGACGATGGAGCGCAGGTGCTGGGCAGCGAGCACCTCGGTCGGCGCAAGAAGCGCCGTCTGTCCGCCGTCCTCGGCAACGGTGAGCATCGCGCGGAGGGCGACGAGCGTCTTTCCCGAGCCGACCTCGCCTTGGACGAGGCGATTCATCGGCGAGTTCTTGGCCAGGTCTTCGACGATCTCCTCGCCCACGCTCACCTGATCCTGCGTGAGTGTGAACGGCAGGCGCGCGTCGAACCTCTCAAGCGGCCCGCCCTTCCCCGCGACGCGCGGCATCGCCATCGCCTCCTTGGCTATGGCGCGGTTCTGCAGAAGCGCGGCTTGGAGGAGAAACGCCTCGTGGAAGCGCAGCGTGTGCTTGGCGCGCCAGGTGTCCGCCTCCGTGCGCGGGCGGTGGATGAGCTCGAGCGCGGTGCCGAAGTCGAGAAGTCCCTCGGCCACGCGCACGTTCGCCGGCAGCGGGTCGTCGATCTCACCCTCGAGGTGATCGAGCGCGAGTCCTATGGAGCGCTGCATGGTCCAGCTGGGAACCGACGCGGTGGCCGGGTACAGCGGGATCGGCTGCTCGGCCCAGGCCTCCGCGTCGCGCATCGCCGCGTCATCGTCGCGCTCGAAGAGCTTGTAGTCGGGGTGTGTGAGCTGCATGCTCCCCTTGTACTGCGTGATCTTGCCGGCGAAGACGCCGCGCGCGCCGGGAACGAGCTCATTCTTGCGCCACAGCTGGTTGAAGAACGTGAGGCTCAGGATGCCGCGGCCGTCGGAGATGCGCACTTCGAGGATCGCGCCTTTCCGTGACGCCATGCTCCGCTGCGAGACGCCCACGACGTCGGCGATGAGGGTGACCTGTTCACCGAGCGGGAGGCTCCCGAGCGCCGTGACATCGCCGTGCTCGACGTATCGACGCGGGTAGTGGGACAGAAGATCGCCGACGGTGATGTAGCCGAATGCGCGCTCGAGCGCTTTGGCCGTGCGGTCACCGAGAAGGTTCTTCAGTTTCCCCTGCAGCGCCGATTCGTTCATGTGTTCGAGTGTACGCGGCGGCTCTGACAGACGGTATCGTCGGAGGCGATGACCAGAATCATCGGCGGAGACGCCGGTTCGCTCCCGTTGAAGGTTCCCCCGAAGGGCACCCGGCCGACGAGCGACCGTGTGCGCGAAGCGCTCTTCTCCGCCCTGGATGCGCGCGATCTCGTGCGCGGCTCGCGCGTCGCCGATCTGTATGCGGGCTCGGGCGCGCTCGGGCTCGAGGCCGCCAGCCGTGGCGCGGCGTCCGTCGTGCTCGTCGAGAGCTCGCCGCGAGCCGCGGCGATCTGTCGCGCGAACGCGTCTACTGTCACGCGAGCGGCGGAGCGCTCCCTCTCTGTCGACACTGTCGTCTCGTCCGTGCAGTCGTGGCTCGAACGCGGCGGCGGCCCGGATCTCGACCTCGTCTTCCTCGACCCGCCATACGACCTGTCCGACGAGGAACTCGCGCGAAACCTCGACTCGCTCGCACCGCTGCTGTCCCCGGGGGCGATCGTGGTCGTGGAGCGGAGTTCGCGATCTGCGGAGCCGCGCTGGCCCGCCGCCCTCGTCTCGGACAAGCGGCGCGCGTACGGCGAGACGGTGCTCTGGTGGGCAGAGCTCGGCTGACTGCTCAGCCGGACTGCCCGTCCCACGCGCGGTAGGGGTCCCAGCCTTCCGGCGTCACGGGTTCACCGTCGACGAGAACAGCGTCGGCGGAGCGCGAAACGACGGTCCCGACGTGGCGAAAGCCGCCGGGAAGCGCCGTCCCCTCGGGGAAGCTCGCGAGCAGCCCGTGGTCCTCTCCCCCGTGCAGGGCGGCTGCGACGTCGTCGCCGAGCGCCGCGCGTTCCAGATCGATGGTGACGCCGCTTGCCCTGGCCAGCCGGCTCGCGTCGAGAGCGAGGCCGTCGGAGATGTCCATCATGGCGGTCGCCCCCGCGTCGGCGGCGCGAACACCGTCGGCGATCGGCGGGGCCGGAGCGAGGTGACCCGCGATCGCATGAGGATGAGCCGAACGGAGCGCGGCAGCGCGCTGCCGGTCGGGTTCGCCGTTCTCGTCCACGCCTTCCGCGAACAGCAGCCGAAGCCCCTCGGCGGAGCGGCCGAGATCGCCCGAGACAGCGACAACGTCTCCGGGAGAGGCGCCGGAGCGCAGCACCGGGCGGCGCCCGGCGAGGTCGCCGAACGCCGTGACCGCGATCGTGAACGTCGCCGACACGGAAAGGTCGCCGCCGATGACGCCGCACCCGGGAGCGAGAGCCGCGCAGCCGTCGCGGAGGCCGTCGCAGAACTCCTCGAGAAAGGCGACCGGCATGCTGTCGGGAACGGCGAGCGCGATGAGGAGCGCCGTCGGCCGCGCCCCTATCGCCGCGACGTCGGAGAGGTTGCTCGCCGCCGCCTTCCAGCCCAAGTCGTGGGCGGTCGACCAGGCCAGCCGGAAGTCGGGTCCGTGCACCATCATGTCCGTCGTGACGACAGTGCGCCCGTCGGGCGTCGCGAGCACGGCGCAATCGTCGCCCGGGCCGAGAAGCGCCGCCTCCGCGTGCGGAAGCCGCGGGAAGATGCGCTCGAGCACGCGCGCTTCCGCAAGCTCCCTTACGGTCGGCGACGGCTGCTTGTCAGAGAACACCATGCGTTCAACGGTAGCCTGAAGGGGATGTCCGTTCGTGCCCGCCGCCTCGTCTCGGTCGCCCTCCTCTCACTCACCGCCGTCAGCCTCGCCGGATGCGCCGGCGCCGTGTCGCTCAAGCCGGCGCCGGATGCGAACAACCCGGACTGCGCCGCTGTGACCGTGCGGCTTCCCGACGCGGTCGACAGCCTGCAGAAGCGGGAGACGACGGCGCAGGCGACCGGGGCGTGGGGCGACCCGGCGGCCGTGCTGTTGCACTGCGGGGTCACCCCGATCGGGCCGACGACGCTGCCGTGCTTCCAAGTGAACGGGGTCGACTGGGTGCGCGACTCGAGCGAGGCCCCGCTGTACCGCTTCACGACGTTCGGCCGGACACCGGCCGTCGAGGTCGTCATCGACAACGACAAGGCGTCAGGCTCCGCGCTTCTCGATCTCTCGGGGGCGGTGAGCGTGATCCCGCAGACCTCGAAGTGCCTGAACGCTGAAGACGTCACGGGCGACGGCTCGACGCCGGCGCCCACGGCGACGCCGTCCGAGAACGGCTGAGGCTCAGCGCGCTCCGCGCTCCACGGCGACGTCGATGAGCTCGGTGATGAGGTCGGCGTAGCTGAGCCCGGAGGCGATCCAGCACGTCGGGAACATCGAGATCGGGGTGAACCCGGGGAGGGTGTTGACCTCGTTGAGGACGAAGCCGTCGTCGGTGAGGAAGAAGTCGACGCGGGCGAGCCCCTCAGCGCCGACCGCGTCGAAGGCCGTGAGCGCGATCGACTTCATCTCGGCAAGTCGCTCGGAACCCATCGGCGCGGGGCAGACGAGTTCGATGCCGTCCGCTCCGAGGTACTTCGCGTCGAAGTCGTAGAAGTCCCGACCCGAGACGACGATCTCACCTGCGTGGTCGGACGTGCGCGGCTTCTGGCCGGGGCGCGCCCCGAGCACAGCGATCTCGACCTCGCGGCCGACGACGCCCTGCTCGATGAGCACCGTGTCGTCCTCGTCGAAGGCGATGCGCAGCGCGGCGTCCATTTCCGTCGGGTCGCTCACCTTGCTGACCCCGACGCTCGACCCGGCCCGTGCGGGCTTGACGAACACGGGAAGGGCGAGGTCGCGAAGAGCCGCCGTCGCGGCATCCGGATCGCTCTGCCAATCGTGACGGGACAGCGTGTGCCACGGCGCGACGGCGATGCCCGCGTGCTGCAGCACCGTCTTCGTGAAGTGCTTGTCCATCGCGAGCGCCGAGGCGAGCACGCCCGAGCCGACGTAGGGCAGCCCGGCGAGCTCGAACAGGCCCTGCACGGTGCCGTCCTCGCCGTAGCTGCCGTGCAGGATCGGGAACACGACGTCGATGACGCCGAGCGAGGAGCGCTGCCCGTCACGCTCGACCGTGAGCTCGCGGCTGTGAGCGTTCTCGGGCCAGTGCACGCGCGTGCCGTTGTCGACGACCTCCGGCAGCTCGGCGCCGCCGAGGGCGAACTTCTGCGGGTCGTCGTCTTCGAGCACGAGGGCGCCGTCGCGCGTGAACCCGAGCGGGATCACCTCGAAACGGGAGCGGTCAATCGCTCCCAGCACTCCCGCCGCCGTTGCGCAGCTGATCGAATGCTCGCTTGAGCGCCCCCCAAACAGCACCGCCACCCGCAGTCTTTGCGTCATCGGTCGTCCTCTCCCCCTGCGGTTCGTCCGTATCGGTTGTTGTCAGATGCGGCGCGATGTCCTTCGGGTCGAGCGTGCCGTCGAGCACTTGCTTGACCTGCTGGACGATCGGCATGCTCACGCCGACGCTGTCGGCGATCTCGAGCACGGGCGCGACGGAGGCGAGCCCCTCCGCCGTCTGCTGCATCTGCTTGACGACGGCGGCGAAGCTATAGCCTTGCCCGAGCAGCCGCCCCGCCGTGTTGTTGCGCGACAGCGGCGACTGACACGTCGCGATCAGGTCGCCGAGGCCGGCGAGTCCCGAGAGCGTCTCGGGCTGCGCGCCGAGGGCTACGGCGAAGTCCGTCATCTCGACGAGGCCGCGCGTCACGATCGACGCCTTCGTGTTCTCGCCGTATCCGACGCCGTCGACGATGCCGATCGCGACGGCGATGAGGTTCTTGAGCACACCGCCGAACTCGGTGCCGATCACGTCCGTGTTCACGAAGGTGCGGAAGTAGCGGTTCCGCGCGAGAAGAGCGACGGCCTGCGCCGTCTCGAGACTCTGCGATGACACGACGGCCGCCGTCGGCTGCTCCTTCGCGATCTCGAGCGCGAGGTTGGGACCGGATGCCGCTGCGATGAGCGTCGGATCCCAGTCAAGCGTCTGCTGCATCACTTGGCTCATGCGCAGCCCCGAGGTGCGTTCGACGCCCTTCATGAGCGAGATGACGATCGTCCCGGGAGCGAGCATCGGGCGAAGCGCGACGAGGTTGTCGCGCAGGGTCTGGCTCGGCACCGCCACGAACACTTGCGAGGCCCCGGCGACGGCATCGGCGAGATCGTGCGTCGCGGTCAGCGACGGAGGAAGCGTGATACCGGGCAGGTAGTCCTGGTTGCGGTGGGACTTCGTGATGCTCCGAGCGACCTCCGCGCGCCGCGACCACATCGTGACGTCAGCGCCGCCGTCGGCGAGGATCTTGCCGAACGTCGTTCCCCAGCTGCCGGAGCCGACGACGGACACGCGGGCGCCGGCTGCTGCCTTACGACTCAAAACGTCCCGTCTCCCTCTGGTTGTGCTTGGCCGGGTCCCAGCGCTCCGCGGGAGCCTTCTCGCCGCGGATGTCCTCGAGCTGGGCGGTGATGCCGTTCATGATGACGGTCGTCACCTCATTGAGCGTAGACGAATCGATGGGTCGATCCCGGTAGGCGGACAAGTCGATCGGGTCGCCGACCTTGATCGTCACCTTCTTCGGCGGGAAGAGGCTGATCTTCTTGGCGTAGCGCGCCATGACCTTCTGGGTTCCCCAGTGCGCGACGGGGATGACGGGGAGCCCGTGGGTGAGCGCCATGCGTGCGGCGCCGGTCTTTCCGCGCATGGGCCACATGTCGGGGTCGCGGGTGAGCGTGCCTTCCGGGTAGACGATGACGCCGCGTCCCGTGTCGACGAGCTTTCCGGCGGCTTCGATCGGGCCGTTGCCGCGCGTGGAGCCCTCGCGCTCGACGGGGATCTGACCTGCCTTCGTGAGCAGCCAGCCCACGAACGGGATGCGGAAGAGCGACGCCTTCGCCATGAAGCGCGGAATTCTCCCCATCTTCCACGTCGCGATGCCGATCACGATGGGATCGATCTCGCTGTAGTGGTTGGGGGCGAGGATGAACGCACCGGTCTTCGGCAGCTTCTGCCCGTCGATGATCTTGATCGTCATGAGCAGCCGCGCAAGCGGCAGGATCACCGCGGCGAGGAACCAGTAGACCGAGGGTCGGCTCTTCTCGGTGTTGCGCGTCGGCGGCACCGGCGATGCGTCGTCAGGAGTGTGTGGCACTCCCCCATTATCCTTCGAGCGTGAAGTCTGCTCCGAGCGTCTCGAGCTTGGAAAGGAACTTCTCGTAGCCGCGGCTGATGATTCCGACGTTCGACACGCGCGAGGTTCCCTCGGCGCTGAGCGCGGCGATCAGGTGCGAGAATCCCCCGCGCAGGTCGGGAACGACGATGTCGGCGCCGTGCAGCTTGCTCGGACCGGAGATCACGGCCGAGTGGTTGAAGTTGCGCTGTCCGAATCGGCACGCCTGCCCGCCGAGGCATTCGCGGTGGATCTGGATGGTGGCCCCCATCTCCACGAGCGCGTCGACGAAGCCGAACCGGTTCTCGTACACCGTCTCGTGCACGATCGACACGCCCTCGGCCTTCGTGAGTGCCACGACGAGCGGCTGCTGCCAGTCGGTCATGAAGCCCGGGTGCACGTCGGTCTCGATGATCACGGGGTTGAGCGGCTTGCCCGGGTGGAAGAACCGGATGCCGTCCTCGTGGATGTCGAAACCGCCGCCGACCTTCCGGTAGACGTTGAGGAACGTGAGCATCTCGGACTGGCGTGCGCCGCCGACGAAGATGTCGCCCTCCGTCGCGAGCGCGGCGGCGGCCCAGCTCGCCGCCTCGTTGCGGTCGAAGAGCGCGCGGTGGTCGTAGCCCTTGAGCTCGGGAACACCCTCGATGCGGATCACGCGGTCTGTGTCGACCGAGATGACGGCGCCCATCTTCTGCAGGATGTTGATGAGATCCATGATCTCAGGCTCGATCGCGGACCCGCGCAGCTCCGTGATGCCCGCCGCGCGAACGGCCGTGAGCAGCACTTGCTCGGTAGCGCCGACGCTCGGGTACGGCAGCTCGATCTTCGCGCCCTTCAGCCCGCCCGGCGCCGACATGCGGATGCCGCTCGGCAGCTTCTCGACGACGGCGCCGAACGTGCGCAGCACATCGAGGTGGAAGTCGATCGGGCGGTCGCCGATGCGGCATCCGCCGAGATCGGGGATGAACGCCTCGCCGAGGCGGTGCAGCAGCGGACCGCAGAACAGGATCGGGATGCGGCTCGAACCCGCGTGCGCGTCGATGTCGGCCATGTGGGCCGTCTCGACGGCGGAGGGATCGAGGTGCAGTTCGCCCTCTTCCTCGCCGTCGCTGATCTTGACTCCGTGAACCTCGAGAAGTCCTCGCACGACGCGGACGTCGCTGATGTCGGGAACGTCCTTCAGGATGCTCGGGGTCTCGCCGAGCAGCGACGCGACCATGGCCTTGGTGACGAGGTTCTTCGCTCCTTTGAGCTCGATGCGACCGGTGAGCGGGCGCCCGCCTCTGATCGTGATCGTGTCTGAGTGCAGTCCCACGCTCGCTCCCGCCCGGTTGGCGTCCTCAAGAAGAGTGGTCAAAAGATGTCCCCGATGCTTGGCTATCTGGCAGGCAATGTCTTTGGCCGCCACCCGGCACGAGTCGCTTCGAACGCGGTGATCTCGGCTTCGTTCCGAAGCGTGAGAGCGATGTCGTCGAGTCCCTCGAGCAGGCGCCACCTAGTGTAATCATCGATATCGAAAGCCACCTGAAGGTCGCCGACCGTGATCGTCTTGCTCTCCAGATCGACGGTGAACTCGGCGCTCGGGTCCGCGTCGATAGCGGCCCAGAGCCGTTCGACGTCGGCTTCGGGAACTTGCGCCGTGAGCAGCCCCTGCTTGCCTGAGTTTCCACGGAAGATGTCGCCGAATCGGGCGCTGATGACGACTTTGAAGCCGAAGTCGCGCAATGCCCACACGGCGTGCTCGCGGCTCGATCCCGTGCCGAAGTCAGGGCCGGCGACGAGCACGGAGGCTCCCGCGAACTCGGGCTGGTTGAGGACGAACTCGGGATCCTGGCGCCAGCCGGCGAAGAGAGCGTCCTCGAAGCCGGTCTTCGTGACGCGCTTGAGGTACACGGCCGGGATGATCTGGTCGGTGTCGACGTTCGAGCGCTTGAGCGGCGCGGCGATGCCGGTGACGGTCGTGAACTTGTCCATGGGTCTCAGGCCTCCAGGTCGGACGGGCTCGACAGGGTTCCGCGGATCGCCGTCGCCGCGGCGACGACGGGCGAGACGAGGTGGGTGCGCCCACCCTTGCCCTGGCGTCCCTCGAAGTTCCGGTTGCTCGTGGACGCGCAGCGCTCACCCGGAGCGAGCTGGTCGGGATTCATGCCGAGGCACATCGAGCAGCCGGCGAATCGCCATTCGGCGCCGAAGTCGGTGACGATCTTGTCGATCCCCTCCGCTTCCGCCTCGAGCCGCACGCGAGCGGAGCCGGGGACGACCATGACGCGAACGCCGTCAGCCTTCTTCTTCCCCCTGATGATGCTCGCGAACGAGCGCAGGTCTTCGATGCGGCTGTTCGTGCACGAGCCCATGAACACGGCGTCGACAGCGATGTCCTTGAGTTTCGTCCCTGGTGCGAGGTCCATGTACTCGAGGGCGCGTTCGGCGGCGGCTCGCGCGGAGGCGTCGTCGAACGAGCTGGGCTCCGGGATGCTGGCGCTCAACGACACGCCCTGCCCGGGGTTGGTGCCCCACGTCACGAACGGCTCGAGTTCGTCGGCGTCGAGGAACACCTCGGCGTCGAAGACGGCGCCCTCGTCGGTGGCGAGCGTGTTCCAGTAGGCGACGGCCTCGTCCCAGTCGCCGCCCTGCGGGGCGTGCGGACGGCCCTTCAGGTAGTCGTAGGTCGTCTGGTCGGGCGCGACCATGCCGGCGCGGGCGCCGGCCTCGATCGACATGTTGCAGATCGTCATGCGTCCCTCCATGGAGAGGGAGCGGATGGCGCTGCCGCGGTACTCGAGCACGTAGCCCTGTCCGCCGCCCGTGCCGATCTTGGCGATGACGGCGAGGATGATGTCCTTCGCCGTGACTCCGGGCCGCAGCGTGCCCTCGACGTTGATCGCCATGGTCTTGAACGGCTTGAGCGGCAGGGTCTGCGTCGCCATGACGTGTTCGACCTCGCTCGTGCCGATGCCGAACGCCATCGCGCCGAACGCGCCGTGGGTCGACGTGTGGCTGTCGCCGCAGACGACAGTGATGCCGGGCATCGTGAGGCCGAGCTGGGGGCCGACAACGTGAACAATGCCCTGCTCGACGTCGCCGAGGGAGTGCAGGCGCACGCCGAACTCCTCGGCGTTGTTGCGCAGCGTGTGGATCTGCGTGCGACTCGTGCGGTCGGCGATCGGCTTGTCGATGGCGAGCGTCGGCGTGTTGTGGTCCTCGGTCGCGATCGTCAGGTCGGGGCGACGCAGCGTGCGCCCCGCCATGCGCAGGCCGTCGAAGGCCTGCGGGCTCGTGACCTCGTGCACCAAGTGCAGGTCGATGTAGATCAGATCGGGATTGCCGTCCTCGCCCTTGACGACGAGGTGATCGTCCCAGACCTTCTCGGCCAGGGTGCGTGGCGTGCGGACGGATTCAGTATTCTGCGGCATCACAGTGCTTCCTTGCGATTAATGGGATCAGGCACCATCAGACTCCGCGACGAGGACGGCCTGTGGGCTAGGCCTCGGCGCGGCAGCTAAGAAGCAGACCGTGCAGCACGTAGATCAGAATATCACTCGCCGGAGAGCTGTTGCGCGTTTCGGTCGTCCCGGCGGGCCTTCACGAGGCTCGCGATCGTCGCGACCGCCATCGACGCGACGATGACCGCGAGCGAGAGCCACGTGCTGATCTCGGGGATCCACTCGATCGACTTGCCGCCGTTGATGAACGGAACCTCGTTGACGTGCAGGGCGTGGAACACGAGCTTCACGCCGATGAACGCGAGGATGAACGCGATGCCGTACTTGAGGTACTCGAGCTTCTCGAGCAGGCCGCCGAGCATGAAGTACAGCTGCCGCAGGCCCATGAGCGCGAAGATGTTCGCGGTGAAGACGATGAACGGGCTCTGCGTGATGCCGAAGATCGCCGGGATCGAGTCGATCGCGAACATCACGTCGGTTGTGCCGATGGCGAGGAACACGACGACCATCGGCGTCCACACCTTGCGTCCGTCGACGACGGTGCGCAGCTTCGAGCCGTGGAACTCCGGCGACACGTTGAGCTTGCGGCGCATGAAGCTCGTGAAGCGCGTCTCGCCGTCCTCGGCATCCTCGTTCTCGCCGAAGGCCTGCTTCCATGCCGTCCAGAGCAGGAACGCGCCGAAGATGTAGAACACGGCGCTGAAGTGCTCGATGATCGCCGCTCCCGCGAGGATGAAGATGCCGCGGAAGACGAGCGCGATGATGATGCCAACCATGAGCACTTCCTGCTGGTACCGCTTGGGCACGGCGAAGCGCGTCATGATGATCACGAACACGAAGAGGTTGTCTACCGACAGGCTGTACTCGGTGAGCCAGCCGGCGAGGAACTCGCCCGCGAAGTCGCCTCCCGCGAACAGGAACATGAGCCCCGCGAACACGAGCGCGAGGCTCACGTAGAACGCCACCCAGAGGGCGGACTCCTTCATCGACGGAATGTGCGGCCTCTTGACCACGAGCAGCAGGTCGAAGATCAGGATCAGGACGAGGACGACGTATGAGCCGATCTCGAACAGCAGCGGCAGCTGAGGATGCATGCGGCGGTGCCTTTCAGGCGGGAGGGTTCGACGGACGTCGAAAGTCTCTCCCCCGAGTCGTTCGGCGCGGCATCCGGAACCTCGACATCGGGGCCCGTACTGACGGGTGCCGCGTAGTGGGATACTCCCCTTCGCTCAAACCACTCTAACGGATGCCGCGTCAGCCGCGCTGCGCGTCGGCGGATTTCTCCGCCGCGACGATCTGCGCGAGATCCTGCCGCCGTTGAGCCTGCTCGACGGGGTCGGGAACCGGAAGCGACGCGAGCAGTCGCTGCGTGTACGGATCCTTCGGCGCTCCGAGCACTTGCGCTCCTGTTCCCTCCTCGACGAGTCGGCCGTGGTAGAGCACGGCGATGCGGTCGGAGAGGATGTCGACGACCGCGAGGTCGTGACTGATGAACAGCGAGGCGAAGCCGAGCTCGGCCTGCAGCTCGGCGAACAGCTCGAGCACGCGCTCTTGCACCGACACGTCGAGCGCGCTCGTCGGCTCGTCAGCGATGAGCAGTTCCGGGTCGAGGGCGAGACCGCGCGCGAGGCTCGCTCGCTGCCGCTGGCCGCCCGAGAGCTCGTGCGGGAATCTCCTGCCGTACGAGCGCGGCAGCTGCACGGCCTCGAGCAGCTCGTCGACGCGTCGCGTGACGTCGGCGTCGCTCATCTCGCGGCGGTGGATGCGCAGCGGTTCGGCGACGCACTCCTCGATCGTCAGGAGCGGGTTGAAGCTCGACGCGGGGTCCTGGAAGACGAATCCGATGCGCTGACGCAGCTTGCGGAACTGTCGCTCCTTCACGCCGTTCATCTCGGTGCCGAGCACCTGGAGGGAGCCGCCGGTCACTTTCGTGAGCCCGGCGATGGCGCGGCCGATCGTGGTCTTGCCCGAGCCGGACTCGCCGACGAGACCCACGACCTCCCCCGGCGCGATCGAGAACGAGACGCCGTCGACGGCGAGGAAGCCGGGGCGGCCGAAGCGACCCGGGTACTGGATGCGCAGGTCGGTCGCGCGCACGACGGGAGCGGCATCCGATGTCACCTGACGCTCGCGGCTCGTCGCGATCGCCTGCCCGATGCGCGGCACCGCGCCGAGCAGCTTCTTCGTGTACTCGTGCGTGGGAGCGGCGAAGAGCGTTCGCGCGTCGTTCTCCTCGACGATCTTGCCCTGGTACATCACGACGACGCGGTCGGCGAGGTCGGCGACCACGCCCATGTTGTGGGTGATGAGCACGATCGACGCGCCGAACTCGTCGCGGCAGCGTCGCAGCAGGTCGAGGATCTCAGCCTGCACGGTCACGTCGAGAGCGGTCGTCGGCTCATCCGCGACGATCAGGCCCGGGTCGAGCACGAGCGCCATGGCGATGACGACTCGCTGCTTCTGGCCGCCCGAGAACTGGTGCGGGTAGTAGTCGACGCGCGACTCCGGGTCGGGGATTCCGACCTTGCGCAGCACGTCGATCGCCATCTCTCTTGCCTTCTTGCGGCCGAGCTTCGAGTCGTGCGCGCGCAGGCCCTCCGCGATCTGCCAGCCCACCGTGTACACGGGGTTGAGGGCCGTTGACGGCTCCTGGAAGACCATCGAGACGTCTTCGCCGCGCAGCCGGCGCAACGAGTGCTTCGGCACGGAGATGACGTCGTTCTCGTGCGCGCCGTCCTTGCTGCGCAGCAGCACGGCGCCGGAGCTCGTCGCGGTCTCGGGCAGCAGTCCGAGGATCGTCTTCGCGGTGACTGTCTTGCCGCTGCCGGACTCGCCGACGATGGCGAGCACTTCTCTCGGACGCACCTCGAGGGAGACCCCGTCGACGGCGCGCACCGCGCCGGCGTCGGACGAGAAGGCGACGTTGAGGTCGCGGATCTGGAGCACATCGCTCATGGGCGCTCTCCCGTCGTGTCGGTTCCGGCGAGCTGGCCGGCGTCGTCAAGGCTGCCGCCGGGGACCACGGAGGTCTCGGCGATCTCACCGGCGTCGGCGGACACGGCCCGGCGGCCGCGCAGTCGCGGATCGGCGAGGTCGTTGAGGCTCTCGCCGACGAGGGTGACGCCGAGCACCGTGAGGACGATCGCGAGTCCCGGCGGGATCGAGGTCCACCAGATGCCGCTCGAGACGTCGCTGAGGGCCTTGTTGAGGTCGTAGCCCCACTCGCTGGCGGCGGTCGGCTCGATGCCGAAGCCGAGGAAGCCGAGCCCGGCGAGGGTGAGGATCGCCTCGGACGCGTTGAGGGTGAAGATCAGCGGCAGCGTGCGCGTCGCGTTGCGGAACACATGGCGGTACATGATGCGCACGTTCCCCGCGCCGATGACCTTCGCCGACTCGACGAACGCCTCCGCCTTGATGCGGACCGTCTCGGCGCGGATCACCCGGAAGTACTGCGGGATGAACACGACGGTGATCGAGATGGATGCCGCGAAGATGCCGGCCCACATGTCGGAGCGGCCGCCCGAGATCGCTATCGACATCACGATCGCGAGCAGGAGCGACGGGAACGCGTAGATCGCGTCGCAGATCACGACGAGCACGCGGTCGAGCCAGCCGCCGAAGTACCCGGAGACGAGGCCGAGGATCACGCCGGCGAAGATCGAGAGGATGACAGCGACGATGATGACGAGCGCACCCGTCTGCGCGCCCCAGATGACGCGGGAGAGCACGTCGAATCCGCTGACCGTCGTGCCGAGCAGGTGCTTGGCGCTCGGCGGCTGCTGCGCGCCGAAGCCGCCGTTCTCGTCGCGCAGCTGGCTGTAGCCGTACGGCGCGAGCAGCGGCGCGAAGATCGCGACGAGCACGAAGACGACGGTGATGGCGAGGCCCGCGACGAGCATGCCGCGCTGAATGCCGACGCTCTGGCGCAGCTGCCGGATGATGGGCAGCCGGTCGACGAGTCGCGGCTTGCGAGGGGTTGTCTCCACGGTCATGTCAGTACCTCACCCTCGGGTCGATGAGGGCTGCGACGATGTCGACGATGAAGTTCGTCACGGCCACGATCACGGCAAGCAGCACGACGATGCCCTGCACGGCGACGAAGTCGCGCGCCTGCAGGTACTGGGCGAGCATGAAGCCGAGTCCCTTCCACTCGAACGTCGTCTCGGTCAGCACGGCGCCCGCGAGCAGGAGTGCGATCTGCATGCCCATGACGGTGATGATCGGGATGAGCGCAGGTCGGTAGGCGTGCTTGGAGACGAGTCGGAACTCGCTCACACCGCGTGACCGGGCCGCGTCGACGTAGTCGCGCGAGAGCGTGCCGATCATGTTCGTGCGCACGAGCCGCAGGAAGACGCCGGCGGTCAGCAGGCCGAGCGCGAGCGCGGGCAGCACCGCGTGGCTGAGCACGTCGCCGATCGCGTCGGCGTCGCCGAGCCGGATGGCGTCGATGATGTGGATGCCGCTCGGGTCGCCCATCAGCTGGATGGCCAGCTCCGTGCGCGTGTTCGCACGGCCGGAGACGGGGAACCAGCCGAGTCCCACGGAGAAGATGAGCTTGAGCAGCATGCCCGCGAAGAAGACGGGCGTCGCGTAGAAGAGGATCGCGAGGACGCGCAGCACCGCGTCGGAGGCCTTGTCGCGACGGTAGGCGGCCCACATGCCGAACGGGATGCCGATGATGAGCGCGACGATGATCGCGTAGACGGCGAGCTCGAGGGTCGCGGAGCCGTAGGTGAGCAGGATCTGGGTGACCGGGCGGTGATCGCTCAGCGTCGTGCCGAAGTCGCCGCGGAACACGTTCCCGAGGTATTCGACGTACTGAACGATGATGGGCCGGTCATAGCCGGCGGCGTGAATGCGCTCGGCGAGCTGCTCGTGCGTGAGCCGGCCGCCGAGGGCGGCCGTGATCGGGTCGCCGGTGGATCGCATGAGCACGAACACGAGCGTCACGAGGATGAAGATGGTGGGGATGATCAAGAGGAAGCGCACGATGACGTAGCGCAGGAGGCTGTTGCCTCCCGACTGGCGCTTCGTCGCGGCCTGGCGAGCCGCGAGCTCTGGGGGTGAGCTGGGGGAAGTCAGCGTTCTACCTGCCTTTGGAGGGGACGAGTCGGCCGGGCTGTGAGGGGCGGGCGCGTCGTGCGCCCGCCCCCTCGAGCGGCGGCTACTTCGAGAGCGGCGCGTACCGGAACTTGAACGACGCGTCGAGCGTGACGCCCTTCACGTCGGCGCCGGCGACCGCGATCTGCGCGCCCTGCAGGTACGGCAGGGTCGACAGGTCCTTGGCCACGGCATCCTGGATCTGGCCGATCACGTCCGCACGGGCGTCGGGGTCGGTCGTCGTGCGCTGCTTCTCGATGAGGCTCTGCACATCGGCGTTGTCGTAGTGGTTGCCGATGAAGTTGTCCTTGACGAAGAACGGCGACAGGTAGTTGTCGGCGTCCGAGTAGTCAGGGAACCAGCCGAGCTGGTACATCGGGTACACGTCGGCGACGCGGTCCTTGGAGTACTGCACCCACTCGGTGGTCTGCAGGTCGACCTTGAAGAGGCCGGTCTCCTCGAGCTGCGACTTAATGAGCGCGTACTCGTCGGCCGACGACGGGCCGTAGTGGTCGTTCGAGTACTGGATGCTGAGGGTGACCGGCGTATCGATGCCGGCGTCCTTGAGCGTCTTCGCCGCCTTGTCGGCATCCGGTCCGCCGTTTCCGTCGCCGTAGAGACCCTTGAGGGACTCGTTGGCGCCGGTCAGGCCGTCGGGAACGTAGGAGTACAGCGGCGTGTAGGTGCCCTTGTACACCTGCTCGGCGATCTGGTCGCGGTCGAGCAGATCGGCCATCGCCTGGCGCACTGCGAGAGCCTTCGCGGGGTCGGCGTCATCGGTCTTCGCACCGAACGGCATGGTGTTGAAGTTGAAGACGATGTAGCGGATCTCGCCGCCGGGACCCTGCGTGACCTTCACCTTGTCGTTCTTCGAGAGGTCCTCGACGTCGGTGGCGGTGAGGCTGCGGTAGGCCACGTCGATGTCGCCCTCTTGCACGGCGAGCTTGAGGTTCGACGACTCCGCGTAGTACTTGACGTTGACGGTGTCGGTCTTCGCCTTGCCGAGCACACCCTGGTAGTCGGGGTTCGCCTTGTACTGAATCAGGTTGTTGAAGTCGTAGCTCGCGATGGAGTACTGACCGGCGAAGGCCTTCCCCTTCACGATGTCCTGATCGGGCGTGAGGGCGTCGGCGGAGAACACCTCTTCGTCGACGATCGGGCCGGCGGGGCTCGAGAGCACCTGCTGGAACGTCTGGTCGTTCTCGCTCTTGAGGTGGAAGACGACCGTGGTGTCGTCGGGAGCCTCGACGCTGTCGAGGTTCGCGAGGAGCGAGGCCGGACCGTTCTGGTCGTTGATCTTGATCGTGCGGTCGAAGCTGAATTTGACGTCGGACGAGGTGAGGTCGTGGCCGTTTGCGAACGTGAGTCCGCTCTTGAGCTTGACCGTGTACTCGCTCGGCGTCGTGAACTCGGCGGACTCCGCGATGTCGGGTTCGACGTCGGGGCTGCCGTACGGCGTGTTCATGAGGAACGGGTAGACCTGCGTCATGACGGCGAAGGAGCCGTTGTCGTAGGAGCCGGCGGGGTCGATCGTGGTGATCTTGTCGGTCGTTCCGATGACGAGCGAGCCGCCAGAGCCGCCCGAGTTGCCGGAACCGTTTCCCGATCCCGAGCAGCCGGCGAGGGCGAGGGCCGCGACGGCAACACCTGCTGCCGCGGTGAGCACGCGCCGCTGTGTGGACATTCCGGATGACATCCGTGTGCATCCTTTCCTTGGTGGGGGTGACGCGACGGGGCCAGCCCAGCCGCGCCGCTGTATTTCACTTTTCTAGCACACGGAAGACCCTGCACAGAGGTTCGTGATGGTGTCTCATGAAATCGTTTCCGAATCGGGATGAGACGCGCGACAAGCGAATAGCCTCCCGAAGCAGTGCGCTTCGGGAGGCTATTCCTGTGTTGTGACCCCAGCGGGATTTGAACCCGCGTTACCGCCGTGAGAGGGCGACGTCCTAGGCCGCTAAACGATGGGGCCGTGAACAACGTCTAGAAGTATGACACAGATTTCAGGGCCTCACAAATCGGTCAGCGAGCGGGTCGGATGCCACGACAGATGCGCGTCAGACCAGCACCGCGAGCGCTCCTTCGAGCACTTCGACCGACAGCGGTGCGACACCGATTCGCTCGCCGTCGGCGTACGCGACGACATCGTCCGCCTCGATGTGAACTCGGCGAGCGCGCTCGACCGTCACCTCCTGCAGGGCGAGGTGCGTTCCCGTGAACACGCGCGGGAACAGCCGGAGCAGTCGCAGTCGCGTGAGCGGTGCGACGGTCACGACGTCGAGCAAGCCGTCGTGCAGCAGGGCATGCGGCGCGATCGCCATGCCGCCGCCCATATAGCCGTTGTTGGCGACGGAGAGCATGATCGCGTCGCGCTCCCCCGCTGCCCCGTCGAGAGTGAGCCGGAACCGGTGCGGCCGCAGACCCGCGAGCTCGCGGACGAGCGCGAGGATGTAGCGCACTCGTCCGCGTGGCCACCGCCAGCGGTTCGCACGCTCGTTCACGCGCGCGTCGAAGCCGACCGAGAGCACACCGGCGAATCGCCGCTCGGCCCCATGCGAGCGCACGATGCCGATGTCGATGCGGGTCGGCTTACGCTCGAGCGCGGCGAGGACTCGCTCGGCCGCGGCGGCGTGATCGCCGAGCGGAAGCCTGAGTCCCCGAGCGAGGTCGTTTCCCGTCCCTGTCGGGACGATGCCCAGTGGGACGTCGGTTCCGGCGAGCGCACCGACCGCGAGGTGCACGAGCCCGTCTCCCCCGACCGCGACGAGGGCGTCGGGCGCCTCGCGGACTGCCGCCTCGATGGCGGTGCGCAGCGTCGCGGCATCCTTCTCGAGCAGAACCGTCACATCGACGCCTGCGTCGGCGAGCGCGGCGGCGAATTCCCGGCCGACGTGAGCGTGGGCGCCGAAGGAGGCTGCGGGGTTGATCGCCACGGCGATCCGGAGGCGATCTCGGGTCACACGCCGATTATGTCAGCGCAGCGCCACCCGCTTGCACCGTCCGGGTCCGGAGTGAAGACTTGCCCTATGAAACTCACGAAGCTCGAGCACGCCGCCTTCACGGTGGATGAAGCATCCGCACGGCTCTACGTGGATCCTGGCGCCTACACGACCCCGCTGACCGACACCGTCGGAACGGTGGCCGTCGTCATCACGCACGAGCACGCCGACCACTGGACGCCGGAGCAGCTGGATCGCATTCTCGCTTCGAACCCCGACGTGCGCATCTTCGCGCCGGCAGGCGTTGCGAAGGCCGCCTCCGACTACGAGATCACCGTCGTCGAGGCGGGCGACGAGTTCACGGTCGAACCGTTCACGCTTCGCTTCTTCGGCGGGAAGCATGCCGTGATCCACCCGTCGATCCCGGTCGTCGACAACGTCGGCGTGCTGATCAACGGCGTCGTCTACTACGGCGGCGACTCCTTCTACGTGCCGGATGGCGTCGACGTCGACGTCATGGCGGTTCCGGCCGGCGCGCCATGGCTGAAGATCAGCGAGGTCATGGACTTCGTCGCGGAGGTGGCGCCCAAGCGCAGCTTCCCCACACACGAGATGGTGCTCTCGCGGATCGGGAAGAACCTCTCGAACGATCGGATCGCGTCCGTCGTCGAGCAGGGCGGTGGCGAGCACATTCCGCTGGAACCGGGCGAATCGATCGAAGTGTAGAGCGCGGTTATGCCTGCTGAGAGGGGGTCCGCGTGACGAACGAGAGATCGAGCTCATCGAGGTAGTCGCGTGAGATCGCCGTGGTGAGCACGCTCTCGCCGACGCGAGCCCCGAGCCCGTAGACGTGCGGGTCGGTGTCGAGCGCGAAGCCATCGAGCGGCTGGCCGTCGACGACGACGGGGACGCCGCGCCGAATGTGCGCGACGTTCGCCGGGTCGATGAGCTCGCCGGGGATCGGTCCTCTCATGCGCTCTCCGCGGAAGATGTTCATCACTATGTAGTCGACGTGCTCGGCGAGAATTTGCTCCGGCGAATGGTGATGCGCCGCCGCGTCGTCGAGCATGTGCGTCGTGCGAACCGCCTGCCAGATCACGGGATAGCGCCTGCGCTCCCTCGCCGCGACCAGCCACTCGGGCATCGACCACGGCGGTTCTCTGTCGAGTTCGGCGCGGAGCTGGTCGTCGATCTCGGCGAGATTGGCAGGATCGGATCTGTCGTCCGGATTCCGCCAGTACTGGTAGGAGATCAGCGCCGCCTCCATGACGAGGACGTCGTTGTGTTTCTCGGTTTCCGTGGCGATGTCGGTCTCCTCGACGGCGGCCTGCGGTGCGAGTGTCAGCAGTGGTCCGCTGAACTGCCCAGCTACTTCGTCGGGAGTCGGCGGTGCCGGGAAGTCTGCGGGAGGGCGCCCATCGAAGAACATGCCTCGATACTGCTGGAGATCCACGAATCACGCAATGCGTCAGCCCCTTAACCGGGAGGCGCCCGTTGTCTGCCTCTCGACACCATTTCGCGTCGGTGCCACGATGAGAGAAATCCGCGAGGCCAGCGCTTGCGGTGCCGGGAGGAGGGCGAACGATGCGTTACCTGCTGCTGTTGCATAGCCGAGGGCCGGAGCTTCGCGATCACTCCCCCGAGTGGATGGAGGAGGCCACGGCGTTCCTCGCCCGCTTCGACGACGAGCTCGCCATGCGTTCGGAGCTCGAATGGAGCGAAGTTCTCGCTCCCGCTTCCCGGGGGAGGATCATCGGGGCCGACGGCACCGAGACGACGGCTGAATCGGATGCTGCCGCACCCGTGACGCGCGTCTGGGTGGTTCGCGTAGCCGACGCCGCACGGGCGCTCGCGCTCGGGGGCGAACTCGCGCGGCGCCTGGGGGCTCGCGTCGACGTGCGAGAGTGCCTGCCATCCGCTCAGATGCCGTGAAGACACGGCGTCTGAGTTGAGAGGCGTAGTGAACCTGCATTCTTGCGAGGCCCGCGCGATCCTCCGCAAGACGAGTACTACCCGGATTTCCCGGCGAAGACCCGCTGACGGGGCTTCCGTCGAGGACCGGTGCGAATCGAAGACGGGACGGATGTCGCGATCGCTCCATGGTTCCCGATGGCTGCGGCTCGACTCTCGGCGGCCTTGTCCACGAGTGGCCGCAGCCTTCATGCCTTGATCAGGTTCCACATGGCGGCCTCAAGCTACTTAGACGCGGGACTAGCTCCTGGGTTGTCAGACCGCCGAGGTGGAGTCGGCACTCACCGGCCTCGGGAGTCGGACACCTGAAGTTCGTTCGATTGCGTGGTCAAGGCGGTCGTCGATGTTCGCCACAAGCCGAACGACGAGAGCCTCGAGCTGTTCGAAGTCAGTGTCGGCCCAGTCTTCGAATATGACATCATACGCACTACTCGAGACTGCGACGATGCGCTCGGCAACTTCCCGCCCGGCTGCTGTGAGCCCCACGATGCTCTGCCGACCGTCCTCCGGATCCGGCATCCGCCCTACCAACCCCGCTACTTCAAGTCGCCGAACGATCTTGCTCACGTTCGAACGACCCGTGCCGATAGCGTCTGCCATGTCGGTTGGTCGGGCGACGGTACGGTAGATCAACTGGTTGAGTAGCAAGAAGGCCGGCATATCCCCAGGCAAGGGAAAACCGCTCTGAACGAGAATCGCTTCCCTCACTGCTGTGGAGTTCATCGAAGTGACAAGGGCCTGTAGTGCGACCGAGAAGTCAGCGCCGCGACCCCGCAGGAGAGGGGCCGAAGCAAGCTCCACGTCCCGCAGATCAACGCTGGCTTGAGGTCTCCTTGCCATCTACCCAGTATGCACGCAATCTTGGATCACAGTAATGATTGTCGTGACGACAATCAAGGTGTACAGTGGCGGAGTCGCTTCCGGTGATTCGTTTCAATTGAGTGGCGGCTCCCTATCCAAACCTTCAAAGGAGAAGCTCGTGCCTCAGTCCACATCCGATCGCCAGACCCGTCCTTGGTGGACGGCGATTGTGTCAGGGATGGCCTCCTACATTGACGCGGCAGCCATCGTGAGTTTCGGAACAGCAATGGTTCTCTATCAGTCGGCGATCGGGCTTACTCCAGGCGAGATCGGCCTTGCCTCGGGTGGTCTCACTTTCGGCATCGCGTTCGGTGCGATATTCGGCGGACGTCTTGGCGATCGGTTCGGGCGACGCCCAATCTTCACCATCACGATGGTGCTCATCATCGGTTCCACGATCGCGTTGGCCCTAGCGGGATCATTCCCGGTCATCATTAGTTCGGCAGTAGTGCTCGGTATTGCCACCGGAGCTGATCTGCCCGTGTCCTTGTCCACGATCTCCGAGGCCGCCTCGGATGAAAACCGCGGCAAGCTGATTGGCTTCTCACATCTACTTTGGGCATCCGGCATCATCGTTTGCTCGTTCCTCAGCGCGGGGGTCGCGAGCATGGGTCGGCTTGGTGCGCAGATTCTGTTCGTACACATCACCGTCGTGGCTGCCTTGGTCCTGGTTGGCCGACTGACCATCCCGGAATCTGCAACGTGGTTGACCGCACGCAATGAGCGTCGCCGAGGAGTCGCCACGGTTCGCGCCGATCGAGCCTCCATCAAGGACTTGCTGAGCGTCTCGTATCGCACGCCATTCCTCGGACTCCTCGGTTTCTATGCGCTGACAAATCTTGCCGCGAACACCGGCGGGCAGTTCGGCTCCTATCTTCTGGTGAACGCCGGCGGAGTTGATCTGCAGACCGCGACCCTGATTGGCCTGCCGTTCATCCCGCTAGGCATCGTTGGCGCCCTGTGGTTCATGAAAATTGCGGACTCTTCTAAGCGGTTCACCTATTTCACGGTTGGGGCGATCTGCTGGGTCGTTTCCCAACTCGTGTATGCCGTCTTCGGCATCAGCCTTGCCACAGCGATAGTCGCGGGGCTCGTCGGGCTTGTCGGCACCACATTCGCCTTTGAGGGAATCATGAAGGTGTGGACCCAGGAGCAGTTCCCCACACTGCTACGCACCACCGCCCAGGGCACCATTATCGCCATCGCACGCCTGTTCGCCGCGGCGCTGGCTACGGTCACTCCGCTTCTCGTGGCACTCAGCCCGAACCTGTTCTACCTTTTCCTAGCCATCGTTATCGCAGTCGGTTGCGGGCTCGCGTGGAAGGTATTTCGGACCCGTGACGGTCATAACGAGTTCAACAGTGAAACACAGGACGAAACGGTGTCCGTCCTATGAACCACCCTGCACTCTCAGAGCCAGCGTCCACCACGTTCGCCACGCGGAGCGCGAGCACGTTCGTTGCCGCGCCGTTTGGCCGAATCAATGCGGCTCCCTACTTCCGTCGCGAGTTCACGGTCGGGGAAGGGCTTGTGCGAGCCACGCTATCCGTAACTGCACTAGGCATCGTCGAGCCGTACCTCAACGGCAGGCGAGTCGGAAGCGAGATGCTCACGCCTGGTTGGACTTCGTATCGGCACCGGTTGATCGTCACCACAATCGATGTAACGGACGACGTTCGTCCGGGGCAAAATGCGGTCGGCGCGATTGTAGGCGACGGCTGGGCGATTGGTCGGCTCGGATGGGAACGGCAACGCCACCTTTACGCCGACCAACCAGCGCTGTTCGTTGAGCTGGAGCTAGATTACAGCGATCACACGATAGTGATCGGTACGGACGACTCCTTCCGGGTCAGCACAGGAGCGGTACAAGCGAATAGCCTGTATGACGGCGAGACCTACGATGCTCGGCTGGAGCCGGAGGGGTGGAACGAGCCAGGCTTCGACGACAGCGCATGGTCCCATGCCCAAGTCGTCGACTGGGATCTCACGACGCTGGAGAGACGGACCGCTCCCCCGATTCGTCGGATCGAGGAACTTGCCCCTGCGGCGATCACCACAAGCCCTTCGGGAAAGATCATCGTGGACTTCGGCCAGAACATCTCCGGATGGCTGAACATCACCGTCTCCGGCGAGGCCGGCCGCGAAATCACAATTCGCCACGCAGAGATCCTCACTCCAGCCGGAGAATTAGAGCCCGAAACAAACCGCACCGCGGAGGCAACCGACCGGTACACGCTCCGCGGAGACGCGATCGAAACTTGGGAGCCCCGGTTCACCTTCCACGGCTTTCGCTTCGCCCAAATTGACGGATGGCCTGGCAAACTCGCCCCTGATGCAGTGCGCGCGGTGGTCGTTCACACAGACATGGTGCGCACCGGCTGGTTCGAAACGTCCAACCCTCTTGTCACGAAGCTGCACTCGAACGTGGTGTGGTCAATGCGAGACAACTTCGTCGGGGTGCCCACCGATTGCCCCCAACGCGACGAGCGACTCGGCTGGACGGGCGACCTAAATGCATTCGCACCAACTGCCGCCTTCCTCTACGACGTTCGAGAAATGCTCGGCTCCTGGTTGCAAGACCTCGCCGCAGAGCAGACCGAGAAGGGCTTCGTGCCCTGGGTTGTGCCGGACGCCCTGTCCCAACCGTCCTCTCCGACTGCACTGTGGAGCGACGTCGCAGTAAGCCTCCCCTGGCTCCTCTACCAGGAATACGGCGACCTCGAAATTCTGCGCGACTGCTACGCGTCAATGACCGCCTTTATCCGCCAGGTAGCCGCGCTACTCGATGAGTCCGGACTCTGGAGCTCCGGATTCCAGTTTGGCGACTGGCTCGATCCAGATGCACCGGCAAGTAACCCCGCTGCTGCGAAAACCGATCGTCACCTGGTCGCTAGCGCCTTCCTCTGTAAAACCACTCGCGAGATGTCCGCCACGGCGGAACTGCTCGGTCACAAACAGGATGCACGCGCGTTCCTCGACCTCGCTAACCGCGTTCGGGCCGCGTTCCGACGCGAATATGTCACCGAATCAGGCCGCCTCGTCTCCGAATCGGCGACGGCATATGCCCTCGCCATTACCTTCGAGATTCTCGACGCTGATCAGCTGCAAAAAGCAGGCGACCAGCTTGCCCAGATCGTCGCCCAACGCGGATATAGGATCTCTACCGGTTTCGCTGGCACTCCCCTCGTCACAGACGCGCTCAGCCGCACCGGACACATCGACACCGCCTACCGTCTCCTCCTCGAGGAAGAATGTCCCTCTTTCCTTTACCCAGTGACCATGGGTGCAACGACGATCTGGGAGCGCTGGGATTCCGTGCTCCCAGACGGAACCGTCAATGCCACAGGCATGACCTCACTCAACCACTACGCGCTCGGCGCTGTCGCAGACTGGCTGCACCGGGTCGTAGGCGGACTGGAACGCATTGAACCCGGGTACAAACGAGTCCGCATCGCTCCCCAGCCAGGAGGGGATCTGACGTGGGTGCGTACTGTGCATGACACAATTCGGGGGCGCTTCGAGGTCTCTTGGAAGATCGAAGGAGGAGAAGTTGTCGTCGATGTCACCATCCCGCACGATGTTGAGGCCGACATCGTGTTGCCTTTCCAGCCGCAGGATGCCGAACGTTGTGTTGGGGAGGGAGTGCACTCCTGGCGCTATCCGGTCTCCGCGGGCTACGGGGCAACCGCCGCAGTGACGATGGATTCACCTATCCGAGACCTGACTAAGCGAGATGGGGCCTGGGAGGCTGTCTCCGACGTGCTGCAGCGCTACTTCCCCGGACTTCCGCTAGACCCCTACGCCCCGGAAGCTGCCGCTATGTCGCTTAACGCAGTTCTGCAGCACGTTCCGGGAGCCTCGCCCGTACTTGAGAACGAGCTCAAGAACGCTCTGGCAATTGCGACACAATGACACCCCGCCCAGTCGATTCCTCAAGCCGGCCGCGGGAGATCGCTCGCATCGGGTCTGCTCCTACTGGGGACGCTACTGGGCACGCTCAGCATATTTGATGTGCTCGGTAAGCGCACCCCTTGCCCGCATGAAGCTAAAAGACCCGGGGCGTTACCGCCGTCTCATCGAGAACTGGTCCCCTAGCAATGAGTGAGCAGCCCCGTGGTGCTTGCGCACAGCGGCTTACCCAAGAGGCCTGTCCTCGGTACGAATGCCAGCGTTAACCGAATGCTGCTTGCGCATCGCATCTGCCCGCAGTTCACTTCGCAGACGCCTCATGATTTTGGCGTACGGGCCGCGGCTTGCAAAAGTGTAATTGAGCGGTGGCATCGACACCGCGACGACAGCGCGCTCTACGTGGCCTGGTGATGAGCACTCCATCCAGGTGAGCGTGAGGTTCTGAAGAATCCAGGCGGTCAGTTTGGTTTCAGACGGCTCAGCGAGGCCAAACTTGCCTTTTCGGCCCGGTATAACGTCCTCCAGAATCGGCATCTGGTGCCGTAGGAGCGCAGCCAGAGATCGGCGTAACGCTGATGCTCGCGTCCTGTAGAGATGCATGTTGAGGACTCATCCGGCAAGGGGTGAGGAACACCGGGATCGAGATCTGCTGCGATCGTTCCATGCGTAGCAGGTACGTGGCACAGACGGGTGCTTGCCGGAAAGGTCCGGGGGTTCCAGGTACCTGCCCGCCGATACGAGATTACAAGAGGGCCGGGGAAGGGTTTCTGGTGACCAATCTGGTAAAACTGCTCGAAAAGGGCGCTGACCAGGGGATGGACGATGGGCTGATTAGCCACGGAATCTCGCCAACTCTATGGCTGGGGTACCTGGACTCGAACCAAGAACAACTGAACCAGAATCAGCCGTGTTGCCAATTACACCATACCCCAAGGCACGTTCCGGCTTCGCCGGCGCCGAGAGTCAACTTTAGCGGACTAAATGCAACGAGCCAAACCGGCGGAATCTGGGCGTGTCCGTTACAACACGCTCGCGCGTCGCTCGCGGATCTCGTCGCCAACGATGGTCGCCGACACGAGCGCACCGGCGCCTGCCGCGATCGCGATCTGCTGGGGTCCGGGCGGCGTGATGTCGCCGGCGGCGTAGACGCCAGGCAGGGAGGTGCGCCCGCGGTTATCGACGACGAGCAGTCCGGCTGAGTCCCGCCCGATCTCAAGATCGTCGAGGAACTCGAGGCGCGCCTGCTGACGCGGCAGCAGGAAGCCGGTCGTTCGCGGGATCACGTGGCCGTCGGTGAGTGCCACCCCCGTCATCACGCCGTGGTCGCCGCGAATCTCGTCGATGGGCGTCCGGATGACATCGACTCCCACGGCGGCGAGTTCCGCCTCTTCCTGCGCGGTGACGACGTTCGCGCCGTTGGTGAGCACGATGAGATCGTTCGTCCACTGCAGCGTCCACCAGGCCCGCCAGGCGAGGTCGTCGCCCTCACCGATGACGACGAGGGGGCGGTCCTGCTTCTCCCACCCGTCGCACTCGTAGCAGCTGTGCAGGCTCGTGCCGTAGAACGCGCGCCCGTTGCCGATGTCGGGCAGAATCTCGGCCAGCCCTGTCGCCACAACGATGCGAGCCGCATGCACGTCGCGATCCGGGGCTCCGCGCACTCCTGTCGCGATCACCCGAAACCCGGAGTCGAGGCGCGTCACCGTGTCGACGTGGGCGAACTGCACTTCGCCGTTCTCGTAACCCGCGACGTCCTCGCGGCCGAGCCGCCGCAGCTCGAGCGGCGAGATGTTGTCGCGAGTGAGGAAGCCGTGGGCGAAGAGCGTCGCCGCGTGCCGCGGCCGATTCGCGTCGAGCACGAGGACGCGCATGCGCGCCCGTACGAGGTTGAGCGCCGCCGAGAGTCCGGCGGGCCCTCCCCCGATGACGACGACGTCGTAGTGCTGGGTCATCAGTTCACCGGCTGATGTGCCAATCGCTCGAGGCGCTTGAGCGTCTCGTCCTTGCCGAGGATCTCCATCGACTCGAACAGCGGCGGCGACACGCGCCGTCCGGACACTGCGATGCGCAGCGGCCCGTAGGCGATGCGCGGCTTCAGACCGAGGTTCTCGACGAGGGCGACGGCAAGGGTCTCCTGCAGGGCGTCCGTCGTCCAGTCCTCGAGGCCGGTGAGCGTCTCAAGGGCCGCGCCGAGCACCTCGTCGGCGTTCTTCGGGAGGCTCTTCATGGCGTCGGGCTGGTACTCGATGCTCGCGGCATCCGTGAAGAGGAATCCGAGCATGCCGGGAGCCTCTCCGAGCAGGGCGACACGCGTCTGCACGAGCGGTGCGGCTTTCGCGAGGATCGCCTTCTGCTCCGCCGTCATGGGCTCGGTGAACACGCCGGCCTCGACGAGGTACGGCACACAGCGTGCGGCGAAGTCATCGACATCCAGCATGCGGATGTGGTCGCCGTTTATCGACTCGGCCTTCTTCAGGTCGAAGCGCGCCGGGTTGGGGTTGACGTCGACGATGTCGAAGCGCTCGACCATCTCGTCGAGCGTGAAGACGTCGCGGTCGGCGGAGTACCCCCAGCCGAGAAGCGCAAGGTAGTTGTCGAGGCCCTCGGGGATGAAGCCGCGGTCTCGGTGGTGGAACAGGTTCGACTCGGGGTTGCGCTTGGAGAGCTTCTTGTTGCCGTCGCCGAGCACGGTCGGCAAGTGGCCGAAGTTCGGCACGAACGTCGTGAGTCCGATGTCGATGAGCGCGCGGTAGAGGGCGATCTGCCGCGGCGTGGACGGCAGCAGGTCCTCGCCGCGCAGCACGTGGGTGACGCCCATGAGCGCGTCGTCGACCGGGTTGACGAAGGTGTAGAGCGGCTTGCCGTTGGGCCGGACCACGACGAAGTCGGTGAAGGAGCCCTCGGGGAAGGTGATCTCACCCCGCACGAGGTCGGTGAAGGAGAGGTCACTGTCGGGAACCCGGAGGCGCAGGGCGGGTGATCGACCTTCGTCGCGGAAGCCGGCGCGCTGGGCGTCGGTCAGTTCGCGGTCATAGTTGTCGTAGCCCTGCTGGGCCGGACGGCCGGCGGCGACGTTGCGGGCTTCGATCTCCTCGGGGTCGAGTAGCTCTCGTAGAGGTGCCCCGAGGCGAGGAGCTTCGCGATCACGTCGCTGTAGATGTCGCTGCGCTGGGACTGCCGGTACGGCTCATGCGGGCCGCCGACGCCGACGCCCTCGTCCCAGTCGATCTTGAGCCAGCTGAGCGCGTCGAGAATCTGCTCGAAGCTCTCCTCGCTGTCGCGGGCCGCATCGGTGTCTTCGATGCGGAAGACGAGCTTGCCGCCCGTGTGCCGGGCGTATGCCCAGTTGAACAGCGCCGTGCGGATGAGTCCGACGTGCGGCGTGCCCGTGGGCGACGGGCAGAAGCGGACGCGAATGTCCGAGCCGGTGGCGGATGAGAAGGGGTAGCGATCTGCGGTTGACATCGACTCAATCTTAGTCGAGCGCTGTCGATCCCCTCGGGTCAGCGTCGCTCGTACTGCCGCTTCAGATCGGTCGTGCCCGCGAAGCGAACGGCGCCGAGCGTCTCGTCCACGGTCTCGAAATCACCGGGGCGGTCGAACTCGACGTGACGACGGCGGTACTCGGTGTAGTCGATGGGGCGTCGCGCCTCCAGCATCCGCTCCATCGACTCCGGCCGCAGCTGCTGCTTGTAGCCCGGAACGAGCACGCCGGCGAAGAACTCCGAGACGGCGCCGGAGCCGTAGCTGAAGAAGCCGATGCGCTCCCCCGAAAGGTCGGGTCCGTTGTCGAGGAGCGACAGGAAGGCGAGGTAGATCGACGCCGTGTAGCTGTTGCCGATGCGCGTGTTGTAGATGGTGGTTCCCGCAAGGTGCTCGGTGTCGGCTCCCGCGGCGTCAGCGTCGCCGGCGATGCGCGCGAGCCGCTGCTGCGCCTTGACGGCCATGCGCGTGAACGGCTGGTGGTAGCAGACTCGGGCGAAGCTCTCGTAGGCGGCGCCGCCTTGCGACTGGTAGTCCTTCCAGGCGCCCTCGAGGGAGTCGAGGTACACCGCGACCGAGTAGCGGCCGTCGACAAGCGCCGTGCTGCGGTCGTTCGGCCGCCAGAAGTCCATGACGTCATCTGTCCACAGTCCCGAGACGGGTTCGATCTCGAGCACGGCGGGCGAAGCGGAGATCAGCATCGCGACAGCGGCGGCGCCCTGGGTCGCCTCACCGCTCGAGTCGAGCTCGTATCGGGCGTTGTCGCTCGCGATCACGAGCACGCGCTCTTCGGGCCGACGTGCCACGATGCCGAGGGCGAACTGGATGGCGGCCGTCGCCGAATAGCAGGCTTCCTTGAGCTCGACGACGCGCACTTCGTGCGGCAGCCCGAGAACACCGTGCAGGAACACTCCCGCCGCCTTCGACTGGTCGATTCCCGACTCCGTGGCGAAGACGACCGTGCGGATGCCGTCGACGCCGTGTCTCTCGAGGATCGGCGTGGCGGCTCGCGCCGCCATGGTCACGATGTCCTCGTCATCGGTCAGCACGCTCATCTCGGTCTGGCCGATGCCCCGGTGGTATTTCCCCACATCGATGCCCTCGTGATCGGCGAGATCCGCGAGCGCGAAGACGAGGCCGCCGGTCGCAGCGGAGATGTCGTGGATGCCGATGGTCATCGTGACTTCCTTTCAAACTGAAGGTGCGCTGCCATGAGCTCACCGGGATTGGTCTGGGCGGCCATGAGCGACAGTTCGCCGCACAGCACCGTCGCGGCGCACAGCGCGGCGAGCCTTCTCGCGTTCTCGCCCGGCTCACGGTCCTCGGCGCAGCCGAGGCGGGCGAGGTTCTCGGAGACGAAGTCCAGTCCCTTCCCGTTTCCCACCGTACCGACGATGAGGTTGGGCAGCGTGCAGGAGAAGTACAGGTCGTCGCCGCGCGCTTCCCCGTGCGTGAACCCTTGCGAGCCCTCCACGATGTTGGCGGCATCCTGCCCCGTCGCGAGGTAGAAGCCGAGCAGCATGTTGGCGTAGTGCGCGTTCGCCGAGCGGAGGCTTCCGGCGACGGCACCGCCGATGAGGTTCTTCCGCACGTTGAGGTCGGCCATCTTCTGCGCGCTCGTGCGCAGCCGGCGGCGGAGGATCTCTTCGGGGATCAGGATCTCGGTGACGACGTTCTTACCGCGCCCCAGGATGCCGTTGACGGCAGAGGCCTTCTTGTCAGTGCAGTAGTTGCCAGAGATCGAGCCGTAGCTCAGGCTCCGGTCCGCGCCGAGGATGTGCGCCATGAGCTTGTCGGACGCGAGCGTGACCATGTTGTGGCCCGATGCATCGCCCGTCGAGAATTCGAAGCGGAGAAACAGCAGGTTTCCGACGATCTGGTGGTTGACCTCGAGGAGGTGCGCGAATCGGCTAGTCTCGGCCACGACCGCCTGCAGACCGGCGATGTCCGCTTCGATGCGGCGGGCGGCGGCGAGAGCGGCCGCCGCATCCTCGGCTTCGAAGAGCACGGAGCGAGCCATGCGGTCGTCGACGAGGGTCGCGGTGATTCCGTCATCGACGAGCGTCGACACGTGCGCTCCCCGGCGCACCGACGGCCACAGGGTCGTCTCGTATGTCGCGAGAGGAACCTCCTGCTCGCCGGTCATGACGTTTCCGCCGATGCGGATCGGGCCGAGCCAGCGCAGCGGAACTGCGGCGTACAGGGTGTCGTCGGTCATGAGAGCGTGTCCTTCCCCGTCCCGCGTCGCGTGGCGTACGCGGTGATGTCGATTCCTCGTGCCTGACAGAACTCGCGCACTTCGCCGGTGATGACCACATCGGTGTTGCGCAGACCGGCCGGGCTGGTCTGGCCGAGGAGGGCCGTGATGGCGGTGATCTGCTCGAGCCAGCGACGGATCTCGGCGATGAGCGCGTCGCGACCGTCCTGGCGGAGGATGCGGAGGAATCCGCCGGCGACGCCGACGGCGGACGCCCCGAGAGCCAGCGCCCTCACGACGTCGAGCGGCGTGCGCACTCCCCCGGATGCCAGGAGCGTGACGCGCGCGTCCTCTGCCGCTGCTCGCGAGTCGAGCAGTCCGCCCACGGCGGACTGCCCCCAGCCGGAGAGGACGGCGAAGTCCGCGCCCGTGCGCCGGGCGTTCTCGATCGCGGCGAAGTCGGTTCCGCCGCGGCCGCTGACGTCGACCACGCCGACGCCGAGGCGTGCGAGCTCGGCGACCGTTTCGCCGCTCATTCCGAAGCCGACTTCCTTGACGACGACGGGCACATCGAGGGACGCGGCGATGCTCGCGATGTTCTCCGGCCAGTGAGTGAAGGAGCGATCGCCTTCGGGCATGACGAGTTCCTGCACGGCGTTCACGTGGATCTGCAGCGCGTCGGCCCCGAGGATGCCCACGGCCTCGTGCGCTTGCTCGGGAGTCGCGTTCGCACTCAGATTCGCGAGCACGATGCCGCTCGGGTTCTCCTCGCGCAGCACGCGGAATCCGCCCGTCGTGTCGCGGTCCTTGAACACGGGGCTCATCGATCCAGAGGCGATGGGGATGCCCGTCTCGCGCGCGACCACGGCGAGATCGCGATTCACGATCGCGGTCGCGTCGCTCCCTCCCGTCATGCCGTTGATGTAGAGCGGAACCGGCCAGTCCATTGCTCCCACGCGAGTGCGCAGCGACACGGCCTCGATGTCGGCCGCGCCGAGCGCGTGATGCACGAAGCGCACGTCGTCGAAGTCGTTCCGCCGGTGCCGGTCCCGGTTCTGCTCCGTCGCGAGTCGGACGTGGTCGTCTTTGCGGTCACCGCTCATCGAGTCCGCCTTCCGCCGGGTGCACAGAGAGTGCGAGGTGTCGGATGTCGCTGAGCTCCCACTCTCTCAGAAGAGCGGAAACGTCGGCGTCAACGTCAACGAAGACGACACCGCAGTCGCCGCCGCCCGCACCCGAGGATTTCGCTGCTGCGCCGATGGCCTCGGCGGTGTCACTCAGCCGAGCGAGCGCGGGCGTCTCGATGCCGAGCTTCGCCGCGGAGTCCAACGCGCCGAGCGTGCGGCGCGCACCTCTGATCGCGGTCTTGACGCCTTCGGCGTCGTCCTCGTCGAGGGCCGTGATGAGCGCCTCGACGTGATGCCTGCTTCGGGCGAGGAAGTCCGCGTAGTGCACCTCGTCCGTCCATCGCCGGCCCTGCAGGTTGTCGACGAGTCGCGATGTGGACGCGGGCGAACCGGTCCAGCCGACCATGAGCCGGAGCGCGCTGGGTGGTGCGAGACGACGCACCGAGAGGCCGTCCCAGTCGCTTCGGAGCGCACCGATCACGCCCCGCTCGTCGCGCAGCGTCATCGCATGCCCACGGTCTGGTGCCGAATACGCGATCCAGCCGCCGAAGGTGCTCGCGGCGAGATCGCCGCCGGACGCGCGCGGCGATACGGCGATCGTGGCGAGCATGGCGAGCTTGTACCGCTCGAGCCGCGTGAGCTCGAGGTCGTAGAACTCGTTGAGCGCGCCGATGGTCGCGACGGTGACGGCGGCGCTCGATCCGAGCCCGAATTTGCGTCCGCTGACGTCGTCAAGCTCGCTCGAGACGGTCAGGTCGTAGAACCGGGGGGTGACGCCGAGTTCGCTCACGAGCTGTTCGACCGTCGCGATCGACGACAGGATGTAGTCGACCGGCTGCATGTCGTGGTCGACGACGATTCCGTTCGAGTCGCGGTACCAGACGACGGGCTGGCGCCCGTACTGTTCCGAGTGGATGCTGCCCTTGCCGACGCTCGGCGTGAGATCGACGCGCACGTAGCGGTCGACGGCGATGAGCACCGAGGGGTTGCCCGGTTCGACGACGGCGTATTCGCCGGCGATGAAGAGCTTCCCCGGAGCGCGGACCGTGATCATGCAACCTCCTCTGCGGCGATGCGGGCGCCGCGTCCAGAGTGCGCCACGACGTATTCCACGCTCGGCATGGCGTCGCTCAACCGGGCGACGACGGAATCCGCGTCGCTCGCCCGGCACAGGGTCTTGACGTTGGGACCGGCGTCTGCAGTCGCATACGCTTCGACGCCGGAATCTCTCAGAGCGGCCACGGCGTCGAAGAGGGCGACGCTCGACGCGGTCAGATAACGGACCGGCGGAACGGCGCCGAACATGCTCGCGTGCATGCGCAAGGCGCTCTGCTCGGTGAGCTCCCCCATCGCCGTGAAGTCTCCTGTCGTGACGGCCTCCGACATCCGGTCGAGCAGAACCGCGTTCGATTCGACCCACGCGGGGAAGTACGGCGAGGTCTCCACCGTGCGGCGCATGGCGTTCCGACTCGAGACGGACTTCCGCGCGGAGCTCACGACGGCGATGACCATCGCCAGCTCGGGGCCGCGCCACTCGAGCGGCTCCGCGAACGAGGTCTCGTCGTCGACGCCCGCGTTCCACCGGGCAAGCCCGCCGAAGACGGAGCGCGAGGCCGATCCGGAGCCGCGCCGCGCGAGCCGGGACAGCGTTCGAGCATCGGCGTCGAGCTCGTACGAGTGGGCCGCCGCGACGGCGAGAGCGGCGAACGCGGCGGCTGAGGACGCGAGCCCTGCCGCGGTCGGCACGGTGTTCGTCGAGGTGACGCGGGCGCGCTCGTCGCGGCCGCTCAGTTCGCGAACGAGGTCGAGAACGGTGATGACGCGCGCCGACTCGGAACCGCTCAAGTGCGCCCCGTCGAGGATCACCACGTCGTCCTTCTCGCCGGTGAGCTCGATTGTTGTCGTCGTGGGGAACACGTCGAGCGTGAGCGAGAGGCTGCCGGTTGCGGGAAGGATGAGTTCCTCATCACGCTTGCCCCAGTACTTCACGAGAGCGATGTTGGGGTGGGCGATGGCGGTGCTCGTCATGCGTTCTCCTCTCCATCGGTCACGAACCAGACGCCGGTCGCGCCCGAGGCGGTGAGCGCTGCAGCGAGCGCCGGGAGCTCGCTGGCCGACGGCGCGAGCGCGATGATGCAACCGCCTTGCCCGCCTCCTGTAAGTTTGGCACCGAGTGCGCCGGCGCGGCGAGCCGCTTGCACGAGGGCGTCGAGTTCGGTACTGCTCACGCCGATGCTCGACAGGACGCCGTGACACGCGTTCATGCGCTCACCGAGGTCTGCGAATGCCGCCGAAGCGAGGTCTTCGCGTGCTCCCACGACGAGATCAGCGATGCCTTCCATCGCGGCCTCTATCGCGTGCGGATTGCGCTCGTGACGTGCACGAACCTCGGCGACGGCGACTCCCGTGCGGCCGAGCACGCCCGTGTCGGCGACGAGGAGCGCGGGCGATTCGGCGACGGCGAGCGTTCGCGCTCGGCCTTGCTCGAACCAGATGGGGCCGGCAGCGGTCGTGGCGTAGGCATCGAGCCCGCTCGGGGTGCCGTGGGCGACGCGTTCCACCGACTGAACGATCTCAAAGCGGTCAGCGGGCGTGAGCGCGATGCCGTGAAGTCCTGCCACGGCGACAGCGATCGCGCTCGCGACCGCTGCGCTCGAGCCGAGTCCCCTGGCGGCGGGGATGAGCCCGGTCACCGAGACGCCGACACCATCGAGGGGACGGCCGATCCGCTCGAGCGTGCGGCGCACGGCGACGGCGGCGATGTGTTCTTCGCGGGTCGCGGCGGCGTCGTCCTCGGCCGTGATCGCCCCGGCGTGGAACGGGGTGTGCAGCGCTAGTCCCGAGCCGATGCTCTCGGCGCGCGCCTCGAGGGTGAGCGAGGCGACAGGGAAGGCGATCGCCGGTCGCCCGTAGACGACCGCGTGCTCTCCGAGCAGGATCGTCTTCGCATGGGCGGTTCCCACCGCCCCGCGTAACGGTTCATGCATGTGTACTATCTCGTCCTGGTCTGTTCTCGCCCGTCGGCGTCGACCGGGACTCTCCTCGACATCGGCCTGGTTGACCCGGTGCGACGGAGGAAACGTTCGGCGTACAGTTTATCCCCGCCTGGCTCGCCGGCGGCCGGGATCGGGCTCCCGGGTTGCTGGGAATTCCGACGGCACCGGCAGGGGCCGCGCCCGGGAGGCGAGCGCGGCCGGTGTCAGCCGACGCGGTTGGCGAGGGTTCCGATTCCCGTGACCTCGACTTCGACGGTGTCTCCCGCCACGAGCGCGCCGACGCCCGCCGGCGTGCCCGTGAGGATGACGTCGCCCGGGAGCAGCGTGAACACCGCGGACGCGTACTCGATGATCGAGCCCACCGAGTGGATCATGTCGGTCAGCGGCGCGTGCTGTCGCACGTCGCCGTTCACGCGCGTCTCGATGACGGCCTGGTCCTGCGTGAACTCCGTCTCGATGACGGGACCGAGCGGGCAGAACGTGTCGAACCCCTTCGCGCGGGACCACTGGCCGTCGGCACGCTGCAGGTCGCGCGCGGTGACGTCGTTCGCGATCGTGTAGCCGTAGATCACGCTCGCGGCATCCGATGCTCGCACGTTCTTCGCGACACTGCCGATCACGACGGCGAGCTCACCCTCGTGCTCGACCTGACGGGACTGCGGCGGGAGGACGATGCGATCGTGGGGGCCGACGACGGCGGTGTTGGGCTTGAGGAACAGCAGCGGCTCCTCCGGTGCCGTTCCGCCCATCTCGGCGGCGTGGTCGTGATAGTTCTTGCCGATCGCCACGATCTTCGATCGAGGGATGACGGGGGCGAGCAGCGTCGCCTCCGCGAGCGGCACCCGCTCCCCCGTCGTGTCGAAGCCCGCGTACATCGGGTCCCCGTCGAGCACGACGAGAGCGTCGTCGTCGAGGAGCCCAAAGTTGATGGCGCCGCTGTGGCTGAACCGTGCGATCTTCACGTCTGCGGATCCTTACTGTCAGGCGTCGAGGCGGTAGAGCCAGCCGTGGCGGTCTTCCGCGCGACCGTGCTGAATGTCGGTGAGCTCCTGGCGCAGCGACAGGGTGACTTCGCCGGCCGGTGCGTCGGCGTCGCCGAACAGCACATCGTGCCCCTTCACTTGCGCGATCGGCGTGATGACCGCGGCCGTTCCGCACGCGAACGTCTCGGAGATCGTGCCGGACTCGACGCCGTCACGCCATTCCTCAAGCGTGAAGTCGCGCTCTTCCACCGTCATGCCGCGGTCGCGGGCGAGCTGGAGGATGCTGTCGCGCGTGACGCCTTCGAGGATGCTGCCGGAGGTCGCGGGAGTGACGAGGCGGTCCCCCATAACGAAGAACACGTTCATGCCGCCCAGCTCGTCGACGTGCGTTCCGGTCTCCGCGTCGAGGAACAGCACTTGCGAGCAGCCGTTGGCGGCGGCCTCCTCTTGCGGGAGCAGCGACGCGGCGTAGTTGCCGCCGCACTTGGCCGCTCCGGTTCCGCCGCGGCCCGCGCGGGAGTACTCGGTCGAGAGCCAGATCGAGACGGGCTTGACGCCGCCCGAGAAGTACGGTCCGGCGGGCGACGCGATGACGTAGTACGCGACGCGGTGAGCCGCGCGCACACCGAGGAAGGTCTCGTTCGCGATCATGAACGGGCGAAGGTAGAGGCTGCCGTCGGCATCCGTGGGAACCCATGCCTTGTCGGCCCGCACGATCTGCTTGAGCGACTCGAGGAACGCGTCGACGGGCAGCTCGGGCAGCGCGAGCCGGCGGGCGGAGCGCTGCAGCCGCTCGGCGTTCTTCTCCGGCCGGAAGGTCCAGATCGAGCCGTCGTCGTGCCGGTACGCCTTGAGCCCCTCGAAGATCTCCTGCCCGTAGTGCAGAACAGCGGACGCCGGGTCCACCTGGAGCGGCCCGTAGGGCTGCAGTCGCGCGTCGTGCCAGCCGACGCCGAGGTCCCAGTCGATCGCGACCATGTGGTCGGTGAAGTGCAGCCCGAAGCCCGGGTTCGCGAGCACCGACTCGCGTTCGAGGTCGCTGGCGGGGTTCGGGTTCAGCTCGTGGTTGAACGTGAGTGGCGAGGCTTCGGCGGAGAGGGTCATCAGTGTTCCTTGGTGTTCGATGCGGGTGCGGATGCCTCTCCGTTGAGGCGTGCGGCGATCTGGTCGCCGATCTCCGCGGTTGTGCGTGGCGTTCCGTCACGCTCGGCGATGTCGGCTTCGACGGCGGCGGTGACCGCGGTCGCGGCCTCGGCGAGGCCGAGGTGATCGAGCAGCAGCGCAACAGAGAGGATCGCGGCGGTCGGATCCGCCTTCTGCTGGCCGGCGATGTCGGGTGCGGAGCCGTGTACCGGCTCGAACATGCTCGGGAACGTGCCGTCCGGGTTGATGTTTCCGGATGCTGCGAGGCCGATGCCGCCGCTTATTGCGCCGGCTAAGTCGGTGAGGATGTCGCCGAAGAGGTTGTCGGTGACGATGACGTCAAATTTAGCAGGTTCTGTGACGAGGAAGATCGTCGCGGCGTCGACGTGCAGGTAGTCGACGGCGACGTCCGGGTAGTCCGCGGCGACGGCATCCACCGTTCTCTTCCACAGAGAACCGGCGAACACGAGCACGTTCGTCTTGTGCACGAGCGTCAGCTTCTTGCGGCGCGACGCCGCCTTCTCGAACGCGAAGCGCACGACGCGTTCGACGCCGTACGCCGTGTTGACGGAGACCTCGTTCGCGATCTCGTGGGGCGTGCCCTGGCGAATGCTGCCGCCGTTGCCGACGTAGGGACCTTCCGTGCCTTCCCGCACGACGAGAAAGTCGACCTCGCCCGCGTCGCGCAGCGGGCTCGGAACTCCCGGGTACACGCGCGTCGGGCGCAGGTTGACGTAGTGGTCGAGGCTGAAGCGCAGCTTGAGCAGGAGGCCGCGCTCGATGTTCGCGTCCTTCAACCGGGGATCGCCGGGCTTGCCGCCGACGGCGCCGAGCAGAATCGCGTCGTGGCGTGAGATCGCCTCGAGGTCGTCGTCGGTCAGCACGTCGCCGGTCTCGAGGAAGCGGCCCGCGCCCAGCTGGAAGCGGGTCTTCTCGAACACGACATCGCTTCCCGCTACCGCGCGATCGAGCACCTTCTCGGCCTCGGCGACGACTTCGGGTCCGATCCCATCGCCGGGGATGAGCGCGAGTGTGACGGTGCGAGGCATGAATCTCCCCTTGGTGACGACGACGGTGACCGCTCCAGCCTACCGCCGCGAGCGCCGGCGGTTGACCGTCGCGTGCGGGGGCGCGGCCTGCGGCGAAGGCGACGAACCCGGGTGGGTCCGCCGCCTTCGCCGCACGCAGCCCTGTGACTACTCGGTGATGTCGATCTCCCGCACGAGCGTGGCCTGCGTGGCGTCGCGGATCTCGTCGAGAACGCCGTCGGGCACGGGCGAGTCGACGGTGAGCACGCTGAGCGCCTCCCCGCCGGCCTCGTGACGGGCGATCTGCATGTTCGCGATGTTGACGCCGGCGCTGCCGAACTTCTCGCCGTACACGGCGACGATTCCGGGCCGGTCGGTGTAGAGCAGCACGACGTGGTGCTTGTCGAGCGGCATCTCGAGGTCGTAGCCGTTGATGCCGACGAGCTTCTCGATCTGCTTCGTGCCCGTGAGGGTTCCCGAGACGGAGATCTGCGAGCCGTCGCTCAGCGCGCCGCGGATCGTGATGATGTTGCGGTACTCCTCGCTCACGGCATCCGTAATCTGGCGAACCTCGATGCCGCGCTGCTCCGCGAGGAGCGGAGCGTTCACGTACGAGACGGACTCGCTCACGATGTTCGTGAAGATTCCCTTGAGGGCGGCGAGCTTGTACACGCTCACGTCGTAGTCGTTGAGCTCGCCGTGCACCTCGACGTCGACGCTCGTGAGCGGCGAGTGCGTGAGACCCGAGAACACCTGGCCGAGCTTCTCGACGAGCGGGATGCCGGGGCGAACGTACGGGTCGATCACGCCGCCCGCGACGTTGACCGCGTCGGGCACGAGCTCGCCCCCGAGCGCGAGTCGCACGGACTTGGCGACGGAGACGCCCGCCTTCTCCTGCGCTTCGCCCGTGGACGCTCCCAGGTGCGGGGTGACGATGATGTTGGGAAGCCCGAGAAGCGGCGACTCCTTCGGCGGTTCGCTGACGAACACGTCGATGCCGGCGCCCGCGATGACGTTGTTCGAGAGCGCCTCGTGCAGCGCCTCTTCGTCGATGAGCCCGCCGCGAGCGACGTTGACGATGTACGCGGTCGGCTTCATCCTCTTCAGCTGCGGGGTGCCGATCATGCCCGTGGTCTCGGGCGTCTTCGGCATGTGGATCGTGATGAAGTCCGCCGTCTCGAGCAGCTCGTCGAGCGTCACGAGCTGAACGCCGAGCTGTTGCGCGCGAGCGCTCGTCACATACGGGTCGTAGGCGATGACGTTGACGCCGAACGCCTGCAGGCGTGCCGTGATGAGCGCGCCGATGCGGCCGAGGCCGATGATGCCGACGGTCTTCTCGTAGAGCTCGACCCCCGTGTACGCGGAGCGCATCCATTTGCCGTCCGAGAGCGACTGGTTGGCGGCGGGAATGTTGCGGGCAAGGCTCAGGATGTGGCCGACGGTGAGCTCCGCCGCCGAGATGATGTTCGAGGTCGGCGCGTTCACGACCATGACGCCCGCGGTCGTCGCAGCCTTGATGTCGACGTTGTCGAGGCCCACGCCGGCGCGCGCGATGACTTTGAGATTCGGCGCCGCGGCGATGGCCTCGGCGTCCATCTTCGTCGCGGAGCGAACCAGGACGGCGTTCGCGTCGGCGAGCGCCGAGAACAGAGCGGGACGGTCGGTGCCGTCGACGTTTCGGATCTCGAAATCGGGCCCGAGGGCCTCGACCGTTGCGGGCGAGAGTTCTTCAGCGATCAGCACGACCGGTTTTGACACAGATGGATCCTTACGGGCTCGGCGGATGGGAGGATCGTCGCCGCAACGATGGGACGAGGATGCGTCATAGTTTAGTGGACGCGATATTCGTGTTTCGTCACGCGAGCGCGATGAGCGCGACGAGGCTCAAGTACGTCGCCGCCGACACCGTGAGCCCGACGAGATAGAACAGCGCCTGAACGAGATAGTTGCGCGAGCGGCCGAGCCGCAGCGCGACGACGAAGAGCAGGATCGGAAGCAGAATGCTCAGCACGAGGATGATCCAGGCGAGAGCGCTCAGTGCGATGCCGAACCGGCTGGCCACGCCGGCGAGGCTCAGCACGTTGCCGACGGCCTCCCAGAGGTCGTAGGCGTAGAAGAGGCCGAAGGCGATCCCGATGGCGAGGGCCGGCCAGCTGGCGTAGCGTCCCGGCTGCTTCGGCTCGGCGGGGCGCGGCGCGGCGGCATCCGTCATCACAGTCCTCCGATCACGAACGGCCACGGGACCAGCACGATGGCTCCGATGATGAGCCACACGATGCGCGCGCGAACGAGCCGGCGCGTGAACAGGAGCGTCGTGGCGAACCACAGCGGCGCCGCAGCGACGGCGAGCCACAGGCCGACCGTGTACATGACCTGATCGATCGGCGCGGGGGCCGGATAGGTGTCGCGGGCGATGTTTATCGACCAGCCTATCGTGTACAGCAGGTATACGCCCGCGAGGATGCCGAGGGCGATGAGCATGGCCGACCCCATCTGCGAGGGCTCCTCGTCGGTGTCGCGTGGCGCGGGGACCCGCGAGGGGCGACCGACGAGCTTCCACCCGGGCCTCAGCTGCTTCTGCTCGCCCGGACCCGGTTGAAGCGTCGGATCGTCGTCGCCCGCCCAGCTGAGGGCGTCGTCGTCGCGGTCGGGGCTCATTCCTCAAGCGTACCCGTCGGTCATGCTCCGGCATGCCTCGGCTACGACGAAGCGGCGCCGCCCCGAAGGGCGACGCCGCTGTCTCTCCTCGCGATCAGCGCGAGACGGAGCCGTCGACGTAGTCGTCGTCGCTCGACGAGTTCCACGCGAACAGCTTGCGCAGCTCGCGGCCGGTCTTCTCGATGGGGTGGTTCTCACCCTTCGCGCGAAGCTCGAGGAACTCCTTCTGCCCGTTCTCCTGGTCCGCGATGAAGCGCTTGGCGAACGTGCCGTCCTGGATGTCGGCGAGAACGGCCTTCATGTTCTCCTTGACGTGCGGGTCGATGACGCGCGGGCCCGAGACGTAGTCGCCGTACTCGGCGGTGTCCGAGATCGACCAGCGCTGCTTGGCGATGCCGCCCTCCCACATGAGGTCGACGATGAGCTTGAGCTCGTGCAGCACCTCGAAGTAGGCGATCTGCGGCTGGTAGCCCGCCTCGGTGAGGGTCTCGAAGCCGTACTGGACGAGCTGCGACATGCCGCCGCAGAGCACGGCCTGCTCGCCGAACAGGTCGGTCTCGGTCTCCTCCGTGAAGGTGGTCTTGATGCCGCCGGCGCGGAGTCCGCCGATGCCCTTCGCGTACGACCAGGCGAGGTCCCAGGCCTGGCCGGACGCGTCCTTCTCGACGGCGACGATGACGGGAACGCCGCGTCCGGCCTCGAACTCGCGACGCACCGTGTGGCCCGGTCCCTTCGGGGCGACCATGAGCACGTCGACGCCCTCGGGAGCCTCGATGTAGCCGAAGCGGATGTTGAAGCCGTGGCCGAAGAGGATCGCGTTGCCCTCGCTCAGGTTGTCCTTGATGGACTCGGCGAAGATCGTGCGCTGGTACTGGTCCGGCGTCAGGATGACGACGACGTCGGCCCATGCGGAGGCGTCGGCGACGCTCTTGACCGTGAAGCCCTGCTCCTCGGCCTTCGCGATCGACTTCGAGCCTTCCTTGAGGCCGATGACGACGTCGACGCCCGAGTCGCGCAGGTTGAGCGCGTGCGCGTGTCCCTGCGAGCCGTAGCCAATGACCGCAACCTTCTTGCCCTGGATGAGCGAGAGGTCGGCGTCCTGGTCGTAGACAATCTCAGTCACTGTGTGTGTTCTCCTTCTTATTGAGGTAAAGACGAGCGGATGCCGGCGGGCGCCGGTCCGCCCGATTCAGTTCTTGAAGACGCGGTCCGTGATGGACTTCGGTCCGCGCCCGATGGCGAGCAGGCCGGACTGCGCGAGCTCCTTGATGCCGAAGGGCTCGAGCACGCGAAGCAGTGCCCGCACCTTGCCTGTGTCGCCCGTGACCTCGATCACGAGCGCGTCGGTGGCCACGTCGACAACGCGAGCGCGGAAGAGGTTCACCGCCTCGAGCACTTGCGAGCGGGTGGCGTTATCGACGCGCACCTTGATCAGCATGTGCTCGCGCTGCACGGACTGTGCGGGGTCGAGCTCGACGATCTTGATGACGTTGACGAGCTTGTTGAGCTGCTTGGTCACTTGCTCGAGCGGCTGCGATTCGACGTCGACGACGACGGTGATGCGGGACAGACCCTTGACCTCGCTCGTGCCGACGGCGAGAGACTCGATGTTGAATCCGCGGCGCGCGAACAGCCCGGCGACGCGGGTCAGCAGGCCCGGCTTGTCTTCGACGAGAAGACTGAGAACGTGTGCGGTCATGGTCAGTCCTCCTGTTCGAAAGCGGGGCTGTGGTCTCGGGCGTACTGGACGTAGCTGTTGCTCACGCCCTGCGGAACCATGGGCCACACCATGGCGTCCTTGCTCACGACGAAGTCGATGACGACGGGGCGGTCGTTCGTCTCGAGCGCGAGCTTGATGGCGTCGTCGACTTCCTCCTCCTTCGTCACGCGGATGCCGAGACAGCCGTACGCCTCCGCGAGCTTCACGAAGTCGGGGATGTGCACCGAGTCGTGTCCGGTGTTGAGCTCGGTGTTCGAGTAACGCCCGTCGTAGAAGAGCGTCTGCCACTGCTTCACCATGCCGAGCGAGGAGTTGTTGATCACCGCGACCTTGATGGGGATGTTGTTTATCGCGCAGGTCGCGAGCTCCTGATTCGTCATCTGGAAGCAGCCGTCGCCGTCGATCGACCACACGGGCCGGTCCGGCTGAGCGACCTTGGCGCCCATCGCGGCGGGAACCGAGTAGCCCATCGTCCCGGCGCCGCCGGAGTTCAGCCACGCGTTGGGACGCTCGTAGTTGATGAACTGCGCCGCCCACATCTGGTGCTGCCCGACACCGGCAACGTAGACGCCCTCGGGCCCGGTGAGCTCGCCGATGCGCTGGATCACGTACTGCGGCGCCAGCAGACCGTCGGACGTCGGCGCGTAGCCCCTCGGGAACTGCTCACGCAGGCCGTCGAGGTAGCGCCACCATTCCGAGAGGTCGGGCGCGCCGTTTCGCGTCGCCTGCCGGTAGGCGGTGGTCAGATCGACGATGACGTCCTTGGCATCGCCGACGATCGGGACGTCCACGACGCGGATCTTCGAGATCTCCGCGGGATCGACGTCGACGTGAACGACTTTCGCGTTAGGTGCGAACTCCGCGGCCTTGCCGGTCACGCGGTCGTCGAAGCGCGCACCCAGGGAGATCAGCAGGTCGGATTCCTGAAGTGCGAGCACGGCGGGGACGGTGCCGTGCATTCCGGGCATTCCGAGGTTCAGCTCGTGCGAGTCGGGGAAGGCCCCCCGAGCCATGAGGGTCGTGACGACCGGAGCGCCGGTGGTCTCCGCCAGCTCGCGCAGCTCGTCGGAGGCGCCTGCGCGCACCACTCCGCCGCCCACATACAGCACCGGCTTCTTGGCCTCCATGAGCAGCTGGGCCGCCGCGTGGATCTGCTTTCCGTGCGCCTTGGTCACGGGACGGTAGCCGGGCAAGTCGACGCGCGGGGGCCACACGAACGGCGCGAGCTCCTGCTGCGCGTCCTTCGTGATGTCGACGAGCACGGGGCCGGGGCGGCCGGTCGAGGCGATGTGATAGGCGGAGGCGATCGCCGAGGGGATGTCCTCGGCCCGGCGCACGAGGAAGGAGTGCTTCGTGATCGGCATCGTGATTCCCACGATGTCGGCTTCCTGGAACGCGTCGGTGCCCATCAGGGTCGAGAACACCTGGCCCGTGATCGCGAGCATCGGCACCGAGTCCATGTGCGCGTCGGCGATAGCGGTGACGAGGTTCGTCGCCCCCGGCCCCGACGTGGCGACGCAGACGCCGACCTTGCCGCTCGATGAGGCGTAGCCTTCTGCGGCGTGGCCGGCTCCCTGCTCGTGCCGCACGAGGATGTGGCGCAGCTTCGTCGAGTCCATGAGCGGGTCGTAGACGGGCAGGATGGCGCCGCCGGGGATGCCGAAGATGTCTTCAACCCCCAGCATCTCGAGCGTTCGGACGACGGCTTCTGCACCCGTGATCTGCTCGGGCTGATTGGCGATAGCCGCCGATGAGGGTGTTGGTGTTGTCGGAGAGGGTTGGGGATCACGTGGCATGAATATGTGTTTCCTAGATGATCAGGTGTCGGTGGTGAACTACCCGGTGACGGCGCCTTCGGAGGCCGAGCGCACGAGCTTCGAGTATTTCGCGAGGACGCCACGGGTGTAGCGGGGAGGAAGCGGCGCCCAGCCTTCACGGCGGGCCGCAAGCTCAGAGTCGTCGACAAGTAAGTCGAGGGAGCGAGCTGCGATATCGACCCGTATCAGATCACCATCGCGCACGAATGCAATAGGACCAGCGTCCACTGCTTCGGGTGCTATGTGGCCGATGCACAGTCCAGTTGTGCCGCCTGAGAATCGACCGTCCGTCAATAGTAGTACATCTTTTCCCAGGCCAGCGCCCTTGATGGCGCCCGTGATCGCGAGCATCTCTCGCATCCCGGGGCCGCCCTTGGGGCCCTCGTAGCGAATGACGATGACGTCGCCCTTGCCGATCTCTCCTCGGGTCAGGGCGTCCATGGCGGCGCGCTCCCGCTCGAAGATGCGCGCGGGTCCTTCGAACACCTCGAAATCGAAGCCGGCCGTCTTGACCACAGCGCCCTCTGGCGCAAAGGTCCCCTTGAGGATGGTGATCCCGCCCGTCGGATGGATGGGATTGTCGAGCGTGCGGAGCACCGTGCCGTCGAGCGGCTGCGGATTGATCGCGGCGAGGTTCTCTGCGACGGTCTTTCCGGTGACGGTCAGGCAATCGCCGTGGATGAGCCCCGCGTCGAGGAGCGCCTTCATGACGACGGGCACTCCCCCGTGGCGGTCGACGTCGTTCATGACGTACCGCCCGAATGGCTTGAGGTCTCCGATGTGCGGGACCCTGTCACCGATGCGGTTGAAGTCGTCGATCGTGAGGTCGACGTCGGCCTCGTGCGCGATCGCGAGGAGGTGCAGGATGACGTTCGTCGATCCTCCGAAGGCCATGGCGACGGCGATCGCGTTCTCGAACGCCTTCTTCGTGAGGATGTCGCGCGCGGTGATGCCCTCGCGCAGCATGTTCACGACGGCTTCGCCCGACCGGTGCGCGAAGTAGTCGCGACGGCGGTCGGCCGACGGCGGCGCGGCAGAGCCAGGGAGGCTCATTCCGAGCGCCTCGGCGACAGAAGCCATCGTGTTCGCCGTGTACATGCCGCCGCACGCGCCCTCTCCCGGGGCGATGGCGCATTCGATGCGTTTCAGGTCCTCTTCGCTCATGGTGCCGGCCTTGCACGCGCCGACGCCCTCGAACGAGTCGATGATCGTCACTTCCTTCTCGGTGCCGTCCGAGAGCTTGACCCAGCCAGGGGCGATCGAGCCGGCGTAGAGGAAGACGGACGCGAGGTCGAGCCGGGCGGCCGCCATGAGCATCCCGGGAAGCGACTTGTCGCAGCCCGCGAGAAGGACGGTGCCGTCGAGACGCTCCGCCATGACGACAGTCTCGACGGAGTCGGCGATGACTTCGCGGGAGACAAGCGAGAAGTGCATTCCCTCGTGGCCCATCGAGATGCCGTCGGAGACCGAGATCGTGCCGAACTGCAGCGGATACCCGCCTCCGGAGTGCACACCCTCTTTCGCTCCCTGCGCGAGCCGATCAAGGGACAGATTGCACGGTGTGATCTCGTTCCACGAGGAGGCGATGCCGATCTGGGGCTTGTCCCAGTCCTCATCGCCCATTCCGACGGCGCGGAGCATTCCACGGCTCGTCGTGGCTTCGATTCCATCGGTGACGACGCGGCTTCGCGGTTTGACGTCGATCTCAGACATAGATCGAGTCTATGCCCGAAGCCACGCCGAGTCTCGGGACGGACCGGGTCACCGCTCCGTCCCGGCCGCAGGACGCTCGCGCCGCCTCAGCGACGACGGCTCCTCATTCACCGCCGAAGCCGACGCTCGACGCGCGAGCGACCCGGGCGCTGGCGGCGACCCCCAGCAGATGGTTGCGTCGGGCTCCGGCGAGCAGGCGCAGCATCTGCGAGACGTCTTCTGTGCTTCGCACGCGGAATGGGGCGACAGACGATCCCTGGCCCACCTTCACGGCGACGTCCCCGGGCTCGAGCGCCGCGAAGGCGTCCTCGTCGGTCACATCGTCACCGGCGTACAGCATCGAAGTCGCGGCCGTGTGCAGCCGCAGTCGCTGCATCGCATCACCCTTCGTCGATCGAACGACAGAGAATTCGAGAACGTCCTTGCCGGCGCGGCTTGTCACCCCGGGAACAGCGTTCCCGATAGACCGCGAGGCATCGCGCTGCGCCTGCTGAGCCACGTCGTGCGGAAGTCCGCGCGTGTGCAGGGCATATCCGGTCGGCTTCTGCTCGACACGCACGTCAGGGTGCCGGGACACGACGCCGAGGACGGCGTGCTCGAGCTCGGAGAGCGCTCGTCGCTCCTCGGCCGTCATCGCCGCACCCACGCGGCCGTCGCCGAGGTCGTACTCGGCGCCGTGCGAGCCGATGAGAAGCACGTTCTCGGGAGATCCGCTGACAGTCCTCAGGCTCTCCAGCGCGCGGCCGGAGACGAGAGCGACCTTCGTGGCCTTGAGGGCGACGAGCTCCCGGATGGCCTGTTCGCTCTCCGGTCGCGAGCGGGCCTCACTCGGTCGATCGACGAGCGGTGCGAGGACGCCGTCGAAGTCGAGTGCGACGGTGAGCTCCGAGGTGCGAGCGAGCCTTCGCAACGCCTCCAGCAGATCAGCCGGGATTCCGTCGAATCGACGTTCCTGCTCAGTCATTTCGCTCCTCCTTGTGTTCCGCCAGCGGCGACGCCGTGGAGTTGTGCCGAAGCTCCTCGAGGAAACTCTGGGACCACTTCGTCACATCGTTCTCGAGCACTCGTCGACGCAGGGCACGCATGCGTCGACGCCGCTCGGCGGCGGGCATCTCGATCGCCTGCATCATGGCGTCCTTCAACCCGTCGATGTCGTGCGGATTTATCAGGAGCGCCTGTTTGAGGTCGTCTGCCGCTCCCGTGAACTCGCTGAGGATGAGAACGCCGTCGTTGTCCGAACGAACAGCGACGTACTCCTTCGCCACGAGATTCATGCCGTCGCGGAGCGCCGTGACGAGCATGACGTCTGCGGCGAGGTAGAGGGCGACCATCTCCTCGCGCGGGTATCCGTGATGCATGTACACGACGGCCGTGTGGCCGATCGTGCCGAAATCGCCGTTGATGCGGCCGACGGTGCGCTCGATCTCATCGCGCAGGGCGATGTAGGTCGCCACGCGCTCGCGGCTCGGGCTGGCGACTTGGACGAGAGTCGTGCTCTCGACCTCGATGCGACCCTCGCGCAGCAGCTCGCCGTAGGCCTTGATGCGGTGCCGGATGCCCTTGGTGTAGTCGAGCCGATCGACCCCGAGCATTATCGTTCGCGGGTTGCCGAGCTCTTTCCGGATCTCCGCCGCTCTCGCTTTCACGTCGGGGTCGTCCGCGAGCTTCGCGTAGGACGCCGAGTCGATCGAGATCGGGAAGTGCCGGGCGACGACGCGTCGCATCTTGAGGGCCTTGCGAGCGGGAGGGGAACCGGCCTGCGAATCGTTTCCCGGGTCTTGCGGAACCCAGATCCGGGTGCCCTTCGTCTCGAATCCGTAGAGGCGGCGGACGGCGCGCGAGAAGTTGCTCGCGTCGGCGGATCGCTGGAAGCCGATCACGTCCGCGCCGAGCAGTCCACGCACTATCTGCTTGCGCCAGGGCAATTGCGCGAACAGCCCGTAGGCGGGGAACGGAATGTGGTTGAAGAAGCCGATCGTGAGATCGGGACGAGCATCGCGCAGCATCCCGGGAACGAGTTGGAGCTGATAGTCGTGCACCCACACGGTCGCGCCCTCCGCGGCGATCGCGATGGCACGGTCGGCGAAACGTCGGTTAACGGCAAGGTAGGCGTCCCACCATTCGCGGTGGTAGCTCGGCTGCGCGATCACGTCGTGGTAGAGCGGCCATAGCGTGTCGTTGGAGAAGCCTTCGTAATAGCACTCGACGTCAGACTCTGAGAGCGTCACCGGCTCCATCTTGATGCCGTCGTGTTCGAAGGGCTCGATCTCGACGTCGGCGGCTCCCGGCCAGCCGATCCACGCCCCCTCGGCGCCTCGCATCACGGGCTCGAGCGCGGTTACGAGACCGCCAGGCGAAAGACGCCACTGTTGGGAGCCATCGGATCCGGTCACAGAGTCGACGGGCAGTCGGTTTGCGACAACGATGAAGTCAAACTCACCAGAATTCGTACGTCTCGATGCCACGGCGACTCCCCCTTCCGGCAGCGATGTCCGGTCGTGACCAGCGTATCAGCGCAGCCTGTCACTGCTCCGAGCAAGTGCGCCGGGAAGGAGAGGCCCGGCCCAGCTCGCTCGGGACTGTGCCATTCCGCGCGCACACCCGTAGGCTGGACAGCACGCGGCCCTCGCGTGGCCGCCAGCAGAAGGGAAGCTCATGCGCAAGTACCTGCTCAACTCCGCGGTTCTCGGATCGGCCTTCGGCGCGGTCAATCTGCTCAAGGCGACGAAGACGGGCCCACGCGATTGGCGTCTCGCGCTCTTGTGGCTCGGCTGGATATGCTCGCTCGCGTTGGCGCTCGGCGCCGTCTCTCAAGAGAGCGACGAGAAGCGCGAGCAGGCCGAGCACCCGAAGGACGCGCGAGAGAAGAAGCAGCTCAAAGCAGACAAGAAGGCCGCGAAGAAGGCTGCGAAGTCGCGCAAGATCGTTCTCAGCGCGTAAGCGCTACCACTTACGTCGCCGATCGCGACGAACCGTGCACGCTACGGCGTGTCCCCGACGTTTCCGGCGCTGTTCACGACAGACTTGAGGCACATCTGGAGTCGACCCGGAAGAAGCTCACATGTTCGGACTGCGTCGCCGCCGCCGTGCGGCATCTGCTGCACCGGCAGCCCCCGAGGCGAAGGGGCCCGGCTCGATTCGGCTGTCCGAGGATCAGCTCTTTGATGCTGTCCGCGGAAAGCTCGACGACTTCATGGGGGTCGAGGGCTCCTGGGCGCTCGTGCGTCGCGATCCCGAGGCGCCGGCCGACGACGCGATTTTCGCAGCCATGTCGACCTATTCGCTCGCGCGAGACATCACCGCGATGCTGATCGGGCGCGCTGAGACGGCACCGACGGCTGCGTCGGGATCGGATGCCCCGGCAGAAGCTCCGGCAGCACCCGAACGCGCGCCCATGCGCGCCATCCCGCGCGACGAGGATCCACGCGAGCAAGTGCGCATCGAACTCACGACGATTGCGCGCTGGGCAGATCCCAAGCGGCACGATCCCGAGTACGTGGACACGGCAATCGTCACGCCCGCAGCGGCATCGGACGCCGCCGATCGGAGTGCGCGCGGCGCGTGACGCTCAGCGACCGGGAACCGTCCAGTCCGCCGGACCCTCGGAGCCGGTCTCGTATTCCTGAAGCGGCACTTCGTCCTTCTTCCACGCCTCGATGACGGGCGCGACTATCCGCCACATCTGAACGGCCGAATCTCCGCGCACCGACAGTGAAGGGTCGCCGTCGAGGATCGACTCGAGCACTTCGCCGTACGCTTTGAGCTCGCCCGGCCCGAATTCGGCCTCGAGCGTCGCGCGATCCAGCACGTGCGGGTCGCCCGGTCCATTGATGTTGATTTCGAGCGACATCTCGTCGGGAGCGAGCGCGATGCGCAGAACGTCGGGATCGGCGGAGCCCTTGAACCCGCCGGGAACATGCTGCGCCGATTTGAAGGTGACGACGATCTCGCGGCGTCGCGTGCCAATCGCCTTGCCCGATCGGAGTGTGAACGGCACCCCTGCCCAACGCCAGTTGTCGACTTCGAAGGTCACTTGGGCGAGCGTCTCGGTGTTGTGCGAGGGGTCCACTCCCTTCTCGTCCACGTAGGAGGGGAAGGTGCGGCCCGCGACGGTTCCCGCAGTGTAGCGCGCTCGATGGCTCGCTGTCGTCGGATCGCCGCCGTAGACGCGTGTGGCGCGGAGAACCGCCGCTTTCGCGTCGCGGAGGTCCACAGCGTCGATCGTCGCCGGCGGCTCCATCGCAAACACGGACAGCACCTGAAGGAGGTGGCTCTGAATCATGTCGACAAGCGCACCCGCGTTGTCGTAGTAGCCTGCGCGTCCCTCAAGCCCGAGCTGCTCGTCGTACACGATCTCGACCGAGTCGATGTGCTCCGCCGTCCACAGCGGCTCGACGATGCGGTTCGCGAAGCGCAGTCCGAGCAGGTTGAGAACGGTTGCGTGGCCGAGGAAGTGATCGACACGATGAACGCTTTCCTCGGGAACGAGCTTGAGCAGCTGCTCGTTCAGGTTTCGCGCCGAGTCCTCGTCGACGCCGAAGGGCTTCTCCATGGCCAGGACTGTTCCGTCGGGCAGGTCGATGCTCTCCATCGCCTGACACGCCTTGAGGGTCACGCTCGGCGGGAGGGCGAAATACAGCGCCGGGACACCGGACGCCGCATCGAGCACCTTCTTGATGTCGTCGACCTTCGTCACGTCAGCGGCGAAGTAGCTCGTGCCGGCGAGCAGCGCGTCGACGCCCTCACCGGAGGCGTCGGTCGTGGAGAATGACGAGCGGACGAGGTCCCGCCAGTCATCGTCCGACATCTCGTCGCTGCCGACGCCGATGAGCTGCACTTGTCTCTTCGGCTGCTGCATGACTAGTTGTCCGAGTGCGGGCAGGAGCAGTCTCGAAGAGAGATCGCCACTTCCGCCGAGAAGTATCAGGGTCGAAGGCGTCGTCGTCATGGCCCCGACGATACTCCTCGCCCCTCTGCCGGGGCAGGGCTTGACCTCGGGACCCGAGGACGTGAGCATGTGCACATGGAACCTCGCGATCTCCTCGTGGAAGCATTCACTCGCATCCAGCAGCACGTGCACCGAGCGGTGGCCGATCTCGCGCCCGAGGATCTCGGCTATCGCGCCGACCCGGACGCGAACTCGATCGCGTGGCTCATCTGGCACCTCAGCCGCGTGCAGGACGATCACGTGTCCGAGCTCGCCGGAATCGAACAGCGGTGGACAGCCGCAGGATGGTTCGACCGATTCCATCTGCCCTTCGACGAGCGCGCCACCGGCTACGGGCAGTCCCGCGATGAGGTCGCGCGACTGGGCGACCTCACGGCCGATCTGCTCACCGGCTACTTCGATGAGGTGCACGAGGCGACTCTCGCGTTTGTCCGCTCCATCACCGCAGACCAGCTCGACCGCGTCGTGGACCGTCGCTGGGACCCGCCCGTCACGATGGGCGTGCGTCTCGTGAGCGTCATCGACGACGACATCCAGCACGCCGGACAGGCCATGTTCGTGCGCGGTCTCGTCGAGCGCAGAGGCTGACCGCTGCGGCAGCGCTGAACTTTCTTCGAATCGGAAGAACGGGCCGAATTCTCACGAGCAATTCGGCATCGGCTCCGTTCCGGCAGGCCAGGCTCGACACAAGCCACCTACCGACAGAAAAGGAGCGACAAATGAGCGCGAACAGCACCCGACCCGGCGAGCACGGCCTGACTGCCGTCGGGCTCGACATCACAAGGAATGAGCGCCGCGACGCTCCTCGAGGACGCCTTGAGGTCATCGGCACGATCGAGCACCGCTTCGACCAGATCCTCTCCCCTGAGGCGCTGGAGTTCGTCACGGAGCTCCATGATCGTTTCGGCGTTCGACGACACGAGCTGCTTCGTCGAGACGCGGAAGCGGCGAAAGCGATCGACGCGGGCTACAACCCCCGCTTCCTGCCGGAGACGGCCCAGATCCGAGAGGATCCCGATTGGCGCGTCGCAGGCGCGGCGCCTGGGCTTGAGGACCGCCGGGTGGAGATCACCGGCCCCACGGATCGGAAGATGACGGTGAACGCGCTCAACTCGGGCGCCAACGTGTGGCTCGCCGACCATGAGGACGCGCTGAGCCCGACCTGGTCGAATGTGATCGGCGGCCAGGTCAACCTGTACGACGCGATCAGGCGCGACATCGACTTCGTGAGCGACGACGGCAAAGAGTACCGACTCGGGCAGACCACGCCCACCATCGTGTTCCGGCCGCGGGGCTGGCATCTGTGCGAGAAGCACATGAGGTACACGAACCCGGCGGGCCTCGAATCCGCGGTCTCCGCATCGCTCGTCGATTTCGGGCTGTACGTCTTCCACAACGCACGCGAGCTCATCGCGCGCGGTTCGGGCCCGTACTTCTATCTGCCGAAGCTGGAGAGCCGGTTCGGCGCGCGCCTGTGGGATGAGATCTTCACGTTCACCGAGCAGGCGCTCGGCCTGCCCCACGGCACCATCCGCGCGACCGTTCTGATCGAGACGATCACGGCGGCGTTCGAGATGGACGAGATCCTCTACGAGCTGCGCGACCACTGCGCCGGACTCAACGCGGGCCGCTGGGACTACCTGTTCAGCATCATCAAGAACTTCCGTGATCGCGGACAGAACTTCGTGCTCCCCGACCGGGGGCAGATCACGATGACGGTTCCGTTCATGCGGGCGTACACTGAGCTCCTCGTCCGCACGTGCCACCGGCGCGGCGCGTACGCGATCGGCGGCATGAGCGCGTTCATCCCGAACCGGCGAGACCCCGACGTGACGCAGAAGGCCCTCACGCAGGTCGCCGACGACAAGCGCCGAGAGGCCCACGACGGATTCGACGGCACGTGGGTCGCCCACCCTGACCTGATCGGCACGGCGCGCGCGGAGTTCGACGCCGTGCTGGGCGGCCGCGAGAACCAGCTGCACCGGCTGCGGGAGGACGTCCACGTCGACGCCTCGCAGCTGCTTGACTTGCGGGTTCCGGGGGGCCGGATCACGTGCGCCGGGATCCAGCAGAACGTCTCGGTCGCGCTGCGTTACATCGAGAGCTGGTTGCGGGGAGCGGGGGCAGCCGCGATCGACAATCTCATGGAGGATGCCGCGACGGCGGAGATCAGCCGTTCACAGTTGTGGCAGTGGGTCTTCCAGGGCGCGGTGACGGAGGACGGGATGCCGATTGTGCGCGAGCGCGTCGAGTGGGCCATCCAGAAGGTGTGCGACGGGCTCGCCCGCACGACCGGGGACCGCTTGGATGATGCGGCTGAGATTCTGCGCACGATCGTGCTGCGGGACGAGTTCCCGCCGTTCCTGACCGTTCCCGCGTACCTGGACTACCTGGAGAGTCCGCGCCAGCAGGCCGCGGCCGCGTGAGGCCCTGCCTCGAAAGGAACTGAGCCTCGCAGCTGCCGACCAGCTGCGAGGCTCAGTTCTTGTGTGGTGCACCCCCAGGGACTTGAACCCTGAACCCACTGATTAAGAGTCAGTTGCTCTGCCGATTGAGCTAGAGGTGCGTTCCCGGCTGCGGGATCTTTCCCGAACCGACGACCAACGATAGCATCCATTCGGGCGCGAACGCCAATCGAACAAGACTCACGATTGTGCCCGGGAAGTAGGGTTGAGGACGTGACCGATGCCAGCCTTGCCGACTACCAGTCCGACCTCCACCTCGCGCTCGAGCTCGCGGATGCCGCCGACGCGATCTCCCTTCCCCGATTTCGCGCGACCGACCTGTCGGTGTCGACGAAGCCCGATCGCACGCACGTGACCGACGCCGATCTCGCGGTCGAGCGCGCCATTCGCGCGCTGCTCGCCGAGAAGCGGCCGGACGACGGGATCCTGGGAGAGGAGTACGGCACAGCGGGCAGCGAGCAGCGGCAGTGGATCATCGACCCGATCGACGGCACGGCGAACTTTCTCCGCGGCGTGCCGAACTGGGCGACCCTCATCGCCCTCGCCGTGGACGGGAAGCCGGTCGTCGGCGTTGCGAGCGCGCCTGCGTTCGGAAAGCGCTGGTGGGCGACGTCGGGCGGCGGGGCGTGGCTGGCCGAGGACGGCAAGCCAGCGCGTCGGCTCCACGTCTCGGCTGTCACAGATCTCGGCGACGCCTCCTTGAGCTTCCAGAGCATCGCCCAGTGGGACGACGCGGGCCACCTCGATGACCTGCTCACGCTGCAGCGCGCCGTGTGGCGTGACCGCGCGTACGGCGACATGTGGTCGTACGGGCTGCTCGCCGAGGGGCTTGTCGACATCGTGGCGGAATTCGACGTGAAGGAGTACGACATCGCGCCGTTCGCGATCATCGTCGAGGAGGCCGGAGGACGGTTCACCGCGATCGATGGCGACGAGACGATCGCGGGCCGCAGCTCGCTCGCCACGAACGGGCTCCTGCACGAGCGAGTGCTCGCGCAGCTTGCCGCTTCGCGGAGCGCGGGAACCCGGTGACATGCGAGCCTCGGACGTTCGCGTCGGCACCTCCGGGTGGCGCTATGCGGGCTGGCGCGGCGACTTCTATCCCGACGGGCTGCCGCAGCGCCGCGAGCTCGAGTACCTCGCTCACCGGCTGAGCACTGTCGAGATCAACGGGTCGTTCTACTCACTGCAGAGCCCCGATTCGTATCGCCGGTGGCGCAACGAGACTCCGGAGGATTTCGTCTTCAGCGTCAAGGGCGGCCGCTATCTCACACACATGCTCCGCCTGACGGGAACCGACACGGCCCTTGCGAACTTCTTCGCGTCAGGGGTGCTCGTGCTCGGCCGCAAGCTCGGACCGGTGCTGTGGCAGCTTCCCGAGCGGTTCACCTTCGACCGTGAGGTTTTCGAGAGCTTCTTCTCCTCGCTGCCGCGCACTCACGCTGAGGCGGCGCACCTCGCAGCCGGGCACGACGACAAGGTGAAGCGCGTGGAGATTCCCGAAGACGCCGACGAGAGCGGCATCCGATACGCCCTCGAGGTGCGGCACGACAGCTTCGCATCGGATGAGGCGCTCACGCTGCTGCGGCGGCATGACATCGCCCTCGTCGCGGCGGACACCGCGGGAAAGTGGCCCCTGCTGATGGAGCACACCGCGGACTTCGCGTACCTGCGCCTGCACGGGCCGACGAAGCTGTACCACGGCGGATATTCACCCGAACTCTTGCGCCGGTGGCGCGATCGCGCGGCAGAGACCTTCGCGGGCGCTGGGGCGCTGTACGCGTACTTCGACAATGATGCAGATGGACGGGCGCCGTACGACGCGGAGGCGTTCGCGCGGACGCTGCGCGGCACGTTCTCGAGCGCCGCGAACGAGGAGGGATTCTCCTCAAGATGAGATCGCTCGTGTGGCATCGCGCGCGTTTGGCTGCCGCGTGGACGCTGACCGTCGTGCTCCTTGTCGTCATCATCGCGCTCGCCTGGGCGCATACCGTGCACATGGGAGAGCGCTCGGCAGCGCTGGAAGCGTGGCGGAACGACGCGATCACCATCAGCGCAGACGACGCCCGAATCATCATGACACCGGCAAACGGCACCACCCACGAGGGGCTCGTCTTCGTGCCCGGTGCGCGCGTCGACCCGTATGCCTACCTCGCGAAGCTTGCGGGCGTCGCCGAGAACGGCGTGACCGTCATCATCACAAAGCCGGTGCTCAACATTGCGCTGGCCGATCAACGTCCGCTCAGTGCGTTCACGGCCGGCATCCCGGGGATCGATCGGTGGTTCGTGGGCGGCCACTCGCTTGGCGGCGTTCGCGCGTGCACCCTGGCCGCGGATGCTGACGGGCTGATCTTGTTCGGCAGCTACTGCGCGACCGACGTCTCGGCGACGACTGTTCCGGTTCTGTCGATCTCGGCCTCAAACGACGGACTGAGCACGTCTCAGAAGATCGCTGATGCGCGGCATCTGCTGCCGGCGAACGCGCGCTTCGTCGAGATAGAGGGTGCGAACCACGCCTCGTTCGGCGACTATGGCGACCAGCCGGGAGATGGCACGGCGACGGTCGGCGACGACGACGTGAGGTCGCAGATCACCGAAGCCGTACTCGCGTTCATCGAGGACAGCTGAGACTCAGACAGCGCGTGATGACGTCCGATGGTGGAGATGGGGGGAATTGAACCCCCGTCCACTACTGGGATTCCACGCCTTCTACGGGCGTAGCCTGTGAATGCGTTCTGCTCGGCCCCGACCTTTGCCACAGGCATCTAGGTCGACAGGCCCAGTCTGAGAAAAGTCCCGCACGCCGCTCAGACGACGGCGCGCAGCAAGTCCCCTAGATGACGCCAGGGTCCGTGTCGGGAACAGCCACGGTCTGACGGACTATCGGGCTCGCTTAGGCAGCGAGGGCGAAGTCAGTGCGCTTTGCATTGGCACTTATTGTTTTTCAGGGAGCGTTAGCGAGATAACCCTGAATCCTCGACCCGCTTCTCGTGGGCTCGCAGGCAGTGTCGAAACCGATCATCCCCATGCGCACTCTCTCGAGTGGGTCGTCATCACGCGCTGTTGAGTTCTCAATGCGGCAGAAGCCGCGCGGGCATCCAGAGGATGCGGCCTTTCAGTATAGGGCAACGCCGCCCGGTGCGCGGCTATTCCCCCAGTCGGTTGCGCATCGCCATGGCGCGCTGCGCCTCACGCGTGTCTTGACGTTCGCGCAGCGCCTGACGCTTGTCGTACTCGCGCTTGCCCTTCGCGACAGCGATCTCGACCTTCGCCCGGCCGTCAGAGAAGTAGATCTTGAGCGGCACGAGCGTGTATCCGCCCGGCGCGATCTTGTGGCTGATCTTCGTGATCTGCTGCTTGTGCAGCAGCAGCTTGCGCTTGCGCCGCGGCGAGTGGTTGTTCCACGTGCCTTGGCTGTACTCGGGAATGTACACGGCATCGAGCCAGGCCTCACCGTTGTCGATGTAGGCGTAACCGTCCACGAGCGACGCCCGGCCCTCGCGCAGCGCCTTCACCTCGGTGCCCCACAGCACGAGGCCCGCCTCGTAGGTGTCCTCGATGAGGTAGTCGTGGCGCGCCCGGCGGTTCGTGGCCACGACCTTTTCGCCGCGTTCCCTTGGCACGGTTCGCTCCCGTTTCTGGATTGTCGAAAGGATGGATGCCGCCACGGCTCGCGCCGCGGCAGCCCGTCAGTCTATCAGCGAACCGATCAGATCTTGAGGTAGCGCTTGATGGCGAAGTTCGCAGACAGCGCCGCGAGCAGCATCCCGATCACGAGCAGCAGCGGCACGACGACGAGCGAGTCGCCGATATCGACGAAGTTCACGAACAGCATGCGGGGCGCGAGGTAGCCCTGCACGAACACCTGCACGAGAGTGACGATCGCGCCGCCGGCGAGCACCGACCCGAGGAGCGCCGAGAACACGCCCTCGAGAATGAAGGGTGTCTGGATGAAACGGTTCGAGGCGCCCACGAGCCGCATGATGCCGATCTCCTTGCGGCGCGAAAACGCCGAGAGCCGGATCGTCGTCGCGATCAGCAGGACCGCGGCGATGAGCATGAGCCCGGCGATGCCGATCGCGGAGTAGCTCGCGATATTGAGCACTTGGAAGATCTGGTCGAGATACTGCCGCTGGTCCTTCACGGACTCGACGCCGGGCGTGTCGGAGAACGCTTCGAGCAGCACGGCCGACTGAGAGGGGTCCTTGAGGTTCACCCAGTACGTCTGGTTGAACTGCTCCGGTGTGACCAGCTCGGTCATCTGGTTGCCCTCGAACTGCTGCTTGAAGTTCTCGAACGCCTGCTCGTTGTTCTCGAAGTAGAACTGCTTGATGTAGCGCGAGAGCGTGTCGTCCTTCAGCTGAGCCTTGACGGCGGCCAGCTGCTCCTCGGTCGCCGCTCCCCCGCTGCAGTTCTCGTCGGCCGCGGCATCCGTGTCAGTGCACATGTAGATCGCGACCTGCGCCCGGTCGTACCAGTAGCTCTTCATCTGGCCGATCTGCATCTGAATGAGCGTCGCCGCGCCGACGAAGGTCAGGGAGATGAAGGTGACGAGGATGACGGAGATCACCATCGAGGCGTTGCGGCGCAGGCCGTTCACCGCCTCCGAGAAGACGAGGCTGATTCTCACTTCGTCGGCCCCACATTCTGCTCGTCCTCGTGCGGTGCGGAGCGCAAGCCGAGCCGTTCGGCGAGCGAGAGGTGCTCACGCGTGTCGGCGTCCGTCGGTTCGTCGTCAGTGACGATGTTCGACGTCGTCGGCATCGATTCCGGCGCCGGCTCTGTCGCGACGATCACCGCGACCGAGTGCGTCTCGGGCTCTGCCGCCGCCGCTTCCTCGGCCTCGGCGCGCGCCCTCTGCGCCTGCACCCCACGCTCGGGCAGTGGTGTGAGATCGATGATGGCCGTCGTATTGCCGTAGCCGCCGTGGGTCTCGTCACGCACGATGCGGCCGTCGACGAGCTCGACGACGCGACGCTGCATGCGGTCGACGATCGCCGCCTCGTGCGTCGCCATCACGACTGTCGTGCCATTGCCGTTGATGCGCTCGAGCAGCTGCATGATTCCGGCGCTCGTACTCGGGTCGAGGTTTCCCGTCGGCTCGTCGGCGAGAAGGATCTGCGGCTTGTTCACGACCGCGCGCGCGATGGCGACACGCTGCTGCTCGCCGCCGGAGAGCTCATGCGGCATCCGCTGGCCCTTGCCGTCGAGGCCGACGAGCTTGAGCACGTCGGGAACGGTCTCTTGCACGAAGCCACGGGACTTTCCGATGACCTGGAGCGAGAACGCGACGTTCTGGTATACCGTCTTCGTCGTGAGCAGGCGGAAGTCCTGGAAGACGACGCCGAGGTTCCGGCGGAAGTACGGCACCTTGCGGCTGGAGATCGAGCCGAGGTCGTGTCCGAGCACGTGCACGGTGCCCTTCGTCGGCTTCTGCTCCTTCAAGATGAGCTGAAGACAACTCGACTTGCCCGAGCCCGAAGCACCGACGAGAAACACGAACTCACCGCGCTGCACTTCCAGGTCGATGCCGTTGAGCGCGGGCTTCGGGTTGCCCGAGTACTTCTTGGTGACTTTGTCGAATCGAATCATGACCCTCCGAGCCTAAGCACGAGCACGCTCCAGCAGCGGAGCGACTCACCTCAGTCGCGCCGAATTCGCTCAGTCGTCGTGCTTCATCGATCGCCAGCGGATGCCGGCGGCGATGAAGCCGTCGAGGTCGCCGTCGAAGACGTTCGACGGGTTGTTGACCTCATACTCGGTGCGGAGATCCTTCACCATCTGGTACGGCGCGAGGACGTACGACCGCATCTGGTCGCCCCAGCTCGCCGTGATGCTCCCCGCGAGCTCCTTCTTCTTCGCCGCCTCCTGCTCGCGCTGCATCAGCAGCAGCCGCGACTGCAGCACCCGCATGGCCGCGGCACGGTTCTGGATCTGGCTCTTCTCGTTCTGCATCGAGACAACGATCCCGGTCGGCAAGTGCGTGATGCGCACGGCGGAGTCCGTGGTGTTGACCGACTGCCCGCCTGGCCCGGACGACCGGAACACGTCGATGCGGATGTCCGTCTCGGGAATGTCGACGGACGTCGCCTCCTCCATGAGCGGAATCACCTCGACGGCGGCGAAGCTCGTCTGCCGTTTGCCCGCGGAGTTGAACGGGCTCATCCGCACGAGTCGGTGCGTTCCCGCCTCGATCGAGAGCTTTCCGAACGCATAGTCCGCGTCGACTTCGAACGTCGCCGACTTGATGCCCGCCTCTTCCGCGTAGCTCGTGTCGAGAACCTTCGCCGGATAGCCGTGGTGCTCGGCCCAGCGCAGGTACATGCGCAGCAGCATCTCCGCGAAGTCCGCGGCGTCGACGCCGCCCGCGCCGGCCCGAATCGTCACGACCGCCGGCCGGGGGTCGTACTCGCCGTTGAGCATCGTCTGGATCTCGAAGTCGCCGATCGTCGTCTTGAGAGCGGACAGCTCGGCGATCGCCTCATCGGCGGAATCCTTGTCGTCGGCCTCGTTCGCGAGTTCGACGAGCACCTCGAGGTCGTCCAGACGGCGCTCGACGCCCTCGACGCGGGCGAGATCGGCCTGCTTGTGGCTCAACTGGCTCGTGACGGCCTGCGCGCGATCCGTGTCGTCCCACAGGTCGGGGGCGGCCGCCTTCTCGCTGAGATCGGTGATGTCGGCCTTCAGCTTGTCGACGTCGAGCACCGTGCGAATGTCGGCGAAGGTTGTGCGCAGCGCGGCGATATCCGCGCTCAAATCGAGCTCTAGCATGTTCTCTCAACCCTACCGTGCCCGGGCCGACCGGGATCTGCGGCCGTCGCGCGGCGTTAGGCTTGTCCGGACATGACCGCCGACTCCCCCGCGTTCTCGCTTCGTTCGGTCGCCGCGGCCGTCTATCTCCCGACGCTCCTGTTCGGAATCGGCGAGGGCGCGCTCATCCCGCTCATCCCCGCCGCCGCGAGCAATCTCGGCGCGAGCATCGCCATCGCCGGTGCGATCGCGGCAATGCTCACGGTGGGCGAGCTGTTCGGCGATATCCCGAGCGGCGTGTTCGTGAGCCGCATCGGCGAGCGCAACGCCATGATCGCCGCCGTCGCCGTCTCCCTCGCCGCGGTCGCAGTGATCATGCTCGCGCCGAACGCGTTCGCTCTCGGGGTCGGCGTTTTCGTTCTCGGGCTTGCGACGGCAGTCTTCGCGCTTGCCCGGCACGCGTTCATGACCACATACGTACCCAAGCGCTACCGAGCCCGGTCGCTGTCGCTCCTCGGCGGAGTCTTCCGCTGCGGGCACTTCATCGGGCCGCTCCTCTCCGCCCCGATCATCCACCTCACCGGGGGCATGGCCGGGGTGTACTGGACGATGGTGCTGTTCTGCCTCGCGACGGCCGTCGTTCTGCTCGTGCTGCCCGATCCCGAGCGCGTCTTCGGAGCGGCGCACGCCGAGGTTCCGAGCGGCGGTGAGCACGAGAGCGAAGGCGAGCAGCTCACTCGCCGCGAGTCGACGGGCCTGTTCGCGACGCTCGCCGCAAATGCGCGCGTGCTCGGCACCGTGGGCGTCGGGGCCTCCATCATCGCGGCGCTCCGCTCGGCTCGCACGGTACTGATTCCGCTGTGGGCTGTGAGCCTCGGCGTCGACGAAGCGAGCACGGCGCTGCTCATCGGCCTCGCGGGAGCGCTGGACTTCGCTCTCTTCTATGTGAGCGGGCATGTCATGGACCGCTACGGCCGCCTCTGGGGCGCGCTTCCCGCCCTGACCGGGCTCGGGGCAGGGTTCGTCCTGCTGAGCGCGACGCACGACGTCGCCGACGCGGTGCTGTGGCTGATCATCGCGACGGGGCTGCTCGCCGTCGCGAACGGCATGAGCAGCGGCATCCTGATGACCCTTGGCGCCGATCTCGCAGATCCCGGTGACCCGGCGCCGTTCCTGGGGGCGTGGCGATTCGTGACGGATGCCGGTGCGGCAGCGTCGCCGCTCGTCATCGCTGGTCTCACCGCACTTGTCTCGCTCGCCGCGGCGGCCGGCGCGCTCGGGTTCCTGGCGGTCGCGGGAGTCGCGATCATGGCGCACTGGGTGCCGCGCTTCGTGCCGGGCACGGGACGCTGAATCAGTCGTCGAACACCGAGCGGGCCACACTCGTGACGTCGATCCGGATCCCCTCCGGGAGGAAGACCGTGACAACGGGCGGACGCCAGTAGCTCGACAGCGTCACTGTCGCGCTCACGCCGTCGAGGGACGCTGCGCGCTCGAGGGAGAGACCTTCAAAGCCGTCGGTCGGCGCCTCCTCGAGGAATCCGGCAACGGCATCCTGCACGTGCGGCGAGCGCAGCGACAGCGTCGGGCCTCCGGACCCGGCGGACACGTCCGCGATCGTGAACGCTTCAGCGCCCACGAGCGCGGCGGCGTCCGCGAGGCTCGACAACTGCTTGCGCTCGAGGTACAGCGAGGTGATGGCGGCGACGAGAAGCACGAGCAGCAGCGCGAACACACCGTAGAAGATGGTCAGGATGAGGGTCGAACCCTCGTCGTCGCGCCGCATCAGTCACCACTCCAGAACCGGGACACTCTCTGCACGGCCGTCGCTTCGACCGGGACCCGCGCCGCGCTGTCGAGGTCGAGAACGTCGGGCACGAGCGGAAGCGGCACCGATACCCGCACAGTCACGGTGACGATCTCATCGCGCGCGAGGCACGCCTCACCCGCGCCTGCATTGCAACGGATCGCGACGTCTGCGGTTTCGGTCGAGAGGCCGAAGTCAGCGAGCGAGACGGCGACGGCGTCATGCACGCGTGCGGCCGCCTGGTCGAAATCCTCGGCGAGGACGAACACGCGCGCGGCCTGCCGGGCCGCTCCGGTCGCGGCGAGGGAGCCGCCCTGGAGCGCCGCCAACGCGATGACAAGGTACACGAGGGGAACGAGCAGGATCAGCCCGGCGGTGATGAACTCGAGGGAGGCCGAACCCCTCTCGTCGCGGATCAGATCAGTCAAGGACTTCGCGCGCCGCATGCCCTGTCACCTCCAGGCCATGCTGCACTCCGATCAGTCCGATGAGCGGCAGCGTCGTCGTCACCGTGATCTGCGTGCAGGGCTGGCCATGCCACGTGCCGTAGGAGGCCGACACGTCTGCCGCGTACTGCTCACCGATCGCCGTCGCGATGAGCTGCTTCGTCAGCTGCTCGCCCGCGGGAAGGCTGCTGTCGGCGAGGGCGGCATGGCGCGCCCCCTCCGCAGCCGCATCGAGCACCGTGTTGCGAACGAGCAGACCGAGCCCGAGCTGCACGACCGCGAGAGTGAGCAGGGTGAGCAGCCCCGCGACCATCGAGAACTCCGCGACGGCCGAGCCGGAGTCCGAGCGCCAGTCGATCCTCGGCACGATGAGCCTGTCAGATGCCCGAGACTTTGGATATCGCCTGCTCGAAGATGGAGGACAACGCGGGCCCCGCCAGTCCCCAGATCAAGATCACGAGTCCGGCGGTCATGAGCGTTATCAACACCCAGCCCGGCACATCACCGGACTCGTCGTCGGCGGCCGCAAAGCGCGCGGCCAGCCATGCCCAGATTGTCATCTTCCTTCTCCTCTTTCCCACGCCGGTTCAGAACCCGGCTCTCAGCACGAACAACCCCGGCAACAGGGCAAAGGCGATCGAGAGCGGCAGGATCAGAAGCACGAGCGGGATCAGCATCGTGACTTCCTTGCGACCTGCCGCCTCAAGCAGTCGACGCTTCGCATCCTCGCGCGCGTCATGCGCTTGCGCCCGCAGCACTTCGGCGATCGGCGCACCGTGTTCCATGGCCGCGCAGAGCTGCTCGACCGCTCGCGTCAGTGGCGGCGAACCGGTGCGCCGTGCGCAGTCCGAGAGGGCCGTGACAAGCGGAACACCCGCGCCGGTATCCGCGAGCACGGCCGCGAACTCGCGGCTCAACTCCCCGGAGCCGACACGCGCCACCCGGCGCAGCGCGTCCACGACGCCCTCGCCGGCAGAGAGCGTAAGCCCGATGAACTCGAGCACGGTCGGCACTTCCTCGGTGATGCGGGCCACCCGCGACGCCGCCCGACGCCGCAGCAGCACATCACAGCACACGATGCCGGTCACCGCACCGACGACGGGCAGCACGACCGTGGCCACGGGCGCCGCGTGCGTCACGAGAACCACCGAGAGCAGCGCACCGGCGCCGAGCCCCGCGAGTCCCGAAAGCACCTGGCGCACGCGGTAGTCCTGCACGCTCGCGCGGCTGCCCGATTGCGACAGCCAGCGTTCGATGGCAGCGCTTCCGCCGAGGACGCGAGAGAGCAGAACGGTCGCGCGGTACAGCGGAGGCGAAACGAGCCGCCCCAGCACGGGGATCGGATCCGCGAGCCGCTTCTCCGTGCTCCGTCGCGCTTCCTCCGAGACGTCGACGAGATACGGCGCCAGCCGATCCGCGAGTCGCTGCGCACGCAGCCGCGGCGTCATGGCGACGAGAGACCACAGTCCGAGCCCGAGAAGCGCGCCGAAAGCGAGCGCGAAGCCGAGGACGGCGCTCATTTGAACCACCGGCGTTCCTCGGGCAGTCTGCCGAGCGAGAGCATGATGCGGTAGGCGACGACGGAGACTGCGGCGCCGACGATGATCACGGTGGTTCCCACGGCGGAGTTGTATGCGATGGCTGCCTCGGGACGGGTGGCTAGCAGCACGAGGATCAGCCACGGAGCCGCGACGCCCAGCTTCGCCGCGTTGCGCACCCACGACTGCCGCGCGTCGACCTCGGCGCGCAGCGCGGTCTCGTCACGCAGCGATGCGGCGAGGCTGCGCAGCACGCTCGGCAGCTCCGTCCCGCCGACGTCCCGCGCCATGCGCAGAGTCTCGAGGATGCGGTCGGCGACAGGATCGCCGAGGGCGCCTTTGAGTCGTTCGACGCTGCCGCTGAACGACGCCGTCGCCCGGTAGTCACGCGCATACTCGGCGAATGCGGGCCGCAGCGGCTCGGGGCCCGCGGTCGCGAGCGCCGCGACCGCATCGGGGAGAGAGGCGCCGGAGCGGATCGACGCAATGAGGTGGTCGACGACGTCGGGCCACAGCATCCGGTGCGCCCGCCGGCGGGCGCGAGCTCGCCAACCGACGACGAGACTCGGCAGGAGTGCCCCAGCACCCGCCGCGGCGACGGTGAGCGCGATGACGCCCCAGCCGACATGGGCCGCTCCTCCGGCCAGAAGAGCGAGAACGACCGAGACGCCGATGAAAACCGGCACCGGAACCGGCCCGAATCCAGCGAGCGTGAGCCGAGTGCGGATCGCGGTCTGCAGCCGACCCGGTCGGAAGCCGTGCGGGGCGAGGGACGTGTCGGGAAAGGCCACGGCGATCATGATGAGCACGAGACCTGCTCCGAGGGCGCCGCCGACCAGCCAGGTCACGAGCGCGTCCCCATCCTGCGCAGTTGAGCGCCGATGTCGATTCCGGATGCGGCGAACTTCGCCGTTCGCGTAGGCGCGTTGCCCGTCGCCGTCAGAACGCCGTGCTGGCGCGCGAAGATCTGGTTGCCCGGGATCACGCCCGCTTCGTTTGACCCCGTCGGCGTGATGATCTCCGTCACGAACCGCCGGCCCTGGTGGTCGAGAGCGCAATGCACGACGACGTCGATGCACGACGCCACGGTCGGCACGACGAAGGCGCTGTCGATGTTGCGTCCCGCGAGCAGCGGAAGCGTGCACAGCTTCGTGAGGGCGTCCCGCGCGGAGTTCGCGTGGAGCGTGCACGCTCCCGGCAGCCCCGCGTTGAGCGCGATCAGCAGATCGAGGCTCTCGGCCTCGCGCACCTCCCCGACGACGAGCCGGTCGGGTCGCATCCGCAGGGCCTCCTTGATGAGTCGGCGCAGCGTGATCTCACCGGTTCCTTCGAGGCTCGCCTGGCGGCACTGCATGGCGACGACGTCCGAAGCGCTCACATCGAGCTCGAAGGTCTCCTCGACGGTGACGATGCGCTCACTCGGCGGCGCGGCGGCCAGGAGCGCGCCGAGCATCGTTGTCTTGCCGGCCTGCGTTCCCCCGGAGACGAGAATGTTGTGTCCCGAGCGCACGCATGCGCGAAGGAAGTCGGCTGCGTCGGCGGTGAGCGAGCCGCGGCGGACGAGCTCGCCGAGATCGCGGATGCGCTTCGTGAACTTGCGGATGTTGACGCTGATGTGCCGCCGGGTCACATCGGGGATCACGACGTGGAGTCGGGAGCCGTCGGGCAGTGACGCGTCCACGAAGGGCGAGCTGACGTCGACGCGCCGCCCCGTCGACTGCAGCATCCGCTCGACAAGGTCGCGCACGAGCGTTTCCGTGAGCACGACCGAGGTGAGTTCGGGCACGCCGTTGCGCGCGACGAATACGCGAGAGGGACTGTTGATCCAGATCTCCTCGATGCGCGGGTCGTCGAGGAAATCCTGCAGCGGACCGAGGCCCGTGAGCGAAGCGATGATCTCCCGTGAGGCGCTCGATTCGTCGCTGATCAGAGGCTGCGATCCGGCGAGCGCCTTCTCGGCGTAGCGCCGCATCTCCTCGCTGACATACCGTTCTGCGAGGCCCGCGTGCTCGGCGAGATCGGCTCCCTCGCGCCGCACGCGCTCCCGCACTCGCTCGGCGATGATGTCGGCCGCTGTGCTCATTCCGCCATCCTGCCGAAATCGCGCAGCGCCTGTGAAAGTTATCCACAATAACGCCGCCGCTACTTCATGGAGATCTCACAGCCAGAAACTCCCAACTTCAATAAACTGGAGTCTCCGCGGGAGTGGTGAAATTGGCAGACACGCAGGATTTAGGTTCCTGTGCTTTCGAGCGTGTGGGTTCAAGTCCCACCTTCCGCACTCAGGCGCAGCCTGTTCGACTCCCCACGTTTGGAGCTTCACCTCATGGTGCACGCAGGACTCATTCCCTGGCTCGACCCAGAGAACATCATCGTGTCCGCCGGCCCGTGGGCGCTGCTCGTGGTGTGCATCATCGTGTTCTCCGAGACCGGGCTGCTCGTCGGCTTCCTCCTGCCCGGCGACACCCTCCTTGTGATCACCGGCCTGCTGGCCTTCCACCCCGGGATCGGGTTCGACATCTGGTGGGTGGCGCTGTTCATCGGGCTCGCGGCGTTCCTCGGCGGCGAAGTCGGCTACCTGATCGGCCATAAGGCAGGCCCGAAGATCTTCGAACGCAAGGAGTCGGGGCTGTTCAGCATCGAGAACGTGCAGCGCACGAACGCGTTCTTCGAGCGGTTCGGCGCGATCGCCGTCGTCCTCGCCCGATTCGTTCCCGTTGTGCGAACGTTCGCGCCCGTGGCCGCGGGCGTCGGTCACATGAACTACCGCAAGTACAGCCTGTACAACCTCATCGGCGCGCTGCTGTGGGGCGCGGGGCTCACGTGCTTCGGCTTCTTCCTCAGTTACGTCCCGGTGATCGCGGAGTTCGTGCGGGACTACATCGACCTCATCCTCATCGCCGCTGTCGTCGTGAGCGTCGTGCCGACGGCGTGGCACTACCTCGCCTCGAGCCGCAAGGCCAAGCGCGCCGCCGCCGCCGGCGGTACGACGCAGACGGATGCCGCAGCGGCGAGCAAGCTGCGATTGGACGCGACGACGTTCGACAAGCACCACGATTGAGCGGCGCCCTCACGCGTGGTGCTTGTCCTCGTGCCCCGCGTGCTGCTCCGGCTCCAGCTGGAACGTGGAGTGCGCGACGTCGAAGTGGCCCGACAAGCACGCTCCGAGCGTGTCGAGCAGTTCTCCCGTGCGGCCCTCGCGGAAGACCGCGGCATCGGCGATGACGTGCGCCGTGAACACCGGCTCTCCCGAGGTGATGAGCCACACGTGCACGTCGTGCACGTCGACGACGCCGTCCGCCGATCGCAAGTGCTCACGCAGCATCTCCACATCGATGCCGACGGGTGTCGATTCGTTGAGCACCCGCCACACGTCGCGCAGCAGGATGACCGCGCGCGGCAGGATGCCCGCGGCGATGACGAGCGATGCGATCGCGTCGGCCGGAGCGAAACCGGTGAGCAAGATCACGATCGCGGCCGCGGCGACGACGGCGGAGCCGAACAGGTCGCCGAACACCTCGAGGTAGGCGCCCTTGATGTTTATCGACTGCTGTGCGGAGTCGCGCAGGATCATGAGCGATGCCGCGTTCGCGACGAGCCCGGCGATCGCGACGACGAGCATCCAGCCGCCCTCGACGTCGACCGGCTCGGGGCGCACGAGCCGGCGCACGCCCTCGATCGCCACCGAGACGGCGACGGCCGCGAGGATCAGCCCGTTCAGGAGCGCGGCGAGCACTTCGGTGCGCTGAAACCCCCACGTGTGCCGATCCGTCGCGGGACGGGCGGCGATGCTGATCGCGACGAGGGCGATGAGCAGGCCCGTGAGGTCGGAGAACATGTGGCCGGCGTCGGCGAGCAGGGAGAGAGACCCGGTGAGGATGCCGCCGACGACCTCGGCGACGAGCATGGCAGCCACGATGACGACGACGATCCGCAGTTTCGCGCGGTTCGTCGTCGTGCTCGCATGGTCGTGTGCCATGCTTCAACGCTAAGCTCGCGCGGCCGCTCTTGGCCAGCCGGCGGGCCTGATAGGAATGATGCCCGTTCTCATTCCGAAAGGACGGCTGTTCCGCCGTCGAGTCGCGCCAGCACGGGAACGAGCGCCCGGAAGGCTCGAGCGCGGTGCGAGATCTCGTTCTTCTGCCCGGGCGAGAGCTGTGCGGCCGTCACCTCGAATCCTTCGGGCACGAAGACGGGATCGTAGCCGAACCCGTTCTCACCGTGCTCCTCAGTGGCGATCGCGCCGGGCCAATCGCCGTGGGCGACGTGCTCGAGTCCGGCGTCCGCCGTCCCGTCCGGCACAACGAGGGCGATGGCGCAGTGGAAGTGTGCTCGCCGGTGCTCGCTCGACATGTCGGCGATCTGGGCCAGCAGAAGACGACGATTCGTTTCATCGTCTCGTGTGCCGGACCACCGGGCGGAGAAGATGCCGGGCGATCCGCCGAGAACGTCGACGCTGATGCCGCTGTCGTCGGCGAGCGCGATGTGTCCGGTGTGCCGCGCCGCCGTGCGCGCTTTGATGAGCGCGTTGTCGGCGAAGGTCACGCCGTCTTCGACGGGCTCGGGACCGTCATACGGCAGCACCTCGAGGCCGGGAAGCTCGGCGCCGAGGATCTTCTGGAACTCGGCGACCTTGTGCGCATTGTGGGTTGCGAGCACGACGATGAGGCTCATGAGGCGGCCAGAGCGTTCCGTTGGATGTCGCCGAGCTCGGCGGCGCCGGCGACCGCGAGGTCGAGGAGCGAGTCGAGCTCGCGCCGGTCGAACGGAGCGCCCTCCGCAGTTCCCTGCACCTCGACGAAGAGTCCTCTCCCGGTGACGACGACGTTCATGTCCGTCTCGGCGCGCACGTCCTCGACGTAGGCGAGATCCAGCATGGGTTCGCCGTCGATGATGCCGACCGAGACCGCCGACACACTGTCGATGAGCGGTGTCGAGTTCTTCCCGACATGCCCCTTGCCGCGAGCCCATTCGATCGCGTCGGCGAGTGCGACGTAGGCGCCCGTTATCGACGCCGTTCGCGTTCCGCCGTCTGCCTGCAGCACGTCACAGTCGATCATTATGGTGTTCTCGCCGAGTGCCTTGGTATCGACGACCGCGCGAAGGCTGCGGCCGATCAGGCGCGAGATCTCGTGAGTCCGCCCGCCGATGCGACCCTTGACGGATTCGCGACGGGAACGCTCGTTCGTCGCGCGGGGCAGCATCGCGTACTCGGCCGTGACCCAGCCGCGGCCCTTGCCTGTGAGCCACCGTGGCACGCCCGGCGTGAACGAGGCCGTGCACAGCACGCGCGTCTTGCCGTACGAGATGAGAGCGGACCCTTCGGCTTGGTCGCTCCAGCCTCGCTCGATTGTCACCTGGCGCAGCTGATCAGTGGTGCGGCCGTCTTTGCGTGTGGTCACGAATGGTCTCCTTCGTTGAGTGCGGCGTGCAGGGAAGCGAGGTCGAGCGCGCCCGTCTGCACGAGGTTGACGCGAGAGATCTCGCGTCCGATCAGTCGATGGGCGAGTTCGAGGAAGTCGCTTGCGCTCGCTCCCGTCGCCTCGTAGCGGTGCACAGGCGGTGTGGGCGCGGTTCGCTCGATCCCCCGGTCAACGAGAGTGCGGTAGACGTCGTTCGCGGTCTCGGTGTCGCTCGACACGAGCGTGACGTCGGGACCCATGACGTAGGAGATGACGCCCTTGAGGAAGGGGTAGTGGGTGCAGCCGAGCACGAGCGTGTCGATGTTCGCGTCTTTCAGCGGCTGCAAGTACTCCTGCGCGACGGCGATGACCTCGCTTCCCGTCGTGACGCCGGCTTCGACGAACTCGACGAATCGCGGGCAGGCTCGGCCGATGATCGTCAGGTCGGGGGCCGCCGCGAACGCGTCCTGGTAGGCCCTCGAGTTGATCGTTCCCTCGGTCCCTATGACGCCGACGCGGTGGTTCCTGGTCGTCGTCACCGCGGTTCGCACGGCCGGCTGGATCACCTCGATGACAGGCACGGCGTATCGCTCCCTGGCGTCGCGAAGCATCGCGGATGACGCGGTGTTGCACGCGATCACGATCATCTTCACCCCTTGGGCGACGAGATCGTCGAGGACCTCGAGGGAGTACCGGCGAACGTCGGCGATGGGTTTCGGTCCATACGGTGAGTGCGCAGTGTCGCCGACATACAGCAGGGATTCGTGCGGGAGCTGATCCTGGATCGCACGCGCAACAGTCAGACCGCCGACGCCGGAGTCGAATATCCCTATTGGCGCATCGTTCACGCACCAAGCCTAGCCGCCCCGCCGCTAGGCTTGCCGTGTGGACACGTCGACGGCACTGCACACCGACCGATACGAGCTCACCATGCTCGAAGCCGCCATCAAGCACGGAACCGCGGATCGACGCTGCATGTTCGAGGCCTTCGGCCGGCGCCTGCCGGGCGCCCGGCGCTTCGGCGTCGTCGGAGGAATCGGCCGGCTTCTCACCGCCATCTCCGAGTTCCGGTTCACTGACGTCGAGCTCGACTGGCTCGCCGCGAACGACGTCGTCGGCGCCGCCACGATCGACTGGCTCGCCGACTACCGCTTCCGGGGCGACATCTGGGGATACCGCGAGGGGGAAGCCTACTTTCCCGAGTCACCGATCCTCATCGTCGAGTCCAGCTTCGCGGAGGGCGTGCTTCTCGAGACCCTCATCCTCAGCATCCTGAACTATGACTCGGCCGTCGCGACGGCGGCGACGCGCATGGTGACCGCCGCCCGCGGTCGCCCTCTGGCCGAGATGGGGTCACGGCGTGCGCATGAGGACGCGGCGGTCGCGGCCGCTCGCGCCGCCTTCATCGCCGGATTCGACGCCACGAGCAATCTCGAGGCGGGACGGGCGTGGGGTGTGCCGACGATGGGCACGGCAGCGCACTCGTTCACCCTCCTGCACGACAGCGAGGAGGAGGCTTTCCGCGCGCAGGTGGTGGCATCGGGACCCGGAACAACCCTGCTCGTCGATACCTACGACATCGCGGCGGGCGTGGAGACCGCCATCCGAGTCGCCGGCCCGGAGCTCGGCGCCATCCGCCTCGACTCCGGGGACTTGCCGACACTGGTTCTGCAAGTGCGTGCGCAGCTTGATGGCCTCGGCGCGCGCAATACGAAGATCACCGTGACGAACGATCTTGACGAATACGCGATCGCGACGCTCGCGACCGTGCCCGTCGACTCGTACGGAGTAGGCACGTCACTTGTCACCGGGTCGGGCTCCCCCGCGGCCGGTCTGGTCTACAAGCTCGTCGCTCACGAGGGCGACGACGGCTCTTGGGTTCCTGTCGCGAAGGCGTCGGCGGGCAAGGCATCGATCGGTGGCCGCAAATTCGCCACTCGTCGTCGCGACGGGAACGGCGTCGCGGTGGAGGAGCGCGTCTACGTCGGGCTCGGCCCTGAAGACGCGCACGGTATCCCGGCGGCCGAACGACCGCTGCTCGTGCCGCTGATCGAGAACGGCTTCGTCGACGAGCACCACACGGGAGCCGAGGGCACGCTGCGGGCGCGCGAGCACCACGCGGCGGTGCGCAAAGAACTGCCGGCGGACGCGTTCCGTCTCGGGCGCGGCGATCCGGCCCTCCCCACCGTCATCGCGGACTGAGCGCGCGCAGTCCGTTCAGGAGTCGCGCAGTCGCTCGTAGACCTTCTTGCACTCCGGGCAGACGGGAAACTTCTCGGGATCGCGTCCCGGCGTCCACTTCTTCCCGCACAGGGCACGCACCGGCTTCCCCGTGATGGCGGACTCGAGGATCTTGTCCTTCTTGACGTAGTGCGAGAACCGCTCGTGGTCGCCGGGCTCGATGCTCTCGTTCTCGAGAAGCTCTTCGAGCTCACGATCGAGCACGTCGGTCGATCCACCAGCGGGGATCGGTTCACCGGTTCGAAGCTGCACGTTCATGCAACACATTGTAGATCGCTCGGCTGAGCGTGAGCATCAGTGACTGGTGGCGAACTCGATGATCTCCGGGCCACGGCGATCGAACGCCCTGCCGCCCGCCCAGACGCCGGCGACAAGCACGACGAGGCCGGTTCCCACTCCGATGAGGAGCGAGAGCAGGTAGGCGTCCGGTTGTCCGGCCAGCCCGAGTCCCGCAAAGAAGATCGCGGGAAGGGCGAGCAGCACAGGCAGGATGAGCCCGAGCGCTTGGCTGAAGCCGCCGCGGCTTCCCGTTGACTGGGGCTGCTGGAAGGGACTGTCCCCCGGGGCCGCCGCGGGGTACGGCGACGTCGCAGACAGGTAGCTTGAGATGCCGATGGCGTTGAGCAGCAGAGCGCAGGACACACCGAACATCGCGGGGAGAACCGCCCAGGAGCCGAAGAAGGCGGTGGAGATCATCGCGCCGATGACGAGAAGCGGAATGCCCAGCAGCACCGTTGGGACGATGCGGCCGAGCCGGTCCGCACTGCCTTTCACGCCCGACGCCACGTGCAGCCAGACGGCACTCGAGTCGAACGCGAGGTCGTTGTGCAGTGACCAGCCGAGGAACAGGCACATCACCGGAAGCGGCACAAGGGCGAGCGGCTGCGCGGGCACGCCGGCGATGAGGAGCGGCGGGATGAGCAGGAACGGCAGAACGGGGATGATGAGGATCGACACGATGTACCTGGCATCCCGGCCCCAGTAGCTGAGGCTGCGGGCGGCGATCACACCGGCGGCGCGGGCGGGAAGAACATCGAACCAGCCGAGGCTGCCGAAGTTCCCCTCATGAATGGCTTGGGGAGCCGTGTGAACGGTCTTCGCGACGAGGGACCACCAGATGAGATACAGGACGGCGGCGGTGGCGAGGGCGATGAGCGTCTTGAGCAGCGCCCCAGCGACATTGCCGGCCGCGGCGTCGCCTGGCGCCGCCCAGACGGCGCCGAACGGGGTCCAGCTGACCACTCCCGCCGCGCGACCGAACTCGACAAGCCCTGAACCGCTCGACCAGTCAATGCCGAGCACGAAGATGATCGCCGGCGCGATGAGCACGAGTATCAGGAGTAGGAAGACAAGACGAATCTCACGCGACCGACGGCTCAGCAGCGCGGCGCCCGCGCCGAGTTCCACGATGCGGGCAAGGAGCGTGCACGTGATCACGGCGAGAGCCGCGCAGACGACGGCGATCGTGGCGGAGAGACCCCCTCGAGCCCATGTCGCGATAGTGGCGGCGCACAGCGCGATCAGGATCAGGCCGGGGACGCTCACGAGGGATGCCGCGAGGAGACCAGCGGCCAGCTTCCATTCGGCGATGCCGTACAGCGCGAACGCGCGCGGGTCGATGGGGTCGCGGATGCCGAGCATCGCGGGGACCGTGAGGTAGCCGAGAAGGCTGAACGAGCCGATGACGACGAGCAGGCTCCGAGCGTTCTCGGGGCGGATGTCCGCGAGCGAGGCGATCGCTCCGAACAGCCACCACAGCACGATGATGAGCGCGATTCCGGCAACGATGGCGCCCGCGATCCGCCACACGCGGCCGCGCACGGCTCCGTAGCCGAGGTCCAGCCTCAGTCGGAGAAGCTGTGCAACCATTCCAGGTCCTCCGTTGCTTTGCGTCCGCCGACGAGTTCGATGAACCGTTCCTCGAGCGTCGCACCGGCGCGGACGGAGTCCACGCTCCCATCGGCGAGCACTTCTCCCCCGACGATGATCGCCACGTTGTCGCAGACGCGCTCGATGAACTCCATGCCGTGGCTCGAGAGGACGACCGTGCCGCCGTTCTCGACATACTTCTGCAGTATCTCCGTGATCGCGCCCGCGGAAACCGGATCGACCGACTCGAACGGCTCGTCGAGCACGAGAACGCGCGGTGAATGGATGAGCGCGCACGCGAGGGCGATCTTCTTCGACATTCCGACGGAGTAGTCGGAGACGAGGCGACCGACCGCGTCCTCGAGGGCGAAGGCCTTGGTGAGGCTGCGCACGCGCGATCGCACTGTCGCATTGTCGAGGCCGCGAAGGACGCCGGAGTAGTACAACAGCTGCGCACCCGTGAGGCGGTCGAAGAGGCGCATGCGATCGGGCAGCACTCCCATCGAGCGCTTCGCGGTGGCTGGCTCCGCCCACACGTCGATGCCGTTGACGCGGACCCTGCCTGCGTCGGGGCGCAAGAGCCCGGTGATCATCGACAGCGTCGTCGTCTTCCCCGCACCATTCGGTCCGACGATCCCGTAGAACGAGCCGGCCGGAATGGTGAGGCCGATGTTGTCGACCGCTACGGTGTCGCCGAACCGCTTGGTGAGGCCGACGAGTTCGATGACGCCGCGATCCGCGGCAGCGGGCTCCGTCGACTCGGCGAGGCCCGCCGGTGCTACCGCCGCAGGCTGTTCATGGGAAACCGGCGATTCGATCGCCGGCTCCGCTTCCACAAGTTCCGGTGCGGGCTCGGCTCCGGCAGTCGGGGCCGGACCGCCTGCGCCGGTCGCGGGAGCGTCTCCAACGAGTGCTGAGGCGTCGCTCTCGGGTCGAGAGCCGAGTGCGTCACGGGCACTCGCCACGAGCGCTTGAATCCGAGACCACGCGCGTGCCGTGAACGACGGCTTTGCGGCCGGATCCGCTGCCTTCGTCTCGGCGTTCGTCGCGCCGGCTTCTGGCGCGCTCTCGACGGCTTCGGCGGGCGAAGACTCCGGTGCCGCCGTGATCGTCTCGGCCGTCGGCTGCGACGGCGTCGCAGACTCAGAGCTTTCCCGGAGCGGGAGCGCAGTATCGTCTTCCAGGCTGGGCGCGCCGCTTTCCGACGGCGGACGCGAAACCTCGGTTGGTCCCGTCACATCGGCAGCAGCGGTCTGCGCTTTGCGTGCCGCTGAGGCAACCGCCGGCGTCGGCGTGAAGGTCACGGGGACGCTCGGTGCTTCCTCGCGCTCGACGGGAAGAGTCGGCAGCTCGGCCGGCTCCGCTGGAGGAGTCGTCTCGCTCGCCGCCGGCACCGCTGCGGGACGCGGCTTCGTGCTCGGGACCTTCTCGCTCGGCGTCCTCTTTGTCGCTGTCGACTTGGCTGTCGGACGCTTCGATGTCGTCGATTTGGCTGTGGTCTTCTTGACTGTTGTCGTGCGTGTCGTGCCGCTGGCCTTCTTCACGGTCGCGCTCGACGCGGGAGAGCTTGCGCGAGGTTTCGCAGTCGCCGACTCGTCTCGGGCGCCGGCCTCATCGCGAGTCGCAGGCTCGGACACTGTCGCTGACGGCGCGGTCTCTGCTGCCGCTTGCTTTGGAACCGCGGTGTCCGCGTCGCTCCGGTCGGCGGCAGCAGTCGTCTCGGTGTCGGTCGTCTTCTTCTTCGTCGAGCCCGATGAAGCGGTCTTCTTCGCCGGCGTCTTCTTCGTCGTCGGCGCCTTCGCCGCCGCTGCTGAGGTCGTTTTCGACGCGGGCTTTCCCTTCGTCGCCGCGGCTGCCGGCTTCTTTCCCGCCGTCGTCTTCGTGGCGGAGGTCTTCTTCGCCGGAGCCGACGTGGACTCTACTGCCGTCGGTGCCGGCGCTTCCGGGGACGGCTTCGCGGGCGCCGCCGGTCGGGCGGGAGGCTTCGCGGCGGGGGCCTTCTTTGCCGGAGCCTTCGCCTGGGCCGGCTTCTTCGCTGTTGCGGGCTTCTTCGGCGCTGCCTTCTTCTTCGCCGCAGCCTGCTCCTGGTCGATCGCGGCCGTCTGTTCAACAGCGTTGTCGGGTGCCGCAGAAGGCGACGTGGCGTCATCGCCGGAAGGCGTCTTGTCAGAGGAGGGAGAAGGCGCTGAAGTCACCACAGAAATCTACCAACTCGTGCTGGCAAGCGCCTCTTCGAGCCGTAACTGTGAGCCAGCCGAATGACTGGTTACGAAATAACAACAAGAATGAGAGGATGCACGACCCCAATTCGGAGGTCAGCTACCGTAATAAATGGCATAACGAGGTGTCAGCACATTGATCCACGGAGAAACACCGCGTGAACGCGTAGCGAGATCATCGCCAACTGTTTGCTCCGCCACACTACGTGAGGAGCCACTATGACCACCCAGGTCGTTATTCTTGCTGCGGGAATGGGCAGTCGACTCGGACGCTCGCTCCCCAAGCCGCTGACCGAGCTCAACGATGGCCGCACCATCATGCAGCAGCAGTTCGACAACATCCACCAGGCCTTCGGCAAGAACGTCAAGGTCACGATCGTGGTCGGGTACAAGCTCGAGCACATCATCGAGGCGTTCCCCGACGCGAACTTCGTCTACAACGAGCAGTACGACCAGACGAACACCTCGAAGAGCCTGCTGCGGGCGCTCAAGGCGTCATCGAACGGCGGCGTTCTCTGGATGAACGGCGACGTCGTCTTCGACCCGTCCGCGCTCGAGCGCGCCACGGCACTTGTCGCTCGGGACCAGTCGTTCGTCACCGTGAACACGTCGAAGGTCTCCGACGAGGAGGTCAAGTACACGACGAGCGCCGAGGGCTATATCAAGGAGCTCTCGAAGACGATCAAGACGGGCGCCCTCGGCGAAGCCGTCGGCATCAACTACATCTCGCGCGACGACAAGGCGGCGTTCATCCGTCAGCTGCAGCGCGTCGACGACCAGGACTACTTCGAGCGCGGCCTCGAGCTCGCGATCGAGAACGACAGCCTGCTCATCGAGCCGATGGACATCTCCGACCTGTACGCGGTCGAGGTCGACTTCGCCGAGGATCTGGAGCGAGCCAACCTGTTCGTCTAGCAGTCAGAGCTGCGGATGCCGGTACGTGCCATGCACGTGCCGGCATTCTTTTGCCGTTATGTTGGAGGCTGTGACTTCCGTTGCCGCCCCACGACCCGCGCGGTCATCAGCCGCGCGCTATCGGAGCGCACTCTGGTTGCTGACGAAGCGCGACTTGCGCGTGCGCTATTCCACAAGCGCGCTGGGCTATCTCTGGTCGATCATCGACCCGCTCATCATGGCGGGAATCTACTGGTTCGTCTTCACCCAGGTGTTCGACCGGGGTGCCGGGAAGATCGGCGAACAGCCGTACATCGTCTTCCTCCTCGCCGGCCTGCTCCCGTGGATGTGGTTCAACGGCGCGGTCTCCGACAGCACGCGAGCGTTCCTGCGCGAGGCGAAGCTCGTGCGCTCCACGTCGATCCCTCGCACGATCTGGGTCAATCGTCTCGTGCTCTCCAAGGGCATCGAGTTCATTGCGGCCATTCCCGTCCTCGCACTGTTCGCGATCGTGTACCACGCTCCCGTCAACGGGTATGCCCTGCTGTTTCCGGTCGGCATCCTCCTGCAGGCCGTGCTCACAACCGCCGTCGGGTTGATCGTCGCTCCCGCCGTCGTCTTCTTCCGCGATCTCGAGCGCGCCACCAAGCTGCTGCTGCGCTTCCTCTTCTACGCCTCCCCCATCGTGTACGGCATCACGAATCTTCCTGACAGCATCCGGACGATCGCCTCGTTCAATCCGCTCGCGGGGGTCATGTCGCTGTATCGTGCGGCGTTCTTCCCCGCTCAGCTCGACTGGTTCGCCGTCGGCGCGTCCGCTCTCGTATCCCTCGTCCTTCTCGGCATCGGCATTGCCCTGTTCCAACGGTCGGAACGCAGCGTGCTGAAGGAGCTGTGATGCCGGCATCCGTCATCTCCGTGCGTGATCTGGGCGTGCGCTTCCGCCGCAACCGGCGTGGTCGCCGTAGCTTCAAAGATCTGTTCGCGGGCAAGAACCGGCGCTCGCGTCCGGGCGAGTTCTGGGCCCTTCGCGGAGTGTCGTTCGAGGTCGAGGCGGGCGAGGCGATCGGCGTGGTCGGCCGGAACGGGCAGGGCAAGTCGACGTTGCTGAAGCTCGTAGCGGGCGTGCTGCTTCCCGATGAGGGCACAGTCTCCGTGCGGGACGGCGTCGCACCGCTCATCGAGATAACTGGCGGGTTCGTCAATGATCTGACGGTGCGCGACAACGTGTATCTGACGGCGGGCCTGCACGGCATGCCAAAACGGGAGATCGACCGGCGATTCGATGACATCATCGGTTTCGCGGAGATCGATGACTTCGTCGACACGCCGTACAAGCACCTGTCGAGCGGCATGAAGGTTCGCATCGCGTTCTCCGTGATCTCCCAGCTCGAGGAACCCATCATCCTCGTCGACGAAGTCCTCGCCGTGGGCGACAAGGGGTTCAAGGAGAAGTGCTACCGCCGCATCGACGAGATGCTCGAGGGCGGACGCACGCTCTTCTTCGTCTCGCACAACGAACGCGACCTGCGGCGGTTCTGCTCGCGCGGCCTCTACCTCGACAAGGGGAAACTCGTTCTGGATGCCGCCATCGACGAAGTGCTCGACCGGTACAACGACGATTACAACAGGTAGCGCGCAGGCAGCGCCCAGTCGGCTGCGAGAGACTTGACCGATGCTCGTCAAGGAGGCGCGATGACCGAGGAACAGCCCACGTCGACCCCTGTCATCGTCGATCCCGCGGCCGTGGAGCGCGCCGGTGCGGCCGAAGATCTGCCGCTGTGGCTGCGCAGCATCGAAAGGGTTCTCGCCGTTCAGCGTCCTGTCGTGATGGCGCACATTCGCGGCATCCGTCGTTCTCACCCGCACGCGACGCCAGAACAGCTCGTGCGCGTGCTCGAGCGGCGCTACCTCGCAGCGATCACCACGGGAGGCGCCGCGGTCGGAGCCACCGCCGCGGTCCCCGCGATCGGCACCGGGGTCGCGCTCGCGCTCGCGGCGACGGAGACGGTCGGGTTTCTGGAGAGCACCGCCCTGTTCGCGCAGTCCGTCGCGGAACTGCACGGGCTGCCGGTCTCGGACCCGGTGCGGGCGCGCGCCCTCGTGATGACGATGCTGCTGGGCCGCCCGGGGATGGAGCTCATTCGCCAGTTCACGGGCAAGACCCTGCATTCGGTTCCCGCGCGAGGAACGTTCTGGGGCGAGATGATCACCTCGACGCTTCCGCAGTTCGCTGTCGGCCCGTTCGCGGACGAGCTCAAGAAGCGCTTCATCAAGAAGCTCCTCGCGAGCCAGGGCACGTCACTCGTCGGCAAGGTGATCCCGTTCGGCATCGGCGCGGCGATCGGCGGCGTCGGCAATCACATAGCGGGTCGGGAAGTCGTCAAGAGCGCGCGCAGCGCCTTCGGACCGGCGCCGCTCAGGCTCGCGCCAGAGCTCGAGCCCCGTGACCGCTCCGCCCGCTCGGGGGCTGCGCAGCTTCGCGCACGTATTCCCGTCGTGCGCCGCGGCGGCCGAGAGCGCGACCACGACGAGGACTGAGCTGTCGTCAGTGCGGTGAGTCGGGTCGACGTCCCGCGAGATCGTCCGCGTGAAGCGCCGCGTACTTCTCCCACTCGTCCATCAGGTGCTGCACGGCGGCGTGGAATCGCTGCGTGGCAGCTCCCGGCGCGGTGTCACCGAAGTAGTGCTGCGACCAGAAGGCGATACGCTGCGTCGTCTCCGGGTCGTGCAGCAGGCGGTCGACGTGCTCGACGATCGCCCCCGCCTCGTCCGCATCGAGCCACTCGCACGCGGACAGATATCCGCCTTCGTCCACTTTCGCGGTCTCGCTCACGGGTCGCGTGACCATAAGCGCCTTCCCGGTCGCCAGACGGTCGTAGATCATCGCGGAGATGTCGACTATGGCCACATCCGCCGCTGCGATCTGCCAGCCGATCTCGGGTCCATTGTCGTAGACGTGCTTCGCGGACGGGTCGCTGCGGTTGGCCGCCGCGAGCATGTCGATGATCTGGCGATTGGCGGCGGCATATGCGCGGCTGACCACTCCGGATCGCGGGTGCGGGCGATAGATCACGCGATGCTCACCGGTCGCGAGCAGTGCGCGCACGAGAGCCACGCCGTGGCTCGCGACCGAGCCGTATGCGGCGGCCTCGCGGTCGCCCTCCCACGTCGGCGCGTAGAGCACGACGGTGCGATCGTCGGGCGTGTACGGCAGCTCTCCCGAGAAGTGGTCGGCTTGCGGCCGCCCGATGGGAATCGCGCGCTTGTCGAAGTCGTAGTCCCAGAGCGCCTTCTCGAGACGAGCGCGCGCCGCGTCCCCGGCGATCAAGGCGTAGTCGTATGCCTTGAACTGGTTCGTCGTCATGTACATCTTGTCGCTCTCACCGTGGTTGATGAAAACGTGCCAGCGCTGCCCGTACCGGAACATCTGGAAGTTCTTGGCATTCTGGTTGACGTAAAACACGATGCGGACGTCTTGCTTCGCGATCGTCTTCTCAAGGGAAGTGACGGTGCGCACGTACGTGACGGGAACCGGTGATTCGTCGAGAAGCCGAAGCGCCCCGGTCGAGCCGCGGCTCAGAATGACGACGGGCCAGGTCTTCGAGAGCTCGACGAGCGGCTTGTACCATTGCCGGATCTGATACAGGTTCACCTGCTCGTCGGCGAAATACACGGCGATCTTGAAGCGGCCCGGCTCGAGCGGAGGCTGCTGTCGGGTCTTCTGCCGGAGTGCCGCGTGCGCGCGTCGGTTGTCGATGAGCTTGCGCCCAAGTCGAAGGGCCTTTCGTGCGTCCCGCATCACATTCATCGCGCTTCAGGGTACCCAGAGCAGATAACGGTTTGCTTGGAGCGTCCTCACCGCAGAATCAGATCACGGGCGGCCGACCGGCGAGCGTCATGCGCCACACCGTCTTCCAGCGCAGCGGCCGTCGTGCTCCCGGGCTCGTGCGCCAGCCTTCCCGCCAGCCCGCGAACCAGACGCGCAGCACGTCGCGCTTGCGCCACCACCGCAGCAGCGTGATGCCGGTCCAGGCGCCGACGTAGAGCGGCTGCAGGACCAGCGGCAGGTTGCGGCGAGCGAGCCAGATGCGGTTGCGCGCGTTGAGTCGGTAGTACTCGGTGTGCCGTGTCGGATGCACGAACGGATGGTTCGCAACCAGGTTCCCGGCGTACCAGGCCCGACGGTCCTGGTCCCACACGCGCCAGGCGAGCTCGATGCCCTCATGCGCGTAGAAGTACTCCTCGCCCCAGCCGCCGCACGCGTCGAACACGCTCCGCGGCATCACAATGACGGCTTCGAGGCACGAGAAGATGTTGCTTGACCGGTGCCGGTCGCCCTTGCGGATCCTCGGAATCCAACGGCGCGGAGCGCGGCCGTCGACGGCGTCCTCGAGCCGGGGCTGCACGAGCCCGATGTCGGGACTTCGCCGCAGGATGCCGATGGCGTCGCTGAGGAAGTGATCGTCGGGCAGGGTCGCATCGTCATCGAGGAAGAAGATGTACTCCCCCGTCACTCGTGCGGCCCCGCGGTTCCGTCCCGCGGGGATGCCCAGGTTCTCGGGCAGGGCGAGAGCGCCGACGCCGTCGGGAAGGTCCTCGGGCTGCCAGCCGTTGCCCACGACGACGATGTTCGTGGTCACGTCCTTCTGCTCAAGCACGGAGCGGATGCCGGCGGCGAGCGCCTCCGGTCGATTCCCCTGGGTGAGAACGACGACGCCGATATCCGGCAGGTCGCTCGACGCGTCAGGCGCGGACACGTTTGGATGCCATGATCGCGACGAAGTGCCCGAAGAGCGTGAGGGTGGCGACGACGAGGAGGATGACGAGGACCCATCGCATCGCGACGAGGTCGCCCACGAAAAGGCCGACGATCGCCGCCGCGAAGATCACGATCGTCATCTCGACCGAGTGGAACATGCGGTGCAGCGGCACGACCTTCGCCGCTCGGCGCACCGTCGCGAGCAGCCCACCGGAGGGCGCCATCTCCGCCTCGGAATACGTGAGCTTGGGCGCTCCGAAGTTCGCGCGTGCCACGCGCACCATGTCGTTGAGCGCCTTGTTGAGCACGAGCACGAGCGCGAGCAGGGCGCCGAGCGTCGTCCACAGGTAGTCGCCGTCGGGCGTGAACGGGTAGCCGGCCGCGCGGATCGCGAGCGCGAGCGGGATGAGCGCCTCTGTCGAGTAGTGTCCGACCGCGTCGAGGAAGGCGCCTGCCGGCGATGACGTGCGCCGCCAGCGCGCGACCTCGCCATCACAGCAGTCGATGAGCATCTGCACTTGGCACATCACGAGAGCGAGGGCTGCTCCGGCGAATCCGGGAATGAGCAGGGATGCCGCGACGCACCAGCCGCTGAGGATCATGAGCCCCGTCACGCCGTTGGCGCTTATCGACGTGCGCAGGAGCAGCCAGGTCACGTACGGCGAGAGATCCCGCAAGTACAGGGAGGCCGTCCAGTGCTCGGCGTTCCGGCGCGAACGCACCTCGGGTGGCTGCGCGACGGCGCGCAGCTCGGCGAGCGAACGCGGCTTCGCGGGACGGTCATGGTGCGGGGTGGACACTCGAGCCGGAACCCTTCTCGTACTTCTGTGCAGCGATGTTGCTGGCGAGCAGCAGGAAACCGGGAATGAAGCCGATCCCCCAGCAAAAGTGTATGCACGGCAGCACGACAAGCAGCCAGCACCGCGCGCGAGGCGACAGATCCCCGCGCAGCGCGAATGCCGCGACGATGACGATGAGGGCGTACAGGGCCGGGATCGCGAAGCCCCAGAGCGCGAACGCGGGAGTCCCGATGGCCAGTTGCACGAGCCCGACGAGGCCGAGCAGCAGTCCGACCGTGACGGCGAGCACCATGACGGGTGGGGCGAAGTAGCGAAGCGTGTTCGGGCTCGGGAACCGGCGGCTCAGTTCGCCGCGCCACATGCCGGTCGAGAAGAACTGCCGAGCGAGCCGTGAGAGGCTTGGCCGCGGACGATAGACGACCCGCAGCTCCGGCGTGAACCACACGCCGCTTCCCGAGGATCGGATGCGCCGGTTGAGCTCCCAGTCCTGGCCGCGCTTGATGCGCTCGTCGAACATGCCGACCCGTTCGAGCACATCTCGACGGAAGACGCCGAGGTACACGGTGTCGGCGCGTCCTTCCTTCCCGCCCACGTGATGAGGAGTTCCGCCGAGTCCGACGCGAGATCCGTAAGCCGCGGCCACGGCGTCTTCGAAGGGCGTCGTGCCCTTGGCATCCATGATTCCACCGACGTTCCCCGCGCCCGTGCGCTGGATCGTCTCGACGGCGATGCGCGTGTAGTCCGGCGGCAGCACGGAGTGCGCATCAACGCGGACGACGATCGGGTACGCGGATGCCGTGATCGCGATGTTGAGCCCCGACGGCGTCGAACCGACGGGGTTCTCGAGCACGTGAATGCGCGAGTCTGCTCGCGAGAGCTCGTCGACGAGCTCGTTCGTGCCGTCGATCGAGGGTCCCACCGCGATCGAGACGTCGAAAGGGCCCGGATAGTCCTGGTTGAGCAGACTGGCAACGGCGGCGCGGACGTGCGTGACGTCGTTGAGAACGGGCATGACGTACGACACGCCTGGTAGTGCATCTGATGACGCACCCGACGTTGACGTTCCCATGTTCTCCACTCGACGCTGGATCGGCTTGAGCCTATCAGCAGGCTGTGCGCCGCAGCTGAGCCGCACGCGAATGTGCCCGCGCTTTGGGGGCGCGGGCACATGTCGCTGGAAGGTTATTCAGACAGCGATCCGAGCGTCACGTCGACCGTGTACTTCTGGCCGTTGCGCACGTACGTGATCGTCGCCTTGCTGCCCGCGGCCTCGGCGCGGACTTGAGCGGTGATGTCGACCTTGTTCGAGATCGGGGTGTCGTTGAACCGAGTGATGATGTCACCGGCGCGCAGCCCGGCGTCGGCCGCGGCTCCGCCGCTCGAGACTTCCTTGATGAGCGCGCCCGAGACCGTCGCGTTCTCGTCACTTGACGCGTCCATGACGCTCGCGCCGAGAAGACCGTGGGTCGCGTGGCCGTTCTCGATGATCTCGTCGGCGATCCGCTTGGCGATGTTCGACGGGATGGCGAAGCCGACGCCGATGCTGCCCGACTGGGATCCGCTGTCCGAGGACGAGCCGGCGCTCGCTATCGCGACGTTCACCCCGATGAGCTTTCCTTCGTCATCGACGAGGGCGCCGCCGGAGTTCCCGGGGTTGATCGCGGCATCCGTCTGGATCACCGAGAGGGAGATGTACCCGCCGCCCTTTGACTGGTTCTGGTCTTGCCCGGGAAGACCGAACTGGAACGGCGTCTCGTCGTCGCCCTGGTCGCCGGAGTTGTCAGGCACCGCCGACGACGCCACCGTGATGCTGCGGTTGAGCGCGCTGATGATGCCGTCCGTCACGGTTCCCGAGAGGCCGAGAGGCGCGCCGATCGCGACGGCAGCGTCACCGACGTTGATGTCTGATGAGTCGCCGAACGCCATCGGCGTCAGGTCGTTCACGTTCTCGAGCTTGATGACGGCGATGTCGTAGATCGGGTCGGTGCCGACGACCTTCGCCTTGTAGATGTTGCCCGCGTCGTCGGTGACCTGGATCACGGCGTCGGCGGTCTCGCCGTCGAGCGTGACGACGTGGTTGTTCGTCAGGACGTAGCCGTCCTTGCTGAGCACGATGCCCGAGCCGCTTCCCGCCGCTTGCGTGCCGCGCACCGAGATCGTCACGACGCTCGGGGCCGCTTTCGCGGCGATCGCGGTGGTCTTCGTGACGTCGTCGGTGTTGTTTATCGTCACAGAGGAGTTGCCGGCTTCGTTAGAGACCGGGGTGCCCTGCTGCATGCTGTCGATCACGGCGAACGCACCGGCCCCCGAGGCGCCGCCGACCACGGCGCCGATCGCGAGGCATGCGACTAGCAGGCCGGCGCTGGCGCGCTTCGGCTTGCGCTCCTTCGTCTTCTGCGCCGTGGGCGGCTGCGTGTGGCCGCCGCTGCCGTCGCTCGCCGTGTAGGGAGCGTACGGCGCGTAGCTGTTCGGCGCCTGCTGCGGCGGCAGCTGCTGCCCGAATGCGCCGGTCGGCTGTCCGGGGTGCGTGGCGGCGTTCGGCGTCTGCGAGTAGCCGGTGGTCGGCGCGCTCCACCCCTGCGGGAGGTCGGGTCGCGGAGGCACGGATGCCGCGCCGAACGACGTCGGCTGCTCGGGCTGCGTCGACGCCGACGACTCGTTCGCGGAGTCGTGGCGGGCGGCCGCGTCGGCGGAGTTGTCAGGTTCGGGGGCCGTCGGGCCGTTCGAAGGGTTCTCGTTCATGGTTTGTTCCTTCCAGACACCCCAAGTGTGCGTCGTGAAGCTATCGATCCCTCGTGCGCAGGCTATGACGAAGCTATGGCACCTCTGTTCCGACGCTGAGAATCGGCTATCGGAAGGCTAGTGGAGGCGACTGACCGTTGGCCGGGAGCACAGCCGCCCGTGAGCGGAGGCTGTAGTCCCGACTCGCCGGTTCGCGTTAGCCTCGAAGCATGGAGCAGCACGGAGCCTGGCGGCGCACGGCGGCAGGGGCGGGCCTGCTGAAGAGCGACGGAACGATAGCGGCGACGATCTTCGCCGAGATGAGCGCGCTTGCCGCCGCGACGGGTTCGATAAACCTGGGCCAGGGATTCCCTGACGAGGACGGTCCCGCCGGGGTGCTCGAGGTAGCGCTCGACGCGATCCGGCGCGGTGACAATCAGTACCCGCCCGGGCGCGGCATCCCGGACCTGCTCGACGCGATCGCCGAGCACCAGAAGCGCTTCTACGGCCTCGAGGTCGACGCCGGCACAGAGGTCCTCGTGACGGCGGGAGCGACGGAGGCTCTCGCTGCGACGCTCCTCGCTCTCGTCGAGCCCGGCGACGAAGTGCTCACGTTCGAGCCCTTCTATGACGCGTACGGCGGGCTCATCGCGCTCGCGGGCGGCACCCACACGACGGTTCCCCTCCCCTGGCCCGCGTTCCAGCCGGACCCCGAGCGACTGAGATCCGCGGTGACGGACAAGACTCGCGTCATCCTCGTCAACAACCCGCATAACCCGACAGGATCCGTCTTCACCCGTGAGACGCTCGAGCTCGTCGTCGAACTCGCTCACAAGCACGATGCGCTCATCGTCACAGACGAGGTGTACGAGCACCTCACCTTCGGCGTCGCCCACGTGCCGATCGCGACTCTGCCCGGCGCGACGGAGCGCACGATCACCATCTCCTCGGGCGGCAAGACGTTCAATACGACGGGCTGGAAGATCGGCTGGTTGACGGCCCCGGCGGAGCTCGTCACGGCAGTGCTGACAGTTAAGCAGTTCCTCACCTATGTCAGCGGCGGCCCGTTTCAGCCGGCGATCGCGGCCGGGCTTCGCCTGTCGGACTCGTTCTTCCGCGACCTCGCGGCGGATCTCACGCGCAAGCGCGACATCCTCTCGCGCGGGCTGCGTGGCGCCGGCTTCGAGATCTCGCACCCGCAGGGCTCGTATTTCATTGTGGCGGATGCCGCTTCGCAGGGTTTCGCCGACGCCGTCGAATTCTGCCGGAGTCTGCCGGAGCGCGCCGGCGTGGTCGGTGTGCCGATCTCGGCGTTCGTGAGCGAGCAGCACGCAGCCGAATACGCGTCACTCGTGCGGTTCGCGTTCTGCAAGCAGGAGCCCGTCCTCGAGCGCGCCGCCGCGCAGCTTGCGGCCTCCGCGCGGTGAGTGCGGCTATCCGCGCTCGACGATGCTGAAGCGCCTGAGCTGCAGCGCCGGGTTCACGGCGCGCGTCTCGGTGAGGTTGGCCCGCGAGACGAAGGCGACGGCCACGTCGGTCTGCGTTCCGAGCGTCGCAAGCGGAACGCCGGCCGGGTCAACGACCATGCTGTTTCCCGCGCCGATCGACGGCGGGTGGTCGGCGCCGGCGACGTACACGGTGTTCTCGATCGCCCGTGCCGTCAGCAGGGTGCGCCAGTGGTGTTCCTTGAGCGGCCCGCGCACCCACTCGGCGGGCACGAGCACGACGTCGGCGCCGGCGTCCACGATGCGCCGCGTCACTTCGGGGAAGCGGATGTCGTAGCACGTCTGAAGACCGAAGCGCAGGCCGCCGGCCTCGAAGGTCTGCGGGTCGTCGAGGGCGCCGGGGACTACCCAGTCGCTCTCCTTCTGGCCGAACGCGTCGTAGAGGTGCTGCTTGCGGTACGTGGCGATCGTCTCCTCGGCCGGGCCGACGGCGACGACGGTGTTCGAGAAGCGGTGCGGCTCGTCGGTGGACTCGACGAGGCCCGCGACGATGTAGACGTTGAGCTCTGCCGCGAGTGCCTCGAGCGAGCGAACGAACGGGCCGTCGAGGGACTGCGCGTGGCGTGCGAACGAGTCGTCCATGGGGTTCACGAAGTAGCTCGAGTACTCGGGAAACACGATGACGGACGCGCCCCGCTCGGCCGCGCTGGTCGCGAGCGAGCGGATGGAGGCGAGGTTGGCGTCCGTGTCGGGCGTCGGCGCGAACTGTGCCACGGCGACGCCGATGGGCTCGTGCAGTGTCATACCGCCAGCCTATGCGGCCAAGGGACGCGGCGATAGGCGCACCGTCGTCGCCGCGTCCGCCGGGCTCCGACGCTGTGGAATAACGCGCCACGCGAGTCGTTGACCGACTGTAGGGGCCGTTCCGCGACAGCCGTGCGGGAAGGCACAACGATGCGACGTTCGCGCGTCGCCCAAGGAGGTTCACATGGCACAGGACAACCGCGTGGTCATCATCGGAGGGCATGGCAAGGTCGCTCTCCTCGCCGCGCCGGAACTCGTGAACGCAGGGTTCACGGTGTCGTCCCTCATTCGCAATCCTGAGCACAGTGACGACGTGAGCGCCGCGGGAGCGCAGCCTGTCGTTCTCGACATCGAGAATGCCGACGTCGACGCCCTCGCCCACGAGTTCTCCGGCGCGGCCGCCATCGTCTTCTCCGCCGGAGCCGGCGGCGGCAACCCGGCCCGCACCCGGGCAGTGGACTTCGACGCGGCCACTCGTTCCATGCGCGCGGCGGCGCAGGCCGGCGTCCCTCGATTCGTCATGGTCTCGTATGCGCGTGCAGGGGTCGACATCGACAGCCTCGACGAAAGGAACTCTTTCTACGCGTACGCGCAGGCGAAGCACGACGCGGACGCGGAGCTGCGCGCCACCGATCTCGACTACACGATCCTCGGGCCGGGGCGCCTGACGCTCGATGCTGCGACGGGACGCATTCAGCTCGCCGATGCGTCGGGAGACGTGCCCGATCAGGGGTTCGCTGACGATGAGAAGGTCACGTCGCGCGGCAACGTGGCGCAGGTCATCGCCCACGTGCTCGCGCACGACGCCGCGATTCGGGAGACCGTCAACTTCTATGACGGGGCCACGCCGATCGCGGACGCGATCCGCTGAACCCGAACGAAGCGAAATGCCCGGTCTCGAGGAGACCGGGCATTTCCGTTTGGTTGCGGGGGCAGGATTTGAACCTACGACCTCTGGGTTATGAGCCCAGCGAGCTACCGAACTGCTCCACCCCGCGGCACAAGTAAAGACTTTACCAGAGCAATCGGCGGAGCCCAAATCGTCGTGAGCGTCGTGTCAGAGCTCGAAGTACAAGTGGGCGTGCAAGCGGCATCCGGGGTTGAATCCGGCACCGCACGCGGGACACTCGTCGGCGGCACGGTATTCGCTGATAGTCAGCTCATGGCGGCACACGCCGCAGAGAATCGCTCGTTCGTCGCGACGGTCCTGGGGCCAGACGGTCGCCGCGTGCCCGGCGAATTGCTCGTGGCACGCGTGACACGGATAGTACTCGCGGCAGCACGCGAAGCGGATCGCGACGACGTCGAGCGCGCTCGCGTAGTGGATGCACCGCGTCTGCGCGTCCACGACGGCGCCGTGCACCCGAAGTGCGCGGCCCGGTTCGGTCGGCTCGCCGGCTTGCTCGATCCTTCCGTCGCTGAACGCAGCGGTGCCGCCCGACGCTTGAGCATCGAGCGGCACCGTCATCGTTCGTCCGGCCTACTTCTGCTCGTCGGCCTTGAGCAGGTCGAGAGCCTTCTGCACGGCCTCGCTCAGCTGCTTGTCCGCCTCGCCGTATGCGGCCCAGTCGCCGGCTTCGAGAGCCGCCTTCTTCGCCGCCATGGCCTTCTGAGCGTCCGAGAGCGCTTGCGAGAGATCGGAGTCGACGGGAGCGTTCGTGTCCGGGTTCTCCGTCTTGCCATCGCCGCCGGACGGGGGCGTGCTCGGCGTCTCGTTCGAATTGTCGACGCCCGTGTCGCCCGCTTGGGCGCCGGAGTCTCCGCCGAACAGCTGGTCGAGGGCCTCATCAAGGGTGTCTTCGAAGGCGATCTTGTCTCCGAAGCTCACGAGCACCTTCTGAAGCAGCGGGTAACTCGTCTCTCCGGTGGACTTCACGTAAACCGGCTGCACGTACAGCAGGCCGCCGCCGACGGGAAGCGTCAGCAGGTTGCCGTTGAGCACCTCGGTCTGCCCCTGCTTCAGGATGTTGATGAGGTTCGAGACCGCCGTGTCGGAGTTGAAGGCGTTCTGCACCTGGCCGGGGCCGGGCACCGTCGTGTCCTTCGGCAGTCGCAGCAGAGTGAGGGCGCCGTAGCTGTCGGCGATCGTGCCCTTGTCGGAGCCGGCATTCGCGTTCGCGGCAAGGTAACCCGAGAGGACGCTCGAGGCTCCCCCACCGCCGGGGATGAACGTCGTGTAGAGCGAGTACGACGGCGTCTTCTCCCCCGGCATCTGCATCGACAGGTAGTACGGCGGCTGGAGCGCCGAGCTGCCCTCGGACGCCTGCGGGTCGGCGGGCGTCTTCCACAGGTCGGAGTCGGAGTACCACTTGTCGGCGTCCGTCACGTGGTAGCGCTGCAGCACGTCGCGCTGCACCTTGAAGAGGTCCTCCGGGTAGCGCACGTGCGACATGAGGTCGCCGCTCATGGCCGAGATGGGCTTGAGCGTCGACGGGAAGATCTTCTGCCAGGTCTGCAGGATCGGGTCGTTCGTGTCCCACGCGTAGAGCGTGACGGAGCCGTCGTACGCGTCGACCGTCGCCTTCACGGAGTTCCGCATGTAGTTGATGTCGTCGAGAAGGAACGACTGCCCGTTCGCGTTGTTCGAGATCGCGGAGCTCAAGCTCTCGGTGTGCGAGTACGGGTACGAGTTTGACGTCGTGTAGCCGTCCACGATCCAAACGATGCGACCGTCGACGACCGACGGGTACACGTCGGAGTCGAGGGTCAGGTACGGTGCGACCTTCGAGACGCGCTTCTGCGGGTTGCGCTCGTACAGGATCTGCGAGTCGGAGTTCACGTTGTCGGAGAGGAAGATCTGCTCCGACTGGAACTTCAGCGCGTAGACGAGCTTGTTGAAGACATTGTCGAGCTTGGGCCCGCCGTCGCCGTCGTACGTCGTGTACGTCTCGCCGGACTCGCCCGACGGGTAGTCGAGCTCCACGGGCTTCGAGCCCTCCGGCGCGCCGACAATCGAGTACTCGGGCGAGTTCTCGCCGAAGTAGACGCGTGGCTCGAAGTTGCCGAGAACACCCGTCGACGGGATGCCGGACTGCATGAACACGGGCTCGCCGTCGCTTGACCGCTTGTTGCCGTAGGCCGCGACGAGTCCGTAGCCGTGCGTGTAGACGAGGGTGCTGTTCACCCAGCTCAAGTCGGCCTTGACGCCTTCCTGGTTCATCTCGCGCACAGCGACGACGGCATCCTGAACGTCACCGTCGATGTTGTAGCGGTCGACGTCGAGCTCGGGCGCGAACCGGTAGTAGGTCTTGAAGCGCTCGAGCTGCGTAACCGTCGAGCTGATCAGGTCCGGATCCATGATTCGGATGGATGCCGTCGTCTCGGCGTCGGCGCGCAGGGCGCCGGGCTCGGCATCCGTCGTCGCGTCGTACGCGACTTCCTTGACGTCGGACACCCCGAACGCCTCGCGCGTCATGTCGATGTTCCTGTCGATGTAAGGCTGCTCGAGCGAGCGCTCGTTCGGGTCGACCTGGAACTTCTGCACGACCCACGGGTACACGCTGCCGATCAGGAGCGCGGAGACGAGCAGCAGCGCCGTGCCCACGATGGGCATACGCCAGCGGCCGATGAACGCGGTCACGAAGAACAGGATCGCGACGACGAGAGCGATGCCGGCGAGGATCGCGCGCGTGGGAATCGTCGCGTTCACGTCGGTGTAGCTCGCGCCCGTGATGAGCGAACCGGTTTGCGTCAGGGTCACGTACTGGTCGAGCCAGATGCTCACGGCCTGCAGGAGCAAGTACACTCCGGCGATCACGGCGATCTGGATGCGCGCCGACTTCGAGATGCGCAGCTCGCGGCCGATCAGCTGGATCGACCCGTAGAGGAAGGTCACCGCGGCGGTCGCGATGAGCGCGAGAAGCACGACGGCAGAGGCGAACGCGAGCACGGAGCGGTAGAACGGCAGCTCGAACAGGTAGAACGAGAGGTCGAAGCCGAACTGCGGGTCGGTCGTGCCCGTCGGAGTTCGGTTGAGCCACATGAGAGTCGTCTCCCAGCGCGTGGCCGCGGAGAAGCCGGCGAAGAGGCCCAGCAGCACGGGGATTCCCCACATGCCGAGGCGACGCAGCGGTTCGACGAGCTCCTGGTAGCGGTCGAGCTGCGAGTTCAGCTTCGCGTACACCGGGCGCAGCCGGTAGGCGAGCTGCAGGCAGCCCCACACGGGAACAGCCATGCCGAGGAATCCGATGATGAACATCACCACGGTCGCGATCCACTGGGTGGTCAGCACGTTCGTGTAGCCGAGCTGGTTGAACCAGAGGAAGTCGGTGTAGAAGCTCGTGAAGATGAAGAACAGCACAACAAGAACACCGACCGCGATAAGGGTTATCGCCAGAGGAGCTCTTCTTCGCTGAACGGGTTGCTGCGGCCGGGCCGTGGCTGATGACATTGATGTGCCTCTTCAGTGTCGGGGTCGAACGTCAATCCTACGGATGATTGCTGTGAAGCGCAGACGCCGCCGTCTCACGTCATGACTTGCACGAGGGCAGGGCGTCGAGATCGCCGTCGTCGGCGAGCGCGTGCAGCACCGCGAGCGAGTCGTCGAGGGTCTTGACGCTGAAGACGCGGATGCCGTCAGGCACATGCCCGACGACCTCGCCGCAGTTGTCGGCCGGGGCGAGGAAGTAGTCGGCGCCGGCGTCACGCGCGCCGTACAGCTTCTGCCGGATCCCACCGATCGGGCCGACGTCTCCTTCGGCGTCGATGGTTCCCGTGCCGGCGACGGCCGCGTCGCCCGCGAGCGCGCCGGGAGTGAGCTTGTCGATTATTCCGAGAGCGAACATCATGCCGGCGCTCGGTCCGCCGACATCGTCGAGCTTGATCGCGACGTGGAAGGGGAAGTCGTAGGTCTCCGTGGTCTGGATGCCGATGACGAAGCCGGAGGTTCCGTCGCTGTACGTGGCCTTCGTGGGCGTCACCGACACTGTCGCGCTCGCGCCGTCCCTGAGCACGGTGAGCGTGAGCGGCTTCTCACCGTTCTTCGCGATGACGTCGCGCAGCTGCGTCACGTCGCCAACAGGCGCGCCCCCTGCGGCGGTGATCTCGTCGCCGACCTGCAGCTCGCCGTCGGCCGGTGTGTCGGCGATCACGTTTCCCACCGTGAGCGCCGAATCGAACGGGATATCGAGTTGCGTGAGCGCCGCCGCAACGGCATCCTGCTGGGAATTCACCATCATGAGCTGCGATTCCTCGTCCTGCTCCTTCACGGTGGTGCCGTCGGGAAAGTACGTGCTCATGGGAACGACGGCCTGGCTCGGGTCGAACCACGCGACGGCGATCTGGAACCAGCTCGGCGAGCGGTCGGGGGTCCCGACGACGCTCACGGTGAGCATGTCGAGCGTCTTGCTCACGTCGTACGTCTTCGCACCCTCGATGTCGATGAGCGGCTGGGTTCCGTCGTCGGTCTTCGTCGTGCTGAGGACGTTGAACACGGGTCCGGGGACCTGCACGACGTACGGGGTCGGCGACAACGCGAGAACGCCGAGGATGACGAAGGCGACGGCGAGGCTGATCCAGCCGGCGACGACGCGCCGGGGCCGCGGAGGACGCGGCGCGGCGGGCTCGAACAGCGGCTCCGAGAGCGGGGACGGCGACTCGTGATGATCGTCGTTCGGCAGCGTCACGCGGATCCCTTCCCGGATGTTCGCGACGGGCGGACGGCGAGCTGCCCTGACCACGACGAACCTCAAGCTTCAGGCACTAGCGTAGAGCCGCAAGACCGTCGCTCGCTGAAAGGTGGCTGAAGTGCCAGACGACGACAAGAACCCCGACGACGAATTCCAGGACATGATCCGGGACATCCTCTCGGGCAAGTCCGGCGTCGACCCGAGTCAGCTCGCCGGCGCGGCGGGTCTGCCCTCCGATCCCGCCTCGCTTCAGGCGATGATGATGCAGTTCCAGAGGGCGATGCAGCAGAGCGGCGACGGCAGCGTGAACTGGGACGTTTCGCGCGACCAGGCGGTGACGATCGGCCGTAAGGACGCCATCGCGATCACGCCGGCGGAGCACGCGCAGTATGACCAGGCGTTCCACCTCGCCGAGCTGTGGCTCGCCGATGTGACGACCGTCGCCTCGCTCACCGCAACCGGGAGGCTCATGAGCCGCGCGGAATGGTCGAAGGCGACGATGCCGCTGTGGACGCAGCTCGCCGAGCCCGTCGCGACGAGCATCTCCGACGCCCTCACGAACGTGCTGAGCGAGCAGGCGCCCGAGCAGTTCAAGGACATGATCGGCCAGGCCACCCGCATGATCCGCGGGATCGGCGGGACCATGTTCGCGATGCAGCTCGGCCAGGTCGTCGGCCAGCTCTCGACAGAGGTCGTGTCGGGCGGCGACATCGGCATCCCCCTGCTCGACGACGAGGCCGCGCTCGTGCCGCAGAACGTCGCGGCGTTCGGCGAGGGCCTCGACATCCCGATGGACCAGGTGCAGCTCTACCTCGCCGTGCGCGAGCTCGCGCATGCCCGCCTGTTCCGCCAGGCCAAGTGGCTCAAGCTGCACTTCATCTCGTCGATAACGGCGTTCGCACGCGGCATCCACATCGACACCCACGTCATCGAGGATCTCGCCGAGAGCTTCGACCCGTCGAACACCGAGCAGCTGCGCGAGGCGATGACGAACGGCTCGCTCATCCCGCCGAAGACCGATGCCCAGCTCGCGGCGCTCGAACGCCTCGAGACGACGCTCGCTCTCGTCGAGGGCTGGGTCGACGTCGTCACGCACGATGCGACGCTTCGCCTGCCCAAGGCGGACGCCGTCGCCGAGACCGTGCGTCGCCGCCGTGCGACGGGCGGTCCCGCGGAGCAGGCGTTCGCGACCCTCGTCGGCCTCGAGCTGCGGCCCCGACGATTGCGAGACGCCGCTGCGATGTGGCGAAAGGTGACGGACGCCGTCGGCGTGGGTCAACGCGACGCCCTGTGGCAGCATCCCGACCTCGTGCCGACCACTGCCGACATCGACGACCCGGCCGGCCTCATCCAGCGTCTGGAGGCCGCCGCGCGCGGCGACGCTCCCGAACCGGATGAGATGGACGTCGCGCTCGAGGACCTGCTGCGCACGGCGGCGGAGCCGACCGACGACGAGCCGACCGACGAGGACGACAAGGACGAGGGAACGACACCTCCCCCGGCCGTCTGAGCCGGCGCGAGGCGGTCGCTGTGGATAACTCCGGCGGCCGCGCGCCGATTCAGGCACCATGGCGTCATGATTCTCCAGCTCGACCCGCGGTACCCGCTCGTGTGGCGCACGCCCACGCAAGTGCAGCTCGGTGTCGCGAGTCCGCGCGCGGTCGTCGAGGTCTCCCCCGCGCTCGAGCACATCCTCTATGCGATCCGCGCGGGAGTGCCTCGAGCCGCGCTCACCGTCATCGGCACCGAAGTGGGAGTCGACGACGCTCAGATCGACGCCTTCGTCGAGGCCGTGCGGCCGGCCCTGCGTTCGGCGACGGCGCCAGAGCGGCGCAGCACGCTCACGATCGAGGGAACCGGTCCGACGGCGGAGATCGTGCGGCGCGTGCACGGTGCCGACATCGCGGACGACGAGCGACCCGACATCGCGATTCTCATCGCGCACTTCGTCGTCGATCCCGTGACATCGGTGCGCTGGCTCAGCCGAGACGTTCCTCACCTTCCCGTGGTCTTCAGCGACGCGGGAGCCACGATCGGCCCGCTCGTGCGTCCCGGCGTCGGTCCGTGCCTGCACTGTCTCGACCGCGAGCGTGCCGACGAGGACCCGTCGTGGACGGCGATCGCGACGCAGCTTCTCGGCGTGCGCTCGACGCTCGACCGGGAGCCGTTCGCTACGGATGTCGCCGCGGTCGTCACGCGCGTGCTGCGCGAGAACGACCGCGCCGGCGAGGAGGCTGCCGCCGCCGTGAGCATCACCGTGTCGCCGAACGCACCCCAGTCCGTGCGCGTGCACCGGCCGCACCGGGACTGCGCATGCCGATCTCTTGCAGAAAGCGAGACCGCTCGCGAACCCGGCGCTGCCCTTCCTCAGCCCACGACAGCGTGAGCCGGGTGCGAGCTCGGGTGATGCCGACGTACAGCAGCCTGCGTTCCTCGTCGATCTGCTCGAAGCTCTTCGCGTAGCTGATCGGCACGAGGCCCTCGGCAAGTCCCGGCAGGTAGACCTCGTCCCACTCGAGGCCCTTCGCCGAGTGCAGCGTCGCGAGCGTCACGGCCTGCATCGTCGGCTCATGCTGACCGGCTTGGCGTTCGAGCAGCTCGTCGGTGAACTGCCGAAACGTCGTGCCGACCGGCACCTGGTCGACGAGCGCCATTATCGCGTTCAGCGATTCCCACTTCGAACGCACGGCGCCTTGCGCCTCGGGCGGCACCTGGCTCCAGCCGAGCGAGCGCAGCACGTCGCTCACGGATTTGAACAGCGGCTCACCGGAGATCGCGACCGAGGCCCCGCGAAGCGCGAGAACGGCCTGCTTGACCTCCGGCCGGTCGAAGAAGCGCGTCGATCCGCGCAAGTGATAGCTGATGCCGACGTCGGCGAGCGCGGTCTCGAGCGGCGCCGACTGCGCGTTCACGCGATACAGGATGGCGATCTCCTCGGGTTTCGCTCCCTGCTCGAGTCGCGTGAGTATCGATTGCGCGATGCCGCGGGCCTCCGCCATGTCATCGCGGTACTGCACGACATCGGGGTCGGATGCCGCTGCCCCGGCGTCGCCGCGGGCTGCGAGCAGCGTGAGCGCGCCCGGCCGATCGCGCATGAGCCGGTTCGCCGTCGCGACGATGCCGGACTCTGACCGGTAGTTGCGTTCGAGCCGCACCACGCGGCTCCCCTCGTACCGTTGGGGGAAGTCCAGCAAGTGCGCGGAATCGGCCCCCGCGAAGGAGAAGATCGTCTGGCTCGCGTCTCCCACGACGCACAGCTCCCGGCGGTCGCCGAGCCACAGGTCGAGCAAGTGCTGCTGCAGAGGCGACACGTCCTGGTACTCGTCGACGACGAAGAAGCGGTACTGCTCGCGCACTTGAAGCGCGACACGCGGCTCCTGCTCGAGCATTCCCGCGCAGACGAGGAGCACATCCTCGAAATCGAGTTGCCTGCGCTCGTCCTTGATGTCCTCGTATGCGCTCATCAACGCGACGGCCTGCTCGGCCGTGAGCGCGCCGGGCGGCGTCCGCCCCGCCGCGGCATACTGCTCGATGCTGCGGTTGGAGACCTTGCGCCACTCGATCTCGGCTGCGAGATCGCGCAGCGCGGCCGTATCGACCTTGAGCTTGAGCTTCTCTGCCGCATGCCCGAGCACGCGCGCCTTCGCCTCGATGAGTCGCGGCATGTCGCCGCCGACGACTTGCGGCCAGAAGTAGCCGAGCTGGCTCAGCGCTGCGGAGTGGAACGTCTTCGCCGGGACGTTTCCCGCTCCCAAGTGACGCAGTCGCCCGCGCAGCTCGGCGGCCGCGCGGTTCGTGAATGTGAGGGCGAGAACGCGGTTCGGCGCGTACGTTCCCGTGGCCACGCCGTGCGCTATGCGATGAGTGATGGCGCGCGTCTTGCCCGTTCCGGCTCCGGCAAGCACGCACAGCGGCCCGCGAAGGGTCTCGGCTACGACCCGCTGGTCGTCGTCGAGTCCGGCGAGCAGATCGGACATTACCGTCCGTCCCGCCAGTTCTGGATGATGGCGTGGGCGATCGAGCTCGTGCCGGGGAGCTGCACGTCGTCGCCGGGTTCGGCGATCTCGTCGCGGGTGAACCAGCGCACGTCGAGGATCTCCTCCCCGTCGGGGCGCGTGTCGGCGGCATCCTGTCCGGGGGCGAGTCGCGCTGAGAAGCCGAGCATGAGCGACTGCGGGAACGGCCACGGCTGTGAACCGAGGTACACGGGGTCGACGACGCGCACGCCCGCCTCTTCGAAGACCTCGCGCTCGACGGCTGCTTCGAGGGATTCTCCCGCTTCGACGAAGCCGGCGAACAGGGAGTAGCGCCCTTCGGGCCACATCGCGTTCGAGCCGAGCAGGATGCGCTCGTCGTCTTCGTCGGTGATGAGCACGATCACGGCGGGGTCGGTGCGCGGAAACAGCTCGGTGCCGCAGCTCACGCATTTGCGCATCCAGCCGGCGTGCTCGATCGAGGTCGTGTCTCCGCAGCGCGTGCAGCGTGTCGCCGAGCTGTGCCAGCCCGCGACGGCGACCGCCTCGACGGCGAGGCCGCCCTCGAGGTCATCGAGCAGGACCGCGGCGTCTCGCAGCGTACGCCAGTCGCCGCGCTCGCGCGGCGACGGCTCAGCGAGGACGACCGCGACGACGCGCGTTCCCGGCTCCAGCTGCCCGCCGTCGGTCACGATTCGGCCGAGGTAGGCGGCCGCGAGAAACTCCTCGGGGAGATCGTCGATGCCCCTGAAGACCAGGCGCCCGTCGTCAATCAGGAGCTGTCGGTCGGCGACGAACAGCAGTCGCGTCTCGGGATCTCGCAGCGTCTCGCCGAGAAAGTCCTCCTTCAGGCGGGCGTCGCCGTCGCGATCGAATTCTGTGCGGGCAAGCGGAAGGCTCCCCAGTGCGGGCATCGGACTCCTCGGCATCGGACGGGCGTGGCGCATGCGCCAGGCGGCGGTTCTCGACCTAACCTAGATGCCATGGCCAGGTCTCCTCTCACTCTAGCCGCGGTCGCGGCGTCGGCCCTGCCCGATACGTCGTTCGTCGGCAGCGGCCCTCTCGGCCACGGAGAGTCCGGCGAGTTCGACTCCGCCCTCCTGCTCGGCGACGACCAGTCCCAGTACGTGGTCCGGGTGCCGACGACGCAGCAAGCGGAGACCGACCAGTCGCGCGAGCTTCTCGTTCTGCAGTCGATGTCGGACGGCATCCGCAGCCGCCTCCCGTTCGACGTGCACCGCGTCATCGGCCAAGCCCCCGTCGATGGCTCTCGCGCGGTCGTCTACGACTACCTCTACGGGTACCAGGTGGAGGCGGCCGCGATTCCCGCCGGCGACGGTGTCGCCGCTTCCATCGGGGGCGCTCTCGCGGCCATCCACGGCCTGCCCAGCTCGTTCGTCTCGGAAGCGGGCCTTCCCGTGCAGAGCGCGTCCGACTGCCGGGAGGAAGCGCGGAACGTCATCGAGCGGGCAGCGGCGACCGGCATGCTTCCGGCGGCGGTCAAGAACCGCTGGCTCGAGGCCGCGGCCGACGAGGCGCTGTGGCGATTCCTGCCGACGGTCATCAACGGCTCCGTTGCGGCGGACTCGTTCCTGATCACCGACCACGAGGCGGGCCCGATCGTCACCGGCGTTCTCGGTTGGGGTTCGCTCAAGGTCTCCGACCCGGCACATGACCTGCACTGGCTGTCGGCGGCCGGCGAAGCGGCCGAGAGCGTTTTCGCGGGGTATGTCGCGGCCAGCCACCGGTCCCCCGATGCGCTCATCCGACAGCGATCGCTGCTGTATGCGGAGCTCGAGCTCGCGCGGTGGCTGCTGCACGGGCGCGACACTCACGATGAGGCGATCGTCGCCGACGCCGTCTCGATGCTGGACGGTCTCGTCGACAGCGTCCTCGGCAACCTCATGTCGCCGTTGTCCCCCGCGACCGGCCCGATCATGACGGTGTCCGACGTGCAGGACATGCTCGACAAGAATCCGACGCCTCCCCGCGCGCCGTCGTCGGCCATCTCGATGGACACCGACAGCTTCGACCGCTCAGAGTTCCTCTCAGAGTGGGACAAGGAGGCGAACGACGAGACGGACGTCGATGAAGCGCCAGCGTCTCAAGACGATCTGGCCACGGGGCCGATCGATCTGTCTCAGCTGGGAAGCACCGAGGACTCCCAGCGCGAGCGCAGCTCCTCCGCCGACGACAAGTGATCCGGGCGAATGACGAGATCGTCCGCCACGTAGTACAGGACAGCGTCGATCAGCTCGGGGTCGATGTCGCGCGCTTCCGCGTACGCGGCGCGGTACAGTGCTAACTGCAGCTGGCGCTCTTCCAGTTCCTCCGGGCTCTTCGGCGGCCGACCGGTCTTCCAGTCGACGATCTGGTAGCCGTCAGCGGTGCGGTACACGGCGTCGAGTTTGCAGATGATCACTTGGCCGGCGAGGACGAAGTTGATCTCCTCTTCGACCTCGATCGGCATGCGCGGTCCCCACTCGGACGCCTCGAACGTGCGCTTGAGAACCTCGAGCTGGTCGAGTTCCGCCTGCTCGGCGGGCAGGAGGGTTCCGCTCTCGTCGGATTCGATGTCGAGTTCGTCGAGCGAAGCGTCGAGCATCTCAGAGCCGCCGCGGATTCCCGCGCGCTCCTCGACCCAGCTGTGGAACAGAGTGCCGAGCCGCGTCTGACGATAGGGCTTCTCGGGCAGCGGGCGGCGTGCGCGAGCGGCGACGGCTGCAGGGTCGCTGACGAAGTCCTTGAAGCGCGAAGCGGGTACGCGGTGCGGCAGGTCGACCTGGGCTGTCGCATTCTGACGTCGCTCGCGTTCGGCGAGGAGCAGCGCGATCTCGTCGTCCCACGGCGTGGCGGCGTCCGGGTCGGCGCTCCGCACCCGCTCGGCGGCCGCGTGCACGGCCGCCTCGCGCGGCCCGAGCGGGTCGAGCGGCCACGGCACATGATCCACGTCGACGGCGAGCGGGTTCTCCTCCGCCAGGGGCTGCTCAGGAAGCTCGACGGGCTCCGTCGCCACTGCCGCGGCGACCTCACGCATGAAGACGCCCGGTCGGCGCGGACGCGACTGACTCGACCAGAACGATCCGGTCGCAAGAAGGGCGTCCTTTGCCCGGGTGACGGCGACATAGGCGAGTCGCCGCTGCTCTTCCGCGTTTCTCGACTCGAGCTCGGCGCCGAACGCCGCGTAAGCGCGCGCGAAGTCCTGCTGGTTCGCAGCACCACGCCACGCGAGCTGCGGCAGGTCCGCGCTGTCTCCGCGAAACTCATAGGGCAGCTCGCCGAACGCCGTCCATCCCCGTTTGCTGCGCAGCGTCGACGGCAGCTCGCCGTCAACCAGCCGCGGCACCGCGACCGCATCCCACTCGAGGCCCTTCGCGCCGTGGATCGTCAGGATCTGCACCGTGCCAGGCTCGGGGTCCTCGCTGCGGGGGCTGAGGTTCTCGCGCTTCTCGGCCTCGGCGAGCCACGCGAGGAAGGGCCCGAGAGCACCGCGCTCGTCGACGGCGAGGTACGCGGAGATCTGCTCGGAGAACGCTTCGATGCTCGAGGCTCCCAGCGCGTTTGTCGCGTTGGCGGCGACCTCGATGTCGAGCTGGAGTTCCTGGATGACGAGGTTGACGAGATCGTTGAGCGCGAGACCGGAGCGTCGACGCAGCTCGGCGAGGCTGCGCCCGCAGGCTTTCATGCGCTGCACGCCGACCGGTGTGATGTCTGCGAGAGCGCGGTGGTCCACGGGCGCCGTGACGAGGAAGTCGAGCGCATCGACGAGCGAGGCGCTGTCGTCGTCGGCTACCGACTCGCGGAGCAGCTGCCGTGTCTCGTCGGGGATGAGCTGCTGATGCACGTCGCGTTTCGCGAGCCACCGCGCCGTCTCACGCAGGCCCGCGATGTCCTTCGTGCCGATGCGCCACCTGGCGCCCGTGAGCAGCCGGATCAGTTCTGAACCCGCCGTCGGGTCGTTGAGAACGCGAAGCGCGCACACGAGGTCGACGATCACCGGCTGCTCGAGCAGACCGGCGAGGCCGAGCACGTGGTACGGCACGCCGCGCCGCTCGAGCGCGTCGGTGAACGGCCGAACGGTCTTGAGGGAGCGGCACAAGAGCGCGGCGGACCGTCCGGGCCGCTCGAGCTGCGCGGCGAGCCAGAGCGCCGTCGTGTCCGCTTCGTCGACGATGGTCTCAGCGACGTCGACGTCGACGCGTCCGTCGCCGGCGAACGAGGCCGGAGACAGTCGTTTGACGGCGACGCCGGGGAGTGCGGGAAGCGGGCGGACGAGGGCGTTGGCGGCGTCGAGGACGAGGCGCGGGTTTCGCCAGCTCGTCGACAGCGAGTAGCCGTCGGCGTGTCCGCCGCCGAAATCGGCGGAGAACCGGGCGAGGTTCGACGCGCTCGCGCCACGCCAGCCGTAGATCGACTGGTTCGGGTCGCCGACAGCCATGACGCCGTGCCCGGCGAACAATCGGGCGAGCAGCTCCGTCTGCACGACGGAGGTGTCCTGGTACTCGTCGAGGATGACGACCTTGTAGCGCTCCTGGTATTCCGCCGGCACGCGCTCGATGCGCCGGCAGATCTCGAGCGCGAGCGACACCTGGTCGCTGAACTCGATGAGCCCACGTCGGCGCTTCTCGGCGTCGAAGCGCTGCGCGTGCTCAACGAGAGTCGGCAGCGCCCCGAGTTCGGCGCACGCCTTCTCGAGATCCGGGTCGGGGCGGCGCTTGCGTGTCGTGTCATCGTTGATGGGCAGCTCCAGCAGCGCGGGAAACTGCTCGCACAGCCGTTCGATCTCGTCGCGGCGATGCGCTGCGTCGTTGTCGCTGAGCGCGTGCGCGAGGCGCACGACAGCGGAGGTGATCTGGTCGACGCTCTTGTCGAGCCCGCTGAGACGATCGTCATCGCTCGAGACGATGATCTCCCGCGCCAGCGTCCAGGCCGAGGCTTCGGTGATGACGGTGACGTCGGGTTCGCGCCCGATGAGGCGGCCATACTCACGGAACAGGGAGGCGGCGAACGCGTTGTAGGTCGAGATCGTCGGCGTCTCGAGCACGTCCACGTCTCCGCCGTCGGCGTCGTCGAGGCGCCGCAGCTGCGCGACGCGCTCTCTCACCCGGCTGGCGAGCTCACCCGCTGCCTTGCGGGTGAAGGTGAGCCCGAGCACTTGGGACACGGTGATGTGCTCGTTGGCGAGCAGCCATACGATGCGGTTCGCCATCGTCTCGGTCTTGCCGCTCCCGGCGCCTGCCACCACGAGGGCCGGCTGGAGCGGCGCCTCGATGACGGCGACCTGCTCCTCGGTCGGCGCGGGCAGCCCGAGTCGTGCCGCGATCTCACGGGCGGTGTAGCGGGTCATGCGGACACCGCTGCGATCAGGTGGATGCGGTAGGCGAAGCCCGCCGCGGGATCGCGTTCGTCGAGGTCGACAGCGCCGGGGAACACAGCGGCGGCCATGCCGGTACCGACCTCGGCGAGTCGCTTCGTGAACGCGTCGAGCGTTTCCGCGTCTGCCGGTTCCTGCTGCTTGAGGCGATACCGTTTGCCGCGCACTCCGCTCGAGACGAACAGCAGCGCGGCCCCTCCGTTCGGGTTGCCGGCGGCATCCGGAATCGCCCCGTGTGTGAGCGCGAGCTGGTACGCGGCGAGCTGCGCGTGAGTGACGATGTCCGCGTCGCTCGGAATCGTCTTCCCCGTCTTGAGGTCGATGATCACGACGCTGCCGTCCTCACGCAGTTCGACGCGATCGATCGACCCGGTCAGCCGTACTTTTCCCGCGTCGATGCTGAAACGACCCTCGGAGCTCAGCACGCGGGCGCCTCCCCGCTTCGCGTCGATGAGGTAGTCGGAGAGCGCGTCGACGAGTTCCCTGGCGCGTCGGCGCTGCGCATCGCCGATCCACGGGGCATCGAACTGCAGCTCGCCCCACCGAGCGTCGACATCGGCCCATAGCGCCGCGGAGCCGAGTCGTTCGATGGTCTGCTCCTCGTGCGGCAGCAGGCCGGCCTTCTCCATCGCGGCATGGATGACCGTGCCGATTCCGGCGATGACGCCGGACGGCGCCGCGGCCATCGTGTCGACGAACCACACGAGTGGCGACTTCTCGAATGTCTCGAGCTTCGACGGGGACACGTGCACGAAGCTCTCGTCGTCGTCGAGATCGACGAGCGGCGCGAGCGTCGACGGCTCACGCGTGCCGTACCAGTCGCGAGGGTGCGCTCCCGCGACGCCTGCTTCCGCGAGTCGGGAGAGGGCGGATGCGGCGTCGCGACGCTCGTGGTCGTCGGCACTGTGCGTCGCCACACGCCGCAGCTGCCCGGTCAGGCCCCGCAGCGTGAACGCGTGGCGTCCCTCGGCGGGGTTCCTCAGCGGAGCATCCGCGATGCCGCGGAATCGGAGGAACACCGATGGCTGCTCGTCGTCCGTCACGGTCGCGCTCACCACGACCTGGCGGCGCGCACGCGACACCGTGAGGGCGAACATGCGCAGCTCGTCGCCGAGCACTTCGGCACGGGCGTCGATGTCGGCGACGGGAAGCCCGGCGAGCACAGTGCTGAACTGCTGCGGGTAGAGCAGAGAGCCGCGCAGCTGGGGATTCGGCCATGCGCCGTCCTGTAGGTGCGCGGCGACGACGATGTCCACTTCGGTGCCGATCACCGAGTTCGGCGTCCCCACCCACACGGCGTCGGCGGCCGCCTGCGGAGTGAGCGAGTCCTCCGCGACCTCGGCGGCGAACACCTCGTTGAGGAACCCGCTCGCCGCGTTGGCGGGATCCCGCTCGACGTACCGCTTCGCCGCGGTGAACAGCGCCATCACCGCGTCGAGGTGCCGGTTGGCTTCCTCTGCCGCGAGACCGGTGCCGAGCGCCTGGCTGCCCCACGTGTCGGCGAGCGAGCTTGCCGACCAGATCTCCCACAGCACCTCTTCGATGCTGCCGCCCGCCGAGGCGAGAGCCGCCGCGGCGTCGAGCGTTCTCGCGAAGCGGCCGGCGCGGCGCGCCGCGGCCGAGTCGATGCTCGCGAAGCCGTTGGGGTGCCCGAAGGCATCGACGAGAAGCTGCGCGGGAGTCGACGTTCCCCCGCCGGCGATGTCCTCGTGCCGCAGCGCGCGCTTCAGCCGCCGGAGCGCGACGGTGTCGAGACCGCACAGCGGCCCGGTCGCGAGCGACTCGATGAGTTCGGAGGTCATCGCGGTGTACCCGGTCGCGATCGCGGCTGCATCGATGAGCTGTCGCGAGGCGTACGCGTCGCGAATGCTCGTCGCTCCGACGGGGGTGCTCGTGGGAACTTCCGCGAGCGCGAGCGCCTTCGACACTGCGGGCACGAGTGCGCCCGAACGCACGACGACGGCCATGCGTGACCAGGGAATGTCGCGGAAGAGATGGTGCTCGCGCAGCACGCGCGCGATCTGCCGATACTCGGCGGCAGGCGACGAGGCCTCGATGCGCACGACGGGCGGCACATCGCTCTCGTCGAGGTCGCTGGCCGCGGCGGCGGCACGGTGCGCGACGCTCGCTGCCGCTCCCACGCGATCGGTCACTTCGCGCACGATAGATCGGATGCCGGGACCGCCCCGGTGGACACGGTCAAGGGTCAGCTGCCGAACGGGAACGCCGAGACGATCGCTGAGGGAGCCGAGAGCGCCGAGGTCCGAGCCGCGGAACGTCGATACCGCGACGTCGGCGTCGCCGAACACGGCGATCTCGACGCCGCGCTCGGCGAGCGCGCGCAGCAGCCGGAACAGTCCGGGGCCGAACTCCTGCACGTCGTCGACGGCGACGAGGCGCAAGCCCGTCTGGTAGGTGCCATCGGTGACGACGCGCACCGCCTCGGCAAGCAGTTCGGAAGAGTCGCGGTAGGAGGCGGCGAAGTGGTCGAGCACTTCGCCGTACTCGTCGATGAGCGCGGCGGCCGCTCGCCACTCGGGGCGGTCGTGCTCGTCGCCGAGGCGCCGGAGCGTTGCGGTGGACACGCCCGATTCGACGCAGCGCATCATGAGCTCGCGGAACTCGGTGCGGAATCCCTGAAGCTCCCGCACGTCAGGGCCGAGAGTGTCGGGCCAGTTCGGCCCCGACCCGTCTTCGAGGTGCCCCTCGAGCAGTTCCGCGATCACCCGGTCCTGCTCGGCGCCCGTGAGCAGTCGCGGTGGCTCCCCGCTGCGCACGGCCGCGGCCTGCTGCACGATGTGGAATGCGACGCTGTTCGCCGTGCGCGCGAGCGGGCCGTCGGTCGGCACGCCCACTCGAAGGGCGAGCCGGTCGCGAAGCTTCGTCGCGCCGAGGCGTGAGGGGACGATCGCGAGAACCTCGCGCGTCGCATAGCCCCGGTTCGATATTCGCTCGGCGAGGAGCTCGACGAGCGTTGTCGTCTTCCCCGAGCCGGGAGCGCCGAACACGGCGCAGCTCTCCCCGGAGGGGCGCTCGAGCACCGTCGCCTGTGCGGGATCGAGCTCAGCGGCATCCGTCCATCGCGCTGAGTGCTGCTGCTGAACGAAGGCGGTGGAAGTCACAATTCCACGCTAGCGGCGGCGGCTGACATCGCCCGTCGCGCACGCCGTCGCGGCGGCACGTGCCCGCGGCGAACGGCACCGCGAGATGCGTCCCGCGGAAGGGACGACGGAAGGCGTACTCTCCCCAGCCCCTTGTGATGCCGCCGGCCTCGCCACCGTCCCCTCGCCGCTCTGCTCGACGCGCTGTGACCTGCTGCTCGCGCCTCGGCGGATCGGTGTTCGCTCTGGGCGGCACGGCGCGTTCGCCGGGCGCCGCAGGGGTGCCGTAGTGTTGCTGTATCAGAGCGAAAGGGACATTCGTGGACATCCGCATCGGCATCACCAACAGCCCCCGTGAGATCAACCTCTCGACCGACTCGAAGATCGACGAGGTCAAGAAGATCATCGGCGATGCGCTCTCCGCCAAGGACCCGTTCTTCGAGCTCTCCGACGACAAGGGCAACATCTTCCTCGTGCCGACGGAGGGCGTCGCGTACGTCGAGCTCGGAAACGAAGAGTCCCGCCGCGTCGGCTTCGTCGCATAGGTTCAGCGCATGGAGCTGCTCTTCATCATGCTGTTCGGCGTATGCGTCGGTCTCGCCGCGCGCTACGCTCTGCCCTGGCGGGCGCAGCACGGCAGCATGCTGATTCCCGCGCTCGGCGGCATCGTCTCCGCGATCGTGTGGCTCGCCCTGACCTGGCTCGGCTGGGCGTGGGACGGCGGCTGGATCTGGGTCGTCACTCTCGCGGTTACCGCCATCGTGTGCGTCGCCGTCGACCTCGTGCTCGGCTCGAGCCGTAACAAGGCGGATGCCGCGACGCTCCGCGCGCTCGGCGCCTGACGCGCTCAGGCCGAGAGGCCGACAAGCGCTCGCATTCGGCCGCGTGGCGGCATCGTTTCCGCCCGCCAGGCGTCACGGTGAACGGCTGAGGCTCCGGAGCGGGAGCTAGACGACAGCTCGTGACGGTCTGCAACGCGGAACGACGCAGCGTCACGCGGGATCGTCGGCAACGGATGAGCCGAGGTCGTGCACCTCCTGAACGGGTGACGGCTGCTCGCAGACGCGGGGGTTGCCCACGAATGCGGCCGTGAAGTGAAGAACTCTGTCGGGGTCGTGCGGGTGCTCGATGGCCGCCTTCGACCCCCGCTCGCGCCACTTCTCGAACACGGCCATCACCTCCTCCGCCATCGTCAGCGCCTCGTCCCGGGTGAGGACCGCGGCGCCCAGGTACTGAGTGCGCGCAGCGTGAGGGTCCCGCGGCAGGGTCTCGTCCAGGAGGCCTTTCACCCAATCCAGTCGCTCGGCGAGGAGCGCATTGGTCGCGATATCCGCCTGGGGAAAGTGCACGCCCTCCGGGTGCGTCATCCCCCACACCCGATCTCTGCTGTCGCGCGCCTGCTCCGGCTTCTCCTCGATCAATCCGGCTCTCGCGAGGCTGCGCAAGTGGAAGCTCACGGAATTCGCTGGTTCACCGCAGATCTTGGCGAGGTCGGTGGCGCGCAAGTAGTCGCGGGCGGCCAGTTCCCACATGATTCGCTGGCGAAGCGGATGCGCGAGCGCCCTCAGCGTCGCCGGGTCCGTCACGGCGTACGGCTGTTCGTTCACACCGGAAGTCTACCCAAATAAGCAATCTTTATTGCGCAATTGTTATTGCGCAATAGTTGTTGCGCTTTTATGCTTGCGATCACCATGAATACGGTCAATCCTTCTCTTGCGGGCCACAGCGACGCCGCATCGAGCCTGTGGCGAAACGCGCCCTACCTGTTGCTGATGACCGGCAAGACAAGCCAGCTCGTCGGCAATGGGACGGCGGTCTTCGCCGTTCCCCTGATCGCATTCGGAATAACAGGGTCCGTCCTCGGGTCGGGCATCATCGGGGCGATCAGCGAGGCGGGATTGCTCCTAGCCATCCTGCCCGCCGGAGTCGTCGCCGATCGCGTGGACCGCCGTCGACTGCTGCTCACCTGCTCAGCGATCGGTTTGATCGTCTGGCTGAGCCTCTGGCTTGCTGAGGCCACTGGCATGCTCACGGCGGCAGAGCTGGCCGCGGGGCTCCTTGTCGCCGCGGCTGTGTCGGCGTTCTACGCACCGACGGAAAGCGCAGGCATTCGCTACGTGGTGTCGTCCGAACAGCTGGGCACCGCAATGGCGGCGATGCAGGGCCGCGGAGCAGTCGCGAGTCTCGTCTCCGGCCCGCTCGGCGGCCTGCTGTACGGCCTCTCCCGCGCACTTCCGTTCCTGGGCAGCGCCATCGGCTACCTGCTGGCGGGCGTGACGACTCTGCTTGTGCGGGTTCCGTTGAACGACCGCCGTTCGCACGAGCGCCGAGTGGGAGCGGTCGCCTCCCTCGTCGACGGATTCCGATTCGTGACGGCAGTGCCGATCATCCGCACCGCCATCGGCGTGGTCGCGCTCCTCAACCTTGCGTTCGGCGGCACCTTCGTTTCGATCAACCTGCATTTGGTGGCGATCCACACGGCTCCGCTGCTGATCGCTCTTGTCGATGTGGCTGCCGGGGTCGCCATGCTGATCGGCTCGATCGTCGCGCCTTCTCTGGTCAAACGGTTCCCGAGTGGCCCGCTCGCGATCGTCTGCCTGGCTCCCTCTGTGCTGGGCTGCTTCGGGCTCGCACTCTCGAACGAGTACGCCCAGTTCGTGCTTTTGGCCTTCGCGATGTCGCTTTTCATCGCGCCGGCGAACGCGGGCCTGCTCGGCTATATGAGCGCGATCACGCCGCAGAACATGCAGGCGCGGATGAATTCAGTGCTGTCGCTGTCGTCGATTGCCGTGGCGCCACTGGCGCCGCTGCTCGGCGGCGTCTTTCTCAGCATCGTCGGCCTGGGGTGGTCAGTCGCCGTGTTCGCCGCAATGATGCTCATCGGCTTCGTGATGTTCGCTGCCAATCGCGCCGTGCGGCGGGTTGGACTGCCTGACAGCTGGGAGGCTGACCTGGTCGAGTGGCCGCCGGCCGATCACGCGTCGTAGCCGCGAAGCTCAGGCCGTGAGGCCGAGTGAGTCCATCCGCCGTGTGTGGGCGGCGATGAGCTCGGTGAAGGCCGGCTCGATGCGCTCGTCGCTCTCGCCGTTCTCACTTGGCACGACCCGGTGCGCGAGCAGGAGCGTGTCGCCGACGAGCCGCCGCCCCCAGAGGGCGAGCATCGCCGCGATCCCCGGTTCGGCGGCGATGCGGTCTTGGAGGTGCTGGCGCAGCACGTCGCGCTCGTTATCGGCCGCGAGAATCGCGATCACGCGCCGAGCGAGGTCCGCGGGAAGACTCGAGGCGAGGCCGAGGAAGAGGTCGTCGAGGAGCCCGGCGGTCAAGTACGCCGCAAGGGCGCGCTCCTCGAGCGTGTGCCCCGCCGTGGCCGTGCGGAATTCGCGCACGACCTCGCGCGGCGCCGCCATAGACATGCCCGGGTCCTCCTCCCTTCGCCGGATCTCCTCCGCGAGGGCCTCGTACTTGCGCAGCGCGACGCCCGCTGCCGACGCGACCCGCGGCGACACCTCCAGGTCGTCGAGTCGCGCGGCCAGGTCGGACAGCATTTCGAAGACGCTCAGCTGCAGATAGGCGACTTGCCCGAGGTATGTGCTCGTGTCGGGGTTCAGATCGGTGAATTCGACGCGGACAGCATCCGTCTCGCCTCGTCCCCGAAGGTGAGGAGCCTCAGTGAGCGTGCCGCGCCGTCGGAACCGAAAAACCACGCGTCCAGCTTACGCGATGCACTGTCGGCTAAGCTCGTGGGGAGCCCGGCGTCGGATCGGGCGACTACGCCTCAGTGTGAGAAACAGGCGTAGACCATTTTTCAGGCACTGACAGGCAGCTATTACCTCGTGACATTTGCAGATCTCGGGGTCGACCAGGACATGGTCGACGCCCTCGCACAGAAGAACATCACCGAACCCTTCCCCATCCAGGAGCAGACGATTCCGCTCGCGCTCACGGGGCAGGACATCATCGGGCAGGCCAAGACCGGAACGGGCAAGACGCTCGGCTTCGGGCTTCCCCTGCTGCAGCGCATCGGCGTCGACCCGGGCCCCGGAGTGCGCGCCCTCATCGTCGTGCCGACGCGTGAGCTCGCGACGCAGGTCGCGGAGGACATCGAGGTCGCGGCATCCAATCGCAAGATCTCGGTCGCCATGATCTACGGCGGCAAGGCCTATGAGGGCCAGATCGATCAGCTGCAGGCCGGAGCCCAAGTCGTCGTCGGCACGCCCGGCCGGCTCATCGACCTCATCAACAAGCGCATCCTCGATCTCTCGCACGTGCAGGAGATGGTGCTCGACGAGGCCGACAAGATGCTCGACCTCGGCTTCCTCAGCGACATCGAGAAGCTGTTCTCGAAGGCCCCCGCGGTGCGGCACACGATGCTGTTCTCGGCCACGATGCCTGGACCCATCGTCGCCCTCGCGCGCCGCTTCATGTCGCGCCCCATCCACATTCGCGCGAGCGCGCCGGACGAGGGGCTCACGCAAGCGAACATCAAGCACGTCATCTACCGGGCGCACGCACTCGACAAGGACGAGGTCATCTCTCGCATCCTGCAGGCGAACGGCCGCGGCAAGACGATCATCTTCATGCGCACGAAGCGCGCGGCGGCGAAGCTGCTCGAGGAGCTGCGCGACCGCGGCTTCCCCGCCGTCGCCGTGCACGGTGACTTGAACCAGGAGCAGCGCGAACGCGCCATGTCCGCGTTCAAGGCGGGCAAGAAGGAGATCATGATCGCGACCGATGTCGCCGCTCGCGGCATCGACGTCAACGACGTCACGCACGTGATCAACCACACGATCCCCGACGACCCCGAGACGTACCTGCACCGCGCCGGCCGCACCGGTCGCGCGGGAAAGACCGGAATCGCGGTGACGTTCGTCGACTGGGAGGACCTGCACAAGTGGGCCCTCATCAACCGCACCCTCGAGTTCGGGCAGCCGGAACCGGTCGAGACGTATTCCTCGAGCGAACACCTGTTCACCGACCTCGACATTCCCGCCGGAACGAAGGGCCGCATCGTCGCCCCGAAGCCGGAGATCGCGCCGAGCGAGCACCGTACAAGCGAGGGGCAGCCGCGCACGCGCAGCCGCAACCGCCGCCGCACTCGTGGGGGCGCATCGCGTCCGCAGGGCTCCTCCCCCGCCGCCGAGAAGACCTCGCCCGAGAGCGCTCCCGGAACGGGAACGCACGACGGTCAGGGACCCGGACACAGTGACGGCAACAGCGCTCCGCGCCGCCGCAACCGCCGCCGGACGCCGCGCGCCGACTAGGGCGACGCGGCCGGGTTCTCCGGAACCACCGGCTGCCAGCCGCTCGCCTCGGCGATGATGCGCTCGACCACCTCGGGGGCCGTCGTGTTCTCGCCGAGCTGGTTGGGTTTCCCCTCGCCGTGGTAGTCGCTTGAGCCCGTCACGGCGAGGTCGAATCGCTCCGCGAGCTCGCGCAGCCGGCGCTTGCCGTCTGCCGTGTTCTCGCGGTGCTCCACCTCGAGGCCGAACAGGCCCGCACCGGCCAGCGACTTCACATAGTCGGCGGTGAGCACGTGCGCGCGCCCCCGCGTCGCGGGGTGCGCGACGACCGGGATTCCGCCTGCCGCCCGCACGAGCGCGACGGCGGTGAGCGGATCCGGCGCGTAGTGCGGCATCACATAGCCCCGGGAGGGGTGCAGGATGCCGGCGAACGCAGCGCTGCGGTCGGGCACGATGCCCAAGTGCACGAGCGCGTCCGCGATATGGGGACGACCAACGGTCGCCCCATCACGCGTCTGGGCGAGAACGTCATCCCAGCTGAGCGGATAGTCGCGCGCGAGGTTGTCGACGATGCGCTCGGCGCGGGTCAACCGCGACTCCCTGATGCGCGCCGTCTCGTCCATGAGCGCACGATCGCTCGGGTCGAACAGGTAGGCGAGAAGATGCACGCTCTTGTGCCCGTACCGGGTGCTGAGCTCCATGCCGGGGATCAGTGCGATGCCGGCCTCGAGTGCTGCCTGGGAGGCCTCCTCCCATCCCGCCGTCGAATCGTGGTCTGTGAGCGCGATCGTGCCCAGTCCCGCTCGCGCCGCCGCGCGTACGAGCTCAGCAGGCTGCTCCGTTCCGTCCGACACCGCGGAATGCGCGTGCAGATCGGCAGGACCGCGAACGGAGGCACTCATACCGTCATCCTATGGGGGCCCTGATCGGGCGAATAACAAGGACCGTTGACGGGGCGGAGCCGCAGTCTGGAAGAATTGGCCGATGCATCCGCAACCGGTCACGTGGCGGGAAGTGGCGATCGGCGAGACCGCGATCATCGTCAGTCACTGCGAGCCCGTCGCGATCGTGCGGCGCCTCAGGCATGCTGATCTGCTGGTGTCGTGGCCTGACCTCGACGTGGGGCTTCGTTCGCCGACGGCGACCGTATTGCGCGCTCCCACTGGTGCGTGGGTGTTGTACAGACCGATGGAGTCAGAGGATCCCGCGACCCCGCCGGGAGAACCGGCTGCGATTCATGTTGCGTGGGACGGCACTCTGACGCGTTTCGTCGCACTGCAGGCTTCGCACCTGCTGGGCGCGACGCGCCACGGTCTCTGGTTGAGCACGTTACCGTCGCCGCACCCAAGGGATCTGTCGGCGTGGTCATCGACGGATGAACTCGTGGTGCTCGGGCCCGACAGCGTGCAGCGACGTGTCTCATCCGATCGTCGCGCGGCGTTCGCCGTCGATGATGGCGAACGACCCATGCTGCTGCTCTACGCAGCCGCGCCCGAACCCGTCCGAACATGGGGCGGAACATCGTTCGCCCACGAGCTGCTACAGGTCGCCCTGCCGGCCGACGACGTGCCGCGCACGACAGGTGATGGCGCCCAACCGTTCAGCGAGGACGAACTGAGGGACGTCATCGACGTGATCGGAGTTCGAGACGTCGACAACGAGCCGAACGATCCCGGTCTCCGGTGGAATCGTGTCGAGATCACCGAGGCAGATTGCGAGTCAGCCGTAGCGGCGGTGCGGAGCGAATTCGCTCACCTGGCGAACTATTGGCGCGGGGAGGATGGCAGAACCTCCCCGCTGTCGCACGGCCTCAGTGATCCGTCTGTCGATGTCGAAGGCACCTGGCCGTTCACACGCGTAGAAGTGAGTTTTCGGCATCCCCACTATGTTCAGGGTCGGCTTCGACGGACGATTCGGGTCTTCGACGACGCAGGACGGGTATCCCCCGCGCTTTATGCGTCCATCCATCTGATGGAGGACCTGTCCACGGGCCGTCTGCCGTCGCCGGAGCTGGCTCACGATGGCGTCCTCGATATTTGAGCGCCCAGACTCCGCAACCCACCCGCCGTCCGAGTGACAGGGCCGCTCGTCCGGCTTGACGCTGAGCCGCCTGCCAGCGGACGGTGGAACAATAGAGGCATGGAAACGCCAGCCACAGATGTCACGACCACGCCCGTCGACAAGGACGTGCCCGGGACGAGCAACCGTTCGACGACGCCGTCGAGTTCCACTTTCCAGGAGTACATCGGCTCGCAGTGGGCGGGCAGGGCCGACGAGCTGCCTGCCGCGCGCGAGTCCGCCGGCTATGCTCGACGCCGTCGCGACGCGGTCTCTGCCGCGTTCGCGGGAAAGCGGCTGGTGATTCCGGCCGGATCGCTGCAGGTTCGTTCGAATGACTGCGACTATCCGTTCCGCGCGCACTCGGCGTTCTCTCACCTCACCGGGTGGGGCTCGGACGCGGAGCCCGACTCGCTGCTCGTGTTCGAGCCAACGGCTGACGGGCACGATGTCACCCTCTACTTCCGTGAGCGCGCCGACCGCACGTCTAGCGAGTTCTATGCGAATCCCGCTATCGGTGAGTTCTGGATCGGCGCGCGTCCCTCTCTCGCTCAAGTCGCGGCCGACCTCGACATCGCCACTGCCCACCTCGAGGAGTTCCACGCGGGCGACGACGACGTGCGCGTGCCCGATGACGCGGAGCTCACGACCTTCGTCTCAGAGCTCCGACTCGTGAAGGACGACTACGAGATCGCTCAGCTTCGCTCCGCCGTCGCCGCGACGGCGCGCGGATTCGACGACGTCATCGCCGACTTCCCCCGCATCATCGAGGAGCCGCGCGGCGAGCGCGCCGTCGAGGGCGTCTTCTACACGCGTGCCCGCCTCGACGGGAATGCGGTCGGCTACGACACCATTGCCGCGGCGGGAGCCCACGCGTGCATCCTGCACTGGACCCGCAATGACGGTCCCGTCCGTCCGGGCCAGCTCATGCTTATGGATGCGGGCGTCGAGCTCGACAGCCTGTACACGGCGGACATCACCCGCACCCTGCCCGTGAGCGGTCGCTTCACTGACGTGCAGCGCCGCGTGTACGAGGCCGTGCGCGAGGCGGCGGACGCCGCATTCGCGATCGTGCGCCCGGGAATCATCTTCCGTGACGTGCACGCAGAGGCGATGCGCGTCATCGCCGAGCGCACCGCGGAATGGGGCATCCTTCCCGGGACCGCCGAGGAATCGCTCAAGCCCGAGAACCAGTACCATCGGCGCTACATGGTGCACGGCACGAGCCATCATCTGGGGCTCGATGTGCACGACTGCGCGCAAGCGCGCCGCGACATGTACCACGACGGCGAGGTGAAGGCGGGGATGGTGTTCACGATCGAGCCCGGTCTCTACTTCCAGCCCGACGACCTCACCGTGCCCGAAGAACTGCGCGGCATCGGCGTGCGCATCGAGGACGACATCCTCGTCACCGACGACGGCGCCGTGAACCTCTCCGCCGATATTCCCCGCACAGCGGACGACGTGGAGGCGTGGATCGCACGGCAGTCGACGCGCTAGAGCGCGGCGGGCGGCTCCACGCCGAGTACGTTTCGGGCCTTGTTGGCGAGATCCGGCTCGACCATCACGGCGTAGGAGCTCGCCACGATCTGGGCGATCGAGCTGAAGTCACGGCGCTTGCGATTGATGGCGTAGTTGAACATCGTGAACACCATGCCGAAGGCGGCGCCGATGAGGATCGCGGCGCCCATGAAGACCATGTCGGCGGTCGGGTTGATCAGAATCAGCAGCAGGCCGAAGAAGAGACCGAGCCACGCTCCGCTCACCGCGCCGGACGCCGCGGCGCGCCCGTAGCTGAGCTTGCCCGTGATCCGCTCGACGCTCGTGAGCCCGTTCCCGATGATCGTGACCTTCTTCACGGGGAACTCCGCGGCGGCGAGCTTGTCCACGGCGCGCTGGGCTTCGGGATATGTCTCGTACGACGCCACGGTCTCACCACGGGGAATGCCCTGAAGCGACATTCGCCCACGACCGGAGGACTGTTGGTAGCTCACACGTTCATTGTTCCACGCTCGCCTGTGCGCTGTCGGCGAGGGTCCCGAAACGTGCGCGCGGCAGTCTAAGTTAGTGGTGTGAGTTCCACCAGAGTCTTCGTCGCCCGCCTCGCGGGCTGCACCGTCTTCGACCCGGCCGGTGACCGGGTCGGGAAGGTCCGTGACGTGCTCGTGGTGAACCGCACGAACGACCCGCCTCGCGTCGTCGGACTCATCGTCGAGATTCCCGGCAAGCGTCGGGTGTTCGTGCCGATCGGCCGAGTCACCTCGATCGCGCCCGGGCAGGTCATCACGACCGGACTGATCAACCTGCGCCGTTTCGAGCAGCGCGGTGGAGAGATCCGCGTCATCGCCGAGATCCTCGGCCGCAAGGTCGAATTCGTCGACGGCTCCGGCGAGGCGACGATCGAGGACGTCGCTATCGATGAGCGGCGACCGGGAGACTGGAACGTCAGCCAGTACTTCGTGCGACGGCCGAAGTCCTCCGGCTCCCTCTTCGCGAAGGGACCGACGGCGTTCGCGACGTGGCGCGAGCTGCGGGAGACGATCTCCACGGAGGCGCAGTCCGCCGAGCACCTCGTCGCCAGCTTCACCGATCTGAAGCCGGCTGACCTCGCGAACACGATCCTCGACCTGCCCGCGGAGCGCATGCTCGAAGTCGCGGCCGAGCTTCCCGACGACCGGCTCGCCGATGCGCTCGAGGAGATGCCCGGCGACGACCAGATCGCGCTTCTCGCCCGACTCGACGACGATCGGGCCGCCGCCGTCCTCGACAAGATGCAGCCCGACGACGCCGCCGACCTCGTCGCCCAGCTGCCGGACGAGCGTCAGGAGCAGCTGCTCGGTCTCATGGAGCCGGAAGAGGCCGACGACGTGCGGATGCTGCTCGAGTACGAGCCGGACACCGCCGGCGGGCTCATGACCACCGAGCCCGTGATCCTCTCTGCCGACGCGACGGTCGCTGAGGGCCTCGCGCTCATCCGCAAGGCGGATCTTCCGCCCGCGCTTGGCGCCGCGCTGTGCGTCACGCTCCCGCCGTACGAACCGCCGACGGGCCGGTTCCTCGGCATGGTGCACTATCAGCGGATGCTGCGGCATCCGCCGCACGAGCGCCTCGGGGCGATTCTCGACCAGAGCCTCGAGCCCGTGAGCGCGCACGCCTCCGCCGCCGAGGTCACGCGCATTCTCGCGAGCTACGACCTGGTCTCCGTTCCCGTGGTCGATGACGCCCACCAGCTGGTCGGGGTGGTGACTGTTGACGACATCCTCGACTATCTGTTGCCCGATGACTGGCGAAGCCAAGACGAAGACGAACCAGTGAGACACGAGAGCGCGAGGAGGTCGGCGCATGGCTAGGTCCCCCAAGGACGACCAGCGGCTCGACGCGCCGCGCGGCGTGCGCACTCCCCTGTTCGCGCGCAAGGGCGACGGCGACCGGTTCGGCCGCTTCACCGAGTGGGTGGCGCGTGCGATGGGCACGCCGAGCTTCCTGCTCGCGCTCACGGTGTTCTGCGTGGTCTGGATGGTCTGGAACACGTGGGGTCCCGAGACCGCGCGCTTCGACTCCGTCGCGCTCGGCTTCACGGCCCTCACCCTCATGCTGTCACTGCAGGCCTCCTACGCGGCCCCGCTCATCCTGCTCGCGCAGAACCGGCAGGACGACCGTGACCGCGTGCAGATCGAGCAGGACAGGCAGCGCTCCGAACGCAACCTCGCCGACACCGAGTACCTCGCGCGTGAGGTCGTCGCCTTGCGGCTCGCGCTGCGCGACATGGCGTCGAAGGACTTCATCCGGCAGGAGCTGCGCGCACTTCTCGAGGAGCTCGAGGAGAAGGACAACGCCTCGGAGACCGAGTCCCGTGACGCGTGAGACCGTCGAGGCTGCGGTTCGCCGAGCACTCGACGGCGTCATCGACCCCGAGATCCGCAAGCCCATCACCGAGCTCGACATGGTGCGCGAGGTGCGCGCCGATGAGGCAGGGAACGTGAGCGTCGGCATCCGGCTCACGATCGTAGGCTGCCCCGCCGCTCGCGCGATCGAGCGCGACGTGCGCGAGGCCGCCGCGTCCGCAGGGGGCGTCACGTCCGTCTCCGTGGACGTGGGCGTCATGACTCCCGCGGAGCGCACGGCCCTGATCGAGCGGCTGCGCGGGGCGGGTCGGCAGATGCCGTTCACGCGCGACTCCCTCACCCGGGTGCTCGCCATCACGAGCGGGAAGGGCGGCGTCGGCAAGTCGACGATCACGGCGAACCTCGCCGTCGCGCTCGCGAAGCGCGGTCTCGCCGTCGGCCTCGTGGACGCGGACGTGCATGGCTTCTCGATTCCCGGCATCCTCGGGCTCGTCGAGGGCGCCGTCGACGACGCGGGCGCCCCGCTCATCGTGAAGCCGACGCGGGTGGGCGAGATGATCCTCCCGCCCGTCGCGCACGGGGTCAAGGTCATCTCGATCGGAATGTTCGTCGACGACACGTCAACGGCGGTCGCGTGGCGCGGCCCGATGCTGCACCGCACGCTCAACCAGTTCCTCACGGACGTGTACTTCGGCGACCTCGACGTGCTGCTTCTCGATCTTCCGCCGGGGACGGGCGACATCGCCATCTCGGTCGGGCAGCTGCTGCCCCACGCGGAAGTCGTCGTGGTCACGACGCCCCAGCCCGCCGCCGCAGACGTGGCCGAGCGCTCGGGGCTCGTCGCCCGGCAGACGGGCCAGAGCGTCGTCGGCGTCATCGAGAACATGGCCGGCCTCGCACAGCCCGACGGCAGCGTGCTCGAGGTGTTCGGCGCGGGCGGCGGCAGCGAGGTCGCCCGTCGCCTCTCGGCCGGTCAGGACACGCCCGTTCCCGTTCTCGCATCGGTTCCGCTGAGCGTGCCGCTGCGCACGGGCGGCGACACGGGCCGGCCGATCGTGCTTGACGACCCGACGGATGCCGCAAGCGCGGCAATCGAGCGGGCGGCTGACGCGCTGCTGAGCCGCGGACGTGGTCTTGCCGGGCGAAAGCTCGGCCTCTCCCCTCGGTAGCGGCTCAGGAGTGCGCCATGTGGACTGCGCACGGCACCGCGAGCAGCCCGCCGAGCGCCGCCATGCGGTAGCGCTCGACGCTCATTCCGGAGAAGCCCGCGCGTTCGACCTCCGGCGTGATGTCGCGGTTCCACCGGCAGCCCTTGTCGACCCGTCGGCTCACGGGAGAGACGAAGTTCTGCAGAAGGCGCGTTCCAGTTCCCGCGGGCGCTGCGACGTGATCGACGAGAACGAGCAGCCCGCCGGGGACGAGTACGCGGCGGAACTCGCGCAGCGCTTGCGCGACGTCGTCGACCGAGCACATCACGAACGTCGCGACGACCGCATCGACAGTCGCGTCGGCGAGCGGAATGCGCTCGGCGGTCGCCGCGAGAACGGGACGGTCGTGCCCGAGCGCGTGCGCCGTGCGCTCGAGTGCGGCCCGGCTCTTCGCGTGGGGCTCCAGTCCGATCCAGGTCACGTCATGAGCGAAGTGCGCGAAGTTGTCGCCCGAGCCGGCGCCGACCTCGAGGACGGTGCCGGTCGCCGTCGCGACGGCGCGGCCGCGGATGCGATTGAGCTCGTGCCAGCTGACAGGTCGGGGTTCGGGGCGGGACATGCGTGCGAGGGTACCCGTCCGGGGGCTCGTCCGCTACACCCGGCGCAGCGCGGCGCCCGCGATGACGAGTCCGACGAGAGCGAGCGTGACGATCATGACCGCGGTGCCCGGCCAGCCGAACCCCGCGAGGAAGATGCCGCCGAGCCAGCCGAACAGACTGGATCCCGAGTAGTACATCAGGTTGTAGAGCGACGAGGCCTGCGCCCGGCCGGTCGTCGCGAGCTGGCCTGTCCAGCCGGAGGCGATCGCGTGCGCGGCGAAGAACCCGGCCGTCATGATCACCAGCCCCGCGAGCACGACGACGAGCTGGTCGCTGAGCGTCACGAGCACGCCGCACACCATCACGAGGATCCCGCCCGCCAGCACGCGCAGTCGTCCCCAGCGCTCGGCGAGAGCGCCGACGCGGGCCGACGACCACGTGCCGGCGAGGTACGCGAGGAACATGAGGCTCACGGCGCCCGTTGACAGGGCGAACGGGGCGCGCTCGAGCCGGAAGCCGAGGAAGTTGTACATCGCCACGAAACCGCCCATGAGCAGGAACCCTTGCGCGTAGAGCGCCCACAGTCGCGGTGAGGCGACAGCGCCGCGCACGCGGCGCAGCACGCCGGTGCGGCGTCCGGGGCGAAAGCCCCTCGGGGGCGGAGCGAGCACGACGAACAGGGCGGCCGCGGCCGCGCACAGCGCGGCGACGGCGAGGATGCCGACGCGCCAGCCGGCGATGTCCGCGAATGCCCCCGCGACGAGTCGCCCGCTGAGCCCGCCGATCGTCGTCCCGGCGATGTAGGTGCCCGCGGCCCTCGCCGTGTGAGCGGGCGCGAGCTCTTCGCTCAGGTACGCAATGGCGAGCGCGGGGACGCCACCGAGCATGAGGCCCTCGAGAAGGCGGAGGCCCAGCATGAGCTCGATGCCCGGTGCGAACGGCACGAGGATGCCGAGCACCGTCGCGGCGATGACCGCGATCGTCATCGCTCGGACGCGGCCGACGCGGTCGGCGACGAGCGACCACGGGATCACTCCGATGGCGAGGCCGAGCGTCGCGGCCGAGATGAGCACGGCCGATGTCGACTCGGTCACGTGCAGGTCGCGGGCGATGAGCGGCAGCAGCGCCTGCGGCGAGTACAGCTGGGCGAACGTCGCCACTCCCGCGAAGAACAGTGCGGCGATGAGCCGCCGGTACTCGGGCGATCCGTGCTCGTGGCCGTGCCAGCGGTCCGGCGGCGGGCCGGGGTCGCGAGGCGGGATCACCTTCTCAGGCTACGTCGCCTCCGCGTCGAACGGCGGCGGGGCCACCTCGAGCCCGGACTCCAGCTGCTGCTGCCGATTCGGCGAAGCGGGTTCGGATGCCGCGGGGCGCAGCACGGCCGAGGGTGCGGGCTCGTCGTCCTCGAGCAGGGCGTCGCGGATGATGCGGCGCGGATCGTACTGGCGCGGGTCGAGCTTCTTCCAGTCGATGTCGTCGAAGTCCTCGCCCATCTCGTCGCGCACGCGCTCCTTGGCGTCACGCGCCATGTTGCGCACGTTCTTCACGAGTTGCGCGAGTTTCGCCGCGTACATCGGCACTCTCTCGGGGCCGAGCAGGAACACGGCGACGACAGCGATGATGAGCAGCTTGTCTGCCGTCAAACCCGTACCTAGCACGAGTTCAGACTACCCCGTCGTGGCTCCGCCTCGACGCCGAGAAGCCGCCTAAACTGGCACACGATCAGGATTCAGGAGCCGCCGTGTCAGAACAAGACTCGAACTGGAAGTACGCCGACGACATCGTCTCGGAGGCCGACGCCGTGCAGAAGGCGCGCGCCCAGTCGCTCGAGCTCGGCATCACGGCCATCTCCCCGGGCACCGGCGCGCAGCTCGCACTCATCGCGGCCGCGAGCGACGCGCACAACCTGATGGAGATCGGCACGGGGGCCGGCGTCTCAGGGCTGTGCCTGCTCGCGGGCAGCGCGAAGAGCGTGCTCACGACGATCGATTCGGAGTCCGAGCACCTCGGCCACGCCCGCACCGCTTTCGCCGATGCCGGCATCGGCGCGAACCGCACCCGGCTCATCACCGGTCGCGCGCGCGACGTGCTGCCTCGCATGAACGAGGACTCGTACGACCTCGTGCTCGTCGACGCCGACCCCGCCGAGGTCATCGAGAACGTCGAGCACGCGCTGCGCATGGCGCGCGTGGGCGGCACGGTCCTCGTGCCGCACGCCCTGTACAAGGGCCGCGTCGCCGATCCCGCGCAGCGTGACGCCGTGACGAGCGCGTTCCGTTCGCTCATCGAGGAGATCGCGGCGTCCGACGCCGTCGTCAGCGCGTTGAGCCCCGTCGGCGACGGACTGCTTCAGCTGACGAAGCTCGGCTGAGCGGCATCCGACCCGCCTGTTAACCGCAGAAGGCGCCCGATCGTCGCAGATCGGGCGCCTTCTGGTTGCCTGCCGGACTCAGCCGGCTGCGACCACTCCGGCGAGAGCGTCGTGGAGTTCCTTCGCCTCATCGTCGTTCACCGACACGACGAGACGCCCGCCCCCTTCCAACGGCACACGGACAATGATCAGCCGACCTTCCTTTACAGCCTCCATAGGCCCATCTCCGGTCCTCGGCTTCATTGCTGCCATTCGGCACCCCTTTCGCGCTTGATACAACCATTATCCCGTGATTCGCGCCGCGGTGCCAATCGACTGAGAAATGCTCGCTTCCGTTACGGCGGTGTCCAGTCGTAGCCGTCGACGCGCCAGCACACCGCGAGCCAGCACCACTGCAGCGCGAGTGAGACCGCGACAGCCGCGATGCGGTACACGCGCGAGCGCGGCACGGCGAACGCGCCGAGGATCGGGAACGCCGGAGCGAGCAGCCGGAACGTGCTCGACTGCGGGAAGAACACGGCGAGCAGGTACACGAGATACGCAACGACCCACAAGCGCAAGTCGACGCCGAGGCGACGTGCCGGTCCGCTGAGCAGGCCGAGGGCGACGACGACGAGCAGCGGCAGCAGCACCCACGCGCCGCCGGGCAGCCCGAACCAGTGCAGCATCCACCAGTCGGCGCCCTCGAACCACGAGCTGAACGGCACGAGCTCGCCGTGCCCGATGTAGGAGGAGCGCCACGCGAGCTCGGTGTCGGTGTACGCCGTCATCGAGCCCGTCACGATCCACGCGATCACCGGCCACGCGAACCCCATCACGGCAGCCCACAGTCCGGCGACGCAGAGTCTCACGGCTTCCCCGACGGGGAATGGATGCCGCGCCCGGCACCACTGCCGGTGCCCGAGGTGCAGCAGCAGGAACAGCGCGAACGCCAGACCGCTCGGCCGGGTGAGCGCCATGACGGCGATGACGGGAAGCGCCGTGAGGTACCGGTGCCGCAGCACGAGCAGAAGCGCGACGCCGAGCAGAAGGAAGTACAGCGACTCCGCATACGCGACCTGCAGGATCGGCGAGGTGGGAGCGACGGCGAACAGCACGACGGCGAACATGGCGGTCGACGGGGCGAGCACCTCGCGCATGAGCCGGTGGAACACGAGCGCGGCGCCGAAGCCGCACAGCACCGACACGACGACGGCGGCGATGTCCCACGGCAGGAACGTGACCGTCATCACGAGCCGCACGACGGCCGGATACACGGGCATGAACGCCCACGCGTTCTCGCTCACGAAGCCGTCTTCCGTGCGCGGCAGCTCGCTCGGGTAGCCCCCCGCCGCGACGATCTGGTACCAGCGCCCGTCCCAGATGGACGCGAACGCGGTGTAGCCGGGCTGCGGGCCGGTCCACGGGTTCGCCTGCTGGTGCGCCGCGAACCACAGCATCATGAGCGTGGTCACGACGCGGGCGGCGCCGAACACGAGCACGACGCGGAGCCACGCGGGGAGGCGATGCCACGACCGCGCGAGCCGGTGCAGCGCGTTCACGGGCGCGTCATTCCCCGACGAGCCAGCGCCTCAGTCCGCGCTCGCACGCGATGATCTCGTCTGTCGCGCAGCGCTCGTCGTCGGCGTGCGCCTTGAGCGCGTCTCCCGGCCCGTAGTTCACGGCCGGCATGCCGAGCGCGGAGAAGCGCGCGACGTCGGTCCAGCCGTACTTGGGCTTCGCCTCGCCGCCAACGGCGCGCAGGAAATCCTGGGCGAGCGGCGCGTCGAGCCCCGGCCGGGCGGGCTCGGAACGGTCCACGATCGTGACGTCGAAGTCCGCGAACAGCTCCTGCATGCGCACGACGGCCTGCTCGCTCGACTTGTCGGGGGCGAAGCGGTAGTTGACGTGCACCATGGCTTCGTCGGGGATGACGTTGCCGGCGACGCCGCCGGAGATGCCCACGGCGTTGAGCCCCTCGCGGTACTCGAGCCCCTCGACCTCGACGGTCGCCGGCTCGTATCCGGCGAGAGTGTCGAGAACGGACGAGAGCTTATGGATCGCGTTGTCGCCCACCCAGGAGCGTGCGGAGTGCGCGCGTGTGCCGAAGGCGCGCACTTCGAAGCGGATGCTGCCGTTGCAGCCGCCCTCGACGACGGCCGCTGTCGGCTCGCCGAGGATCGCGAAGTCGCCCGCGAGCAGCTCGGGGCGCGCGTCGGCGATGCGGCCGAGGCTGTTGAGCTCGGCCGAGACCTCCTCGTGGTCGTACCAGATCCACGTCACGTCGGTCAGGGGCGCATCGAGTTCGGCGGCGAGCTTGAGCTGCACGGCGACGCCCGCCTTCATGTCGACCGAGCCGCGGCCCCAAAGGTACTCACGACCCTCGATCGTCTCGAAACGGGAGGGCACGTTGTCGTTGATCGGCACGGTGTCGAGGTGACCGGCGATGACCACGCGCTTGTCGCGACCGAGCAGGGTGCGCGCGATGACGGTGTCGCCGTCGCGGATCACTTCGAGGTGCTCCCTGCCGCGGACGGCGCGCTCCACGGCATCCGCTATCGCCTTCTCGTCCCCCGACTCGGAGGGGATGTCGCACAGCTGGCGGGCGATGTCGACGACGGAGGCGGTCAGGTCCAGTTCCGGAGCGGGCATGGGCCAAGTCTACGGCGGCCGCAGCGTGAGCTCCGGCTCGGCGGGATTGGGTAGCCTTGAGGCATGACCTCCGCTTCTTCCCCGACGTCGTCCGCGCCCGAATCCGCGTGGGGCTACGGCCTCGCGACGATCGCGAGCGACGGCACCGTTCTCGACACCTGGTTCCCCTCCCCCCAGCTCGGCTCGCTTCCGGCCGGACGGGAGAAGTGGATCGCTCCCGCCGAGCTCGAGCAGCTCGCGGTGCCGGACGAGCGGCGCGCGGTCACCGTCGATGTCGTCACTGTGGAGTCCGACCTCACGCAGCCGATCACGAGCACGTCCGACGCGTACTTGCGGCTGCACCTGCTGTCGCACCTTCTGGTCGCGCCGAACACGATCTCGCTCGACGGCATCTTCGGCCACTTGTCCACCGTCGTGTGGACGAACGCGGGCCCCGTGCTGCCCGCCGACTACGACCGGCTGCGCCCCACGCTCATGCGGCAGGGCATCCAGGCGGTGAGCATCGACAAGTTCCCGCGGATGACCGACTACGTGAGCGTCGCCGAGCGCGTGCGCGTCGCCGACGCGTCCCGTGTGCGGCTCGGCGCGCACCTCGCGCCCGGCACGACCGTGATGCACGAGGGCTTCGTGAACTACAACGCGGGCACGCTCGGCGCCTCGATGGTCGAGGGCCGCATCTCGCAGGGCGTCGTGGTGGGCGACGGCAGCGACATCGGCGGCGGCGCGTCGATCATGGGCACGCTCTCGGGCGGCGGAACGCAGCGCATCTCGATCGGGCAGCGCGCCCTGCTCGGCGCGAACTCCGGCATCGGCATCTCGATCGGCGACGACAGCGTCGTCGAGGCGGGGCTCTACGTCACGGCGGGCACGAAGGTGAGTGTCGTCGACCCGCAGGCGACCGTGTCGCGTAGTGTGAAGGCAGTCGAGCTGAGCGGAGTCGCGGGGCTGCTGTTCCGGCGCAACTCGGTCACGGGCGCTGTGGAGGTTCTGCCGCGTTCGGGGTCGGGCGTTCTGCTCAACGAAGCCCTGCACGCCTAGTTCCCCGCACGGGGCCGCTTCCGAAGGAGCACTGTGGCTCATTCCCTGCGCCGACACCCGATCGCGGCGTTCTTCCTGTGGCTGCTCGTCGCCGTCGTGATCCTCGCTCTCGTCGCCGCGGGATTCGCGCTGTGGACGGTGCAGCGCTCGTTCCCCACCACCGACGGCGAGATGGACCTGCCGGGTCTCGAGCAGCCCGTCACGGTGCAGCGCGACGAGAACGGCATCCCGCAGATCACGGCGAAGACGGCGCACGACCTGTTCATGGCGCAGGGCTTCGTGCAGGCGCAGGATCGGTTCTGGGAGATGGACTTCCGCCGCCACGTCACGTCGGGGCGGCTCGCGGAGCTGTTCGGCGAGAGCCAGGTGGGCACCGACTCGTTCATCCGCACGCTCGGCTGGCGCGACGTCGCCGAGAAGGAAGTCGCCGCTCTCGACGACACGTCGCTCGGCTACTACAAGGCGTACGCCGACGGCGTGAACGCCTACCTCGGCTCCCGCTCCGGCGCCGACCTGTCGCTCGAGTACGCGGTGCTCGGTCTGCAGAACTCCGGCTACTCCCCCGAGAAGTGGACGCCCGCCGACAGCGTCGCCTGGCTCAAGGCCATGGCCTGGGACCTGCGCTCGAATCTCGAGCAGGAGATCGACCGGGCGCTGCTGTCGACGAAACTCACGAGTTCCCAGGTCGCGCAGCTCTACCCCGCCTACCCCTACGACGAGAATCCGACGATCGTCACGGCGCCGAGCGTGCAGTCGATGACGGATGCCGCGACGCGCACGACCGCTGCGCCCGACGCAGCCGTCGGCGAGGTGACCGGGCAGCTCGAGGCGCTCAAGTCACTGCTTGACGGGGTGCCGAGCCTGCTCGGCGACGCGGGAAGCGACATCGGCTCGAACTCGTGGGTCGTGTCGGGCGAGCACACCGCGACCGGGAAGCCGCTTCTCGCCAACGACCCGCACCTCGGCCCCGTGATGCCGTCGGTCTGGTACCAGATGGGACTGCACTGCGAGACCGTCGGAAAGGCCTGCCCGTTCGACGTCGCCGGCTTCACCTTCTCGGGGCTGCCGGGCGTCGTCATCGGACACAACGACGACATCGCGTGGGGCTTCACGAACCTCGGCCCCGACGTCGCCGACCTGTTCATCGAGAAGGTCAGCGACACGAGCGACAGCTACGAGCTCGACGGCGAGCAGCATCCGCTTTCCACGCGCACCGAGACCATCCGCGTGGCGGGCGGCGACGACGTGAAGCTCACGATCCGCGCCACCGAGCGGGGTCCGCTCGTGAGCGACCTGACGAGCGCGTTCCAGACGATCACGAAGACCGCGGGCAAGGCCGAGGACCTCGGCGACGGGCAGAGCTACGGCCTCTCGCTGCAGTGGACGGCGCTCACCCCCGGCAACACCGCGCGCGCCGTGTTCGCGATGAACGCCGCGACCGACTGGGACTCGTTCCGCGACGCCGCGACGCTCTTCGACGTGCCGAGCCAGAACCTGCTCTACGCCGATACCGAGGGCAACATCGGCTACCAGGCCCCCGGGCAGGTTCCGATCCGCAAGACGGGCGACGGCACCGTGCCGAAGCCCGGCTGGACGAGCGAGAACGGCTGGTCGGGGTTCATCGCGTTCGAGCAGCTGCCGCACACCTTCAATCCGCCCGCCGGCTACATCGTCACGGCGAACAACGCGGCCGTCGGCCCGGACTACCCGCACCTCATCACGCGCGACTGGGACGCGGGCTACCGCGCCGAGCGCATCACGACGCTCCTGACGGACCTCATCGACTCCGGCCACGCGATAACCGCGAACGACATGTCGGAGGTCCAGGCCGACAACCACAATGCGATCGCCGAGAAGCTTGTGCCGTACCTGCTCGTCGTCGAGCCGAACGGCAACGCCATCACGGGGCGAAACCTGCTGAAGAACTGGGATTTCTCCGACGACGCCGACAGCGCGGCATCCGCCTACTTCAACATGGTCTGGAAGAACCTGCTCGAGCAGGTGTTCGCCCCCAAGCTGCCCGCGTCGTCTCCGCCGGCGGGCAGCGCGCGCTGGTTCCAGATCGTCGCCTCGCTGCTGCCACACCAGAACTCCGACTGGTGGGGCGAGGGGAAAGACGTGACCACGCGCGACCAGGCGCTCATCCGCGCCATGGACACCGCGTGGGACGACGCCGTCGAGCGCATGGGAAGCGACACGTCGACCTGGACGTGGGGTTCGCTGCACACCCTCACGATCCGCAACGCGAGCTTCGGTGAGTCCGGGATCGGCCTCATCGAGTCGCTGTTCAACCGCGGGCCGTACGAGCTGGCAGGCGGCTCGAGCGTCGTCGACGCGACCGGGTGGGACGCGTCACAGGGCTACGAGGTCAACTGGGTGCCCTCGATGCGTCAGGTCATCGACCTGTCAGACTTCGACGCTTCCACGTGGATCAACCTCACGGGCGCGTCAGGGCACGCGTACCACCCGAACTACGTCGATCAGGCGCCGCTCTGGGCCGAGCACAAGACGCTGCCGTGGGCGTTCACGTCGAAGGCCGTGACGGATGCCGCGACGCACACGCTCGAGCTCAGCCCGCGCCGCTGACCGCCCCGCACACGCGAAAGGTGCCGCCCGTGACCGGGCGGCACCTTTCGCGTGCGACGGGTCTCAGCGCTGCGGGAACTCCCGCTCACCCTCGCCGATGTACAGCTGGTGCGGGCGACCGATCTTCGTCTGCGGGTCCTGGTTCATCTCACGCCAGTGCGCGATCCAGCCCGGCAGGCGACCGATCGCGAACAGCACCGTGAACATGCGCGTCGGGAAGCCCATGGCCTTGTAGATGACGCCCGTGTAGAAGTCGACGTTCGGATACAGCCGACGTTCCTTGAAGTAGTCGTCCTCGAGCGCGATCTGCTCGAGCTCCTGCGCGAGGTCGAGAAGCGGGTCCTCAATGCCGAGCGAGTCGAGCACGGCGGTCGCCGACTCCTTCACGATCTTCGCGCGCGGGTCGTAGTTCTTGTAGACGCGGTGCCCGAAGCCCATGAGCTTCACGCCGTCTTCCTTGTTCTTCACCCGCTCGACGAAACGCGCGACGCCCTCACCCGACTCCTGGATGCGACCGAGCATCTCGAGCACGGCCTCGTTGGCGCCGCCGTGCAGGGGGCCCGAGAGGGCGTTGATGCCCGCCGAGATCGACGCGTAGAGGTTCGCTCCCGTCGATCCGACGAGCCGAACGGTCGAGGTCGACGCGTTCTGCTCGTGGTCCTCGTGCAGGATGAGCAGGCGCTCGAGGGCCTGCGAGAGAACCGGGTTGACCTCGTACTGCTCGGCGAGGTTGCCGAAGTTGAGGCGGAGGAAGTTGTCGACGAAGCTCAGCGAGTTGTCGGGGTACAGGAACGCCTGCCCCTGCGACTTCTTGTGCGCGTACGCCGCGATGACGGGAAGCTTCGCGAGCAGCCGGATCGTCGTCATCTCGACCTGCTCCGGGTCCTTCGGGTCCTGCCCGTTCTCGTAGTAGGTCGAGAGCGCCGACAGCGCACTCGAGAGCACCGACATGGGGTGCGCGGTGTGCGGCAGGGCGGAGAAGAAGTGCTTGAGGTCTTCGTGCAGCAGCGTGTGGCGGCGCACGCGCTCGTCGAACTCGGCGAGCTCGTCCGCCGTCGGCAGCTCGCCGTGGATGAGGAGCCACGCGACCTCGAGGTAGGTGGAGTTCGCGGCGAGCTGCTCGATCGGGTAGCCGCGGTAGCGCAGAATGCCCTGGTCGCCGTCGATGTAGGTGATGCGCGACTTCGTGGAAGCGGTGTTGACGAAGCCGTAGTCAAGGGTCGTGTGACCCGTCTGCTTCGTGAGCGTCGAGATGTCGAAGCTCGAGGCTCCGCTCGTCGAGGCGAGGATCGGGAACTCGGCCGTTCCTCCCGGGAACGTTAGCGTCGCCTTGTGTGCCTCGTCACCCGTCTGCTGTCCGACGTCGCCCACGGCGCCTCCTCTTGATTGTTCGTCACGTGTTTTGTGAACGGCCCAGCATCCGACGCGTCGCGGACTGCGTTGCCCATATACAGCCTAATCGGGTCGAACGGCTCCTGTCACAACCGACAATGGTTCACGTCTGGCTTTGGAGATCGGGCACAGCGGATGCCGCGAGCCGCCGCGCCGCCTCGGCGATGCGCTCGTCGCTCGCCGTGAGCGAGAGCCGCACATGGGTCGGGAAGAAATCGCCGTAGAAGTGCCCGGGTCCCGCGACGATGCCGAGATCCGCGAGCCGCCCGATCGTCTCCCACGCGTCCACGCCCTCCGTGATCCACAGGTAGAGCCCCGCCTCGCTGTCGTCGATGCGGAATCCGGCCGCCTCGACGGCGGGGACGAGCTGCTCGCGACGCTCGCGGTAGCGCTGCTTCTGCGCCGCCACGTGCGTGTCGTCGCCGAGCGCGACCGCCATGGCGTGCTGAAGCGGCGCCGGCAGCATGAGCCCCGCGTGCTTACGCACGTTCGTGAGCTGGGCGATGAGCGCGCCGCAGCCCGCGACGAACGCGGCACGGTAGCCGGCCATGTTCGACTGCTTGCTGAGCGAGTAGCTCGCGAGAACGTTGCGGCGGTCGTCGCCGATCACGCGCGGGTCGAGGATGCACGGGACGGCCTCGTCGGCCCACGGCCCGCTCCAGCCGAGCTCGGCGTAGCACTCGTCGTTGACGATGACCGCCCCGAGCTCACGCGCGCGGGCGACGGCCGCACGCAGCTGATCGACGTCGAGAACGCGGCCGTCCGGGTTTCCAGGGGAGTTGAGCCACACGAGCTTCGTCGCCTCGGGCCACTGCGCCGGGTCGTCCGAGGCGAACGCCTCGGCACCGCACATGGCCGCGCCGATCGCGTAGCTCGGGTAGGCGGCGCGCGGGTGGACGACGACGTCGCCCGCGCCGAGTCCGAGCAGGAACGGCAGAAGCGCGACGAGCTCCTTCGAGCCGATCGTCGGCAGCACGTTCCTCTCCTCGAGTCCCGGGACGCCGCGGCGCCGCGCGAACCACGCGACGATCGCTCCCCGCAGCTCCGGCGTGCCGATCGTCGCCGGATACGCGTGCGCGTCCGTTGCCTTGGCGAGCGCCTCGCGCACGAGTTCCGGCGTCGGATCGACGGGCGAGCCGATCGACAGGTCGACGACGCCGCCGGGGTGCCGCGCTGCGCGCTCCCGGTACGGGACCATCGTGTCCCAGGGGTACTCGGGCAGGTCGAGCCGCGGCACGCTACTGAGCCGTCTGCGGCGGAAGCGCCGCCACGATCGGGTGGTCGTGGTGGATGACGCCGACCTTCGCCGCACCGCCCGGGGACCCGATCTCGTCGAAGAACTCGACGTTCGCCTTGTAGTAGTCGGCCCACTCGTCGGGGAGGTCGTCTTCGTAGTAGATCGCCTCGACCGGGCACACCGGTTCGCACGCTCCGCAGTCGACGCATTCATCCGGGTGGATGTACAGCATGCGATCGCCCTCGTAAATGCAGTCGACGGGGCACTCGTCGACGCAGGCGCGATCCTTCACATCGACGCAGGGAAGGGCGATGACGTAAGTCACAGGGCAGCATCTCCTTCAGACGGGTGGGAACTGCCAGTCTACGCCGCGGGCGAGCGGGAACCCATGACCGGCATGCGCGGCCAGGCGAGCACGAGCGCGGCGACGAGCGGAACGACGAACAGCCACACCATGCCGACGATGCCCTGAGCGATCAGAACGGACCCGCCCACGCTCCGGAACGAGAACAGCACGACAATTCCCACGAGGCCGACGGCGGCGCTGAGAACGGGCAGCCGATCGGCGAGGACCAGCCGCAGGCCGAGGAGCAGAGCGAGCACGCCGAGCAGGGCGAGCACGAGTCCGTACGGGATCGGCACGCCGAGCAGGGTCACCTTCGCCGGATGCGCGACCGTGCCGACGGTCCCGTAGACGAGGCCGAGCACGAATGTCAGAACGGCGGTGCCCACGCGCTGGCCGGCTCCGGGCCGAGCGCGCTCTCGGGCGGGCGTCACCCCGGGATCGTACGACTCGGGCGGCAGGTAGGTCACAGAGCGATATTAGCTGGACAACGAAGCGAGGCATGGTCTACTCTCAAAATCGCCCCGCCCTTAGTGAAGCCTTACCTAACGACTTGCTGCCGGGGCTGCCCCGTCCCCCTCGGCTTCCGGAGATCTCGTGCTCGCTAACTACCTCATCGGTCTGCGCGAGGGCCTCGAGGCGGCGCTCATCGTCGGCATCATCATCGCCTACGTCGTCAAGCTGGGCCGGCGCGACCTGCTCCCCCGCATCTGGCTCGGCGTCGGCCTCTCCGTCGCGATCGCCCTCGCGGCCGGTGCGGTGCTTACCTTCGGCGCGTACGGGCTGAGCTTCCAGGCGCAAGAGGCCATCGGCGGCATCCTGTCGCTCGTCGCGGTCGGCTTCGTGACCTGGATGATCTTCTGGATGGGAAAGGCGGGCAAGGACCTCTCCCGCAACCTGCGTTCGGGAGTGGACCGCGCGCTCGAGGGCGCCGGCTGGGGACTCGTCGTGCTCGCGGTGCTGAGCGTCGGCCGGGAAGGCCTCGAGACGGCCCTGTTCGTGTGGGCGACGGTCGGCCCGGGCCACGACGGGAGCGCCGCGCTCCTCGGCGCCGTGCTCGGCCTCGCGACGGCCGTCGTCATCGAGGTGCTCATCTACGCCGGACTCGTGCGCATCAACCTGTCGCGGTTCTTCACCTGGACGGGCTACGCGCTCATGGTCGTCGCGGCGGGAGTGCTCCTCTACGGCATCGGCGACCTGCAGGAGGCGGCGCTGCTTCCGGGCCAGCACGCGATCGCCTGGGACATCTCGCACATCGTCCCGCCGACGAGCTGGTACGGCACTGTGCTCGGCGCGACCGTCAACTTCACGCCCACCCCGAACTGGCTCCAGCTCGCCGGCTGGGCCGCGTACCTCGCCGTCACCGTCCCGCTGTACGTGCGCGCGACGCGGCATCCGCGTCCGGCGCCCTCCCCCGCCCTCGTGAAAGAGACTGCATGAGAAGAACGATCCTGCTCATCCCCGCGACCGTTGCCGCCGCGCTCGCTCTCGCCGGCTGCGTGCCGAACAACGTCGCGGGGGACGCTCTCACCGTCGACATCGCGGACGACTCGTGCCAGGTGTCAGCGGCGACCGCCACGGCGGGCGCGATCAAGTTCACGGCGACGAACAGCGGAACCGACGTCAACGAGTTCGAGATCCTCGCCGAGGACATGCTGCGCATCGTCGGCGAGAAGGAGAACATCACACCCGGGCAGACGGTCGACTACGTCGTGCACCTCGAACCCGGGACGTACTACACCGAGTGCAAGCTCGGCATGGTGGGCGAAGGCGTCGGCACGTCGAAGTTCACCGTCACGGGGACGGCAGCGAAGACCGACGCCGGCCGCCAGGAGCAGATCGACGCGGCCGTCACGAACTACGTGTCGTACGTCAAGGACCAGGTGGGCGAGCTCGTCGGCGACGTGAAGGACTTCACCGACGCGTATGCCGCCGGCGACGACGCGAAGGCGCGTTCGCTGTACGCCGCCGCACGCGTGCACTACGAGCGCATCGAGCCCACCGCCGAGGCGTTCGGGGACCTCGACCCGAAGATCGACTTCCGCGAGCCGATGGCGAGCGAGGACGGCATCCCCTTCACGGGCTTCCACCGCATCGAGAAGGACCTCTGGGCGCCGGAGGGCTTCACCCCGAGCACTCCCGCCGAGCGCACGGAGCTCGCGGACGGTCTCGTGCAGAACGTGCAGAAGCTCTACGACCTGGTCTACGCGAAGGACTTCACCATCGGCATCGCCGACATCTCCAACGGCGCCATCGGCCTGCTCGACGAGGTCGCGTCCACGAAGATCACGGGCGAGGAGGACGAGTTCAGCCATACGGACCTGTCCGACTTCCAGGCGAACGTCGAGGGCGCCTCCGTCGCCTACGCCAACGTGCGCGACCTCGCCGTCTCGACGGGCGCGGACGGCAAGGCCCTCGCGACGACCATCGACGCTCGGTTCGACGCGCTCAACGCGCTTCTCGGCCAGTACGGCAGTCTCGACGCCGGCTTCGTCTCCTACACGGAACTGTCGACGGCGAACGTGAAGGAGCTCTCCGACGCGATAAACGCCCTCTCGGAGCCGCTCTCGCAACTGACGCACACCGTGCTCGGCATCTCGGAGTAGCAGCGGTGCGAGAGAACGACGAACACTCGAGGAGAGGCCTCAGCCGTCGCGGCCTGTTCGGTGTCGCGGGCCTCGCCGCGGGCGGCCTCGCCGTCGGTGGAGCCGCCGGCGCCGCCGCAGGTGCGACGCTCGCCTCAACTGACGCGAACGCGCGCTACCCGTTCTACGGCGCACACCAGTCCGGCATCGTCACTCCCGCCCAGGACCGGCTGCACTTCGCCGCGTTCGACATCGCCGCGTCGTGCGATCGCGCGGGCCTCATCTCGCTGCTCACGGACTGGTCGGATGCCGCGGCGCGCATGACCGCGGGAGAGGACGTCGGCCAGGACGGCGCGACGGGCGGCCCGCTGCAGGCGCCGCCCGAGGACACAGGCGAAGCCTTGGGCCTCCCGGCATCCGCCCTGACCATCACGATCGGCTTCGGCCCGAGCCTGTTCACCGACGCCGACGGCGCCGACAGGTTCGGCATCGCCGACCGTCGACCTTCCGCGCTCGTCGACCTGCCGCACTTCTCCGGTGACATACTCGACCCGGCCATCTCCGGCGGCGATGTGTGCATCCAGGCGTGCGCCGACGACCCGCAGGTCGCGGTGCACGCCATCCGCAACCTCTCGCGCATCGCGTTCGGTCGCGCCGCACTGCGCTGGTCGCAGCTCGGCTTCGGGCGCACTTCGTCCACGTCAACCAGCCAGCAGACGCCGCGGAACCTCTTCGGCTTCAAAGACGGCACCGCCAACGTGAAGGCGGAGAACGGCGACGACGTCCAGACGGCTGTCTGGGCCGACGCGGCCGACGGAACCGAGTGGATGGCGGGAGGCTCATACCTGGTCACGCGGAAGATCCGCATGATCATCGAGACCTGGGACCGTGCCTCGCTCGGCGAGCAGCAGCGGATCATCGGCCGCACGAAGGGCGAGGGCGCTCCGCTCAGCGGCGGCACAGAATTCACCGAGCCCGACTTCGACCGCACCGTCGACGGCGCGCCCGCGATCGACCCGCACTCGCACGTGCACCTCGCCCACCCGAGTGTCAACGAGAAGGCGATGCTCCTGCGCCGCGGCTACAACTACGTGGAGGGCAACGACGAGCTCGGTCGGCTCAACGCCGGACTGTTCTTCATGGCGTATCAGCGCGACCCGCGCCGCCAGTTCATCCCCATCCAGCGGCGCCTGGCGGCGAACGATCTCATGAACGAGTACGTGCGGCACGTGAGCTCGGCGATCTTCGCCGTGCCGCCGGGGGCCGCGGAGGGCGGGTTCGTCGGCTCCGGCCTGTTCGGCTGAGTCAGGGCATCCCGGCAAGCCGCAAGAGCGCGGCCGCGACCGCCGCTCCGACCACGACAACGAGGAACGGCGCCCGCAGCAGGAGCAGCACGGCCGCCACGCCGAGCGCCGGCAGCCGGGCGTCCACGACGATCCCTTCCCCTGCGCCGAGCGACTGAACGGCGATGAGCGCCGCGAGCATCGCCACAGTCGTGAGCTCGACGATGCGCGAGACGATGGGCGCCTCGAGCAGCCGCGGTGGGATCGCGTATCCGGCGAGCTTGAGGGCGACGCAGGCGATGGATGCCGCGAGCACGATGTGCCACAGAGTCATGCGGGCTTCTCCCCCGCGTGCGAGAACCAGTTGAACGCGCCGACGACGATGGCGACGACGGCGGCGAGGATGACGGGGAGCCCGGCGGGCAGCACGGGCGTCGTGCACGCGGCGACGACAGCGGCTCCGACAGCGACGGCGACGGGCTGCAGCCGGGTGAGCCGCGGCCACAGCAGCGCAAGGAAGGCGGCAGCGGCGGCGGCGTCGAGCCCGTACGCGCGAGTGTCGCCGAGAACGTCGCCGATGAGGGCGCCGAGAAGCGTCGTGATGTTCCAGCCGATGAACACGGCCAGACCCGTCGCCCAGAAGCCGATGCGGCGCGAGCTCGCATCGTGCTGCGCGAGCGCGACAGCGGTCGACTCGTCGATCGTGACCCACGCGGCGGCGACGGAGCGCCAGAGTCCCCCGCCGACGACGGTCTTCATGCGCATCCCGTAAGCGGCGTTGCGCACGCCGAGCAGCGCGGCGCTCGCGATCGCCGCGGGTCCAGAGGCCGTGCCGCCGGAGGCGAGCACGCCGACGAGAGCGAACTGCGAGCCGCCCGTGAACATGAACAGGCTCAGGACGCAGGTCTGCCAGATGTCAAGGCCGGATGCCACGGACAGGGCGCCGAACGAGACGCCGTATGCCGCCGTGGCGGCGCCGACGGCGAGCCCCTGCCGCACGGCAGGGTGTCGTGAGAGCGGAACCTCGTCTGTCACGTCAGCCTCGCGGGCTGACAGCGTAGACGACGCTTCCGTCCGTTCCGACGAGTGTCACGTCGAAGCCCGCGCCGGACAGCGTCGCGACGCTGCCGACGTTCTGCTGCGCGACGGCGTTGTGCACCGTGAACCCGGCGGCGAGCAGCTTGTCCTCGGCGCTGTCCGCCGTGACGCTTCCGGTCACGACGACGACCCAGTGGGTGTCGGCGCCCTTTCCCTTCGTGCCGCCGCGCACATCCCCCGCGACGATCGGGACCTCGTCGGACGGGAAGCCCGTGGGCACGCCGTCTGACAGCTCGACGTCTCCGCCGGTCGCCTGCTTGACGGCATCCTGAACGCTCTGCGTCACCGTCTGCTCGATGAGGCTGCAGCCGGCCGCGGCAGGGAGCACAGCAGCGCACAAGGCGAGGACGGCGACACGGGCACTACGACGCAAGATCACGATTGTCCAGCGTACCGATCGACCCTGAGCCGCACCCGAGCGCCGGCCGCCGTGTCAGCTCTCGGACTGGCGCTTCAGGCGAGCGGTCTGGCGGCCGCGCGCCGTCTGGTCGAGGATGACCTTGCGGATGCGGACGTGGTCGGGAGTGACCTCGACGCACTCGTCCTCACGAGCGAACTCGAGGCACTCCTCGAGGGACAGCTGACGCGAGGGCGTCATCGACTCGAAGGTGTCAGCCGTCGACGAACGCATGTTCGTGAGCTTCTTCTCCTTCGTGATGTTGACGTCCATGTCGTCGGCGCGAGAGTTCTCGCCGATGACCATTCCCTCGTAGACCTCTTCCGTCGGGTTGACGAAGAATGTCATGCGCTCCTGCAGGTTCACGATCGCGAACGGCGTGACGACGCCCGCGCGATCGGCGACGATCGAGCCGTTGCTGCGCGTCGCGATCGTGCCGGCCCATTCGCCGTAGCCGTGCGAGATCGTGTTCGCGATTCCCGTGCCGCGCGTCGTGGTCATGAACTCGGAGCGGAAGCCGATGAGGCCGCGGCTCGGCACGATGAACTCCATGCGCACCCAGCCGGTGCCGTGGTTCGACATGCCCTCCATGCGGCCCTTGCGACCGGCGAGCAGCTGCGTGATCGCGCCGAGATACTCCTCGGGAGCGTCGATCGTGAGTTCCTCGTAGGGCTCGTGGACCTTGCCGTCGATGGTCTTCGTGACCACCTGCGGCTTGCCGACGGTGAGCTCGTAGCCTTCGCGGCGCATCTGCTCGACGAGGATGGCGAGAGCGAGTTCGCCGCGACCCTGCACTTCCCACGCGTCGGGACGACCGATGTCGAGGACCTTGAGGGAGACGTTTCCGACGAGTTCGCGGTCGAGGCGGTCCTTGACCATGCGGGCGGTCAGCTTGTGCCCCTTGACCTTGCCCATGAGCGGGGAGGTGTTGGTGCCGATCGTCATCGAGATCGCCGGGTCGTCGACGTGGATGACGGGAAGCGGGCGCACGTCGTCGGGGTCGCAGAGGGTGTCGCCGATCATGATGTCGGGGAAGCCGGCGACGGCGACGATGTCGCCGGGGCCCGCGCTCTCGGCCGGGTAGCGGTCGAGGGCCTTCGTCATGAGCAGTTCGGTGATGCGGACGTTCGAGACGCTGCCGTCCTTCTTCACCCAGGCGACGGTCTGCCCCTTGGTGATCGTGCCCTGGAAGATGCGGAGCAGCGCGAGACGGCCGAGGAACGGCGACGCGTCGAGGTTGGTGACGTGCGCCTGGAGCGGGTGCTCGTCGTCGTAGGTGGGAGCCGGGATGTGCTCGAGAATCGCCTCGAACAGCGGCTCGAGGTTGTCGTTTTCGGGAAGCGTGCCATCGGCAGGCTTCTCCAAGGAGGCGCGACCGGCCTTTCCGGACGCGTAGACAACCGGAACGTCGAGGATCGCGTCGATGTCGAGGTCGGGCATGTCCTCGGCGATGTCGCTCGCGAGTCCGAGCAGCAGGTCCTGGCTCTCCGAGACGACGTCGTCGATGCGCGCGTCGCCTCGGTCGGTCTTGTTCACGAGCAGGATGACGGGCAGCTTTGCCTCGAGCGCCTTGCGGAGCACGAAACGCGTCTGCGGGAGCGGCCCCTCGCTCGCGTCGACGAGGAGGACGACGCCGTCGACCATGGAGAGGCCGCGCTCGACCTCGCCGCCGAAGTCGGCGTGCCCGGGCGTGTCGATGACGTTGATCGTGACAGGGCCGTGGGTTGCGTGGACGCCGTTGTACGAGATCGCCGTGTTCTTGGCGAGGATCGTGATGCCTTTTTCGCGCTCGAGCTCGTTCGAGTCCATGGCGCGCTCTTCGACGTGCTCGTGTTCGGAGAACGAGCCGGTCTGACGCAGCATGGCGTCGACCAGGGTGGTCTTTCCGTGGTCGACGTGCGCGACGATCGCCACGTTCCGGAGGGTTTCACGCGTGGCGATGGCCATAGCTGTGTCCTGTCCTGCAGTGTGTGCGGTTGGGTGCGCCTGGAGCGAAGGGCTCACGGCCGAGTGTGTCGTGGCCGCGGCCGACGACATTGACGAGGCGCTGAATGGGAAGATCCGGCTGGGACCGTGAAGCGGCCCAACGATTCATTCTACTCCCTTGCGCGCGCTCCAGCTTCGCGTGCGCTGAGCGGAGCGAGGCCCGACGGTGGCGGGCCCGCCCCGAGAGTGAGCTACTCGTCGGTCTCGGCGAGGATGCGGCGACGGAATTCGCGGCGCTCGCGCTGCAGGTCCGGGTCCGGAACCGGGATCGCGGCGATGAGCCGCTGCGTGTACGGGTCCTTGGGTGCGCGCAGGATCTGATCGCGCGTTCCCTCCTCAGCGATCTTTCCGTGGTGGAGCACGATGATCCGGTCTGCCATCGAGTCGACGACGGCGAGGTCGTGACTGATGAACAGGCACGCGAAGCCCATCTCGGCCTGAAGCTCCCTGAGCAGGTCGAGAACGGTCGCCTGCACGGACACGTCGAGAGCCGAGGTGGGCTCGTCGGCGACCAGCAGCTGCGGGCTCAGCGAGAGGGCGCGCGCGATGCCGACGCGCTGCTTCTGCCCGCCGGAGAGCTCGTGCGGGAAGCGGTTCCGGTACGAGCGCGCGAGGTTGACGCTGTCGAGCAGCTTCTCGACGCGGCGGTCGAGCTCTGCTCCCTTCGCCTCACCGGCGAGGAACAGGGGTTCTCCGATGCTCTCACCGATCGGGAGCCGCGGGTTGAGCGACGACGACGGGTCCTGGAAGACGATGCCGACCTTGCGCCGCAGGGACTTGATCGTGCGTCGATCCCCTCGGGAGATGTCGGTGTCGGCCACGGTGAGCCGTCCGGCGGCGATCGGCTGCAGTCCGATGGCCGCACGGCCGATCGTGGACTTGCCCGATCCGGACTCGCCGACGAGGCCCATCACCTCTCCCGCGCGGACCGTGAAGCTCACGTCATCGACGGCGCGGAAGGCTCCGAGTTTCCCCTTCTTGCCGTATTCGACGCTCACGTTCTCGAGCGTGAGTACGGGGTGCGCGTTCGCGAACGGGTCGACCGTGATCACGTCGGTCGCGGTGCGCTCGTTGGCGGCGGCGGCGAGCGTCTTCGAGATGTCGACTTCCTCGCCTTCCTCACCGCCCGTGCCGAGGTGGGGAACCGCGTCGAGCAGGGCGCGCGTGTAGGGATGCTGCGGATTGTTGAAGATGCTGTTGACGTCTCCCTGCTCGACGATCTCGCCTTCCTTCATGACGACGATCCAGTCGGCGAGGTCCGCGACGACACCCATGTCGTGGGTGATGAGAAGCACAGCACTCCCGAGCCGGTCGCGCAGGTCGCGCATGAGCTCGAGGATCTCCGCCTGCACCGTCACGTCGAGAGCCGTTGTGGGCTCGTCCGCGATGAGCAGTTTGGGGTCGAGCACGAGGGACTGCGCGATCATCGCGCGCTGCCGCTGCCCGCCGGAAAGCTGGTGCGGATAGGAGTTGAACGCCTTCTCGGGGTCGGGCAGCTCGACGAGTCGCAGCAGTTCCATCGCGCGCGCCGACGCTTCGCTCGGCGTCTGGTTCGTGTGGGCGCGGATCGCCTCGACGATCTGGAATCCGATCGTGAACACCGGGTTCAGTGCGGTCATGGGCTCCTGGAAGATCGCGGCGACGCGGTTTCCGCGGATTGTGCGCATCTTGCGCGACGGCAGACCGACGAGCTCCTCTCCTTCGAGCTTGATGCTGCCCCGAACGCGTGCGGTCTCCGGCAGGAGGTCAAGGATCGCCATCGAGCTCGCGCTCTTTCCGGATCCCGACTCGCCGACGACGGCAACGACTTGCCCCTCGTCGATCGAATACGTGAGGTGCTTGGCGGCCGGTGTCCACACCTGGTCCACGGCGAAGTCGACGGAGAGGTCGGTGATCTCGAGTACCGGGGAACGCCCGTTCGTGGGGGTGGTCATGAGCGTGTCTTCCTGTGCGTGCGGCTTGTGGCCGTTGCCATTACGTTCCAGTGGTGCGTGCATGGCACCATGTTGGGGTGACTACAAGCGTGGACTCCGCGAGCTTCGTCTCCCGTTTCAATCGAATTCTGTGCGTCGTCTGCTGGGCCCTCACGGCCGGCGCTGCCGCGGCCGTGATCTGGCTCGCGGTCATCGGCATGCCGATTCGGCTCGCCCTGCTTGTGCCGCTCGGCGCCATCGCGGCAGCCGCGTTCGTGTGCCTGTGGCGCCCCGGCCTCACCGTCGATGACGATGCGATCACTGTCAACAACGTGTTCGCTACCACGCACATCCCGTGGCACTCGCTCATCAACGTCGACACGAAGTACGCGCTGACGCTCTTCACGCCCGGTCGTCGGATTCCCGTGACCGCGGCTCCCGCACCGGGCAGCATCACCGCGTTCCGTCTCGCCCGCAAGGAAGGCAAGTCGCGCCGGGATCTGGTGTCCTCGTCGCGCCCCGGCGATCTGCGCGGCACTGACTCGGGCGATGCGGCTCGCCTCGTGCGTGACCGGTGGGAGTCCCTCAAACGAGCGGGCCGCATCGAACTCGGACGCGCTGACGAGGCCATGCTGGAGCGTCATCCGAATCGCGGCACGATCGTGACTCTCACGGCGGGTGTGGTGTTGAGCGTCGCGGCGCTTGTACTGCAGTGACGTCTCAGTCATGGGCGCCCTTCGCCCGGTCGGCGAACTCCCGCATCTTGCGTCGCTTGAATCGCTTCTGACGGGGGTCGAAGGCGTCACGGAGACCGTCGCCGACGAAGTTCACGAGAAGCGCGAGGCTCACGATGAACACGGCGGGCCACCAGTACAGCCAGGGCCGCGTCGAGAACGCTGACTGGTTGTCGGAGATCAACCGCCCCAGCGACACCTCGGGCGCGTGGATGCCGTAACCGAGGTAGCTCAGTGCCGTCTCGAGCAGGATCGCCGTCGCAGCGAGCAGCGTGGCCGAGACGATGACGACCCCGATCGCGTTGGGGAGGATGTGCTTGAAGATGATGCGGGCGTCACTCGCTCCCGCGACGCGCGCCGCCTCGACGAACTCGCGCTCACGAAGCGTGAGGAACTCGCCGCGCACGAGTCGGGCGATGCTCATCCACGTCACGAGGGCGAGGAGGACGCCGAGCACCCAGACGCCGAGGCCGCCAGCGGTGCGACCGACGACGGCGCCGATGACGAGCGCGGGGATGACGATGAAGATGTCAGTGATGCGCATGAGAACCGCGTCGACCCAGCCGCGGTAGTAGCCCGCGACGGCGCCGACGACGGTTCCGACGATCGTGCCGACGCCGCCGATGAGGATCATGACGAGCACCGAGTTCTGCACGCCTCGCATCGTCATGGCGAAATAGTCCTGGCCGATGCGGCTCTGGCCGAACGGATGCTCGCCGAGCGAGATTCCGTTGCCGCCCAGCCACGTCGGAAGGAATGACAGAGTCGGGTGTCCCGCGTTGAGCTGCGGGTTCAGGTCGCTGTAGTTGTACTTCCACCAGCCGGGAATCGGACCGAGACCGATTGCCGAGATCGAGAACACGATGATCGCGACGTACAGCACGAGGCACACCATGGACATCTTGTTGGTGACGAACCGGCGGAAGATGAGCCGGCCCTGGTTCTCTCCCTTGACGTCCTCCTGGGTGGGGATGGCGTCTGCGGGCTCGGGAGTCATTGTGGACATTGTGAGTCCTCTCGACGATGCGTCGGGTCGATGCGGGCGATCATCAGTGCACTCTCACTCGGGGGTCGAGAGCGGCGTACATCAGATCGGCGATGAAGTTGAAGGCGATGGCGACGATGGCGATCACGAGGAAGTAGCCCATGACCGGGTTGAGATCGACGCGTTGCAGCGAGGTGTTGAACAGCTGCCCCATGCCGGGAATCGAGAACACGAACTCCGTGATCACAGCTCCACCGAGCAGGTTCCCGACGTCGACGGCGATGAGCGTCGCGATCGGGATGAGCATGTTCCGGAAAGCGTGGCGCACGATGACCGTGCGCTCGGGAAGACCCTTGGCGCGCGCCGTCCGGATGTAGTCCTGATTCATGACCTCGAGCAGGCCGGAACGGGCGTAGCGCGTGTACCCGGCGAACGAGATGAGAAGCAGCGAGATCGTGGGCAGCAGCAGGTGCGTGAAGGAATCGAGGCCGCTGACCCAGAAGTCACCGCTGAATCCGGGCGTCTGAGAGCCCACTGTCGCGATGGGGCGGTTGTTGATGCGCGGGTTCGACATGTAGACGGGCCACGCCTGCATGAACCGATCGACCACGACCAGGGCGGCCGAGAGGACGCCCGTGATCGCGCTGACCTTGATCACCTGGGAGCGATCGTTCCCGCCGGCGAAGTATCCGATAGCGAGGCTCACAATGAGCGTGACGACGCCGAGGATGAGGATCGTGCCGATCGTCGACACGTCGAACAGGCCCTGCAGCGCGAAGTACGAGACGTAGGCGATGAGACCGTTGACTCCCGCGACGATCATCGTCCGGCGGTGCGAGAGTCCCGCGATCGTCGCTGTGGTGCCCACGGCGACCGCTGCAATGAGAAGAAGCAGTCCGACCGGTCCGAACCCGGGGTTGATGAACCAGTTCGTGAGCGACATGTAGGCCAGAAGCGCGGCGGTCGCGACGGCGGAGACGGCGAAGACGATGGCTCGACGCCGCAGGTCGCCGCCGATGAAGACCTGCCAGATCAGTCCGAGCACGATGGCGATCAGGGCGATGGCGATCACGCTCAGCGTCGGATCGCGTTGCAGGAAGTCGTTGAAGTCGATCGCGATGAATTCCTTGAGCAGCACCGCGACGAGGAATGACGGAAGCGAGTAGAGGAAGAAGCTGACGAACGTCATGCTGAAGTCGAAACCGCTGTACTGCCGGAGGGCCGTCGCGATGCCGACGATGATGCCGAGGATGATCGCGACGACGAGGGAGATCGTGACGAGCTGGATCGTCGACCACATCGCCGTCGGCAGGATCGTCGTGACTTCGGCGTTGGACAGCGTGAGACCGAGGTCGCACATGTTGGCGAATGGGACCAGGCATCCGGCAGCGCCGCCGAGCCAGAGGAACCATCGAAGCGGTGGGGGGACGTTCAGATCCAGCGCCTGAACGCGCGCGGCAATCAGCTGGTCTTTGTTGGGGGCGTTGCTGCCCCGGAGGTCCATGAGGGGATCACCCGAGTTCGCGACGAGGACGTACATGATGAACGACGCCGCGATGAGGATCAGGATGGAGACGAGGATGCGTCTCAGGATGTAACTGACCATGTTGTGGAATCTCTCGCGTTGGTGCACGACGACAGGGTTAGACCTCGTGCGAGCGAATCAAGTGTAGACAAGGATGTGCCCCTTGTCGTAGCGGGGCGCCGCAATGCTGGACATTGCGGCGCCCCGATGTAACAGACTAGATCACTTCGTGAGGGTCCAGTCCTGAGCGTTCCAGACGAGACCCGTCTGGTTGCCCATGTACTTGATTCCATCAATCGTGCCGTTGCTCGCGAACAGACCGGGCAGCTGGAACAGCGGCAGACCGTAGAAGTCCTTCGCCGTGGCAGCGTCGATCTTGATCTTGATCTGGGCCAGCTCGTCCGGGTCCAGGGTCACCTGGCTCTGGTCGACGAGCTTGTCGACCTCGGCGTCGCTGTAGTGGTTGTAGTTTCCGCCACCGCGGGTCTTGAAGATCTGCGGGAGGGCGGCGCTACCGGCACCGGGCGAGATCCAGCCGAAGATGGATGCATCGTAGTCGTTGCTGGTGAGCAGCGAGCCCCAGTCCTTCGAACCGGCGTCGACGACCTTGAATCCGGCCTTCTCAGCGCTGTTCTTGATCGCCTGGAACGAGTCGACACGGTTCGGGTTCTCGGTGTTGTAGAGGATCCGGACGGTCGGGGTCGCGCCGTTCAGCAGCGCCTTGGCGCCGTCGATGTCAGGCTCGTTGTACTGGTCGTAGCCGCTGGCAGCGACAGCGTCCTTGTACTCCTTGTTCGCGGGCAGGAAGATCTGCGAGTTCAGGACCTCAGCCTTGTCGTTGATCGGCGTGATGATCGAGTCGAGGATCTGCTGGCGCGGGACGGTCTTCATGAACGCCTCGCGAACCTTCGGGTCCTTGAACGTCTCGGTTCCGAAGTTGAGGTCGAGGTGGTCGTAGGAGACCTGGTCGCCCTGGAACAGCTCGGCGTTCATCTTCTCGAGAGCCGTCAGCGTGTCGGCCGAAGGCTGCGGGTAGATCGCGTTGACCTCACCGTTCTGGAGAGCCGTGATCTGTGCGTTGGTGTCACCGATGAAGCGGATGATCAGCTTGTCGTAAGCCGGCTCGTTGTCGCCCTTGTACTCAGGGTTCTTCTCGAGCGTGATCGACTGCTCCGGCGTGAAGGCGCTGACGACGAACGGGCCGCTCGAAACGAGAAGCGAGTCGTCCTTCGGCATCGAGGTCACGTCGTATCCGGTGTTCCAGAAGTCCGCGATCTTCTTCAGGGTGTCGTTGGGCTTGGCCGGGTTCGCCGGGTCGCCCTTCGGGGTGTCCTTGAAGAGCTTGATCATGTCCTCAAGCGAGATGCCGGCGTGGTCAGCGGCAACGTGCGCGGGCTTGCCCATCATGTTGACGAGCTCCCAGTCCACGAACGGCTCCGAGTACTTGATCGTGAGCGACAGGTTGTCGTCGCTGATCTCCGGGAAGTCCGTCATGTCGAGACCCGTCGTGCTTCCCGCGAGCGAGAAGTACTGCGTGCCCTTCGAGACTTCGCCCGTCTCGGGATCGAGCGTCGCGTCGTCGAACCAGCCCGAGTTGACGACCCATGCGAAGAGCATGTCATCAGCGGTGATGGGCTCACCGTCGGACCACTTGAGTCCGTCCTTGAGCGTGTACTTCACGGTGAGCGGGTCGTCGGAGGTCTTCTCCATGGTGCCGAAGCTCTCTTGCTTCACGACCTCATAGCTGGGGTCGAGCGTCTCGAAGCTTCCGAGGCCGAGTCCGCCGGAGATGCCGGTCAAGTAGCCGACCATTCCGTTGGTGTCGAGGTTCGACTGGGGCGTGTCGCCGTTGAACGAGGTGAAGGCGTTTGTCACCGCGATGGTGATCGTCCCGCCCCCACTGCTCTTGCCCGAACCTCCGTTGTCTGTGTTGCTTGCCGTACAGCCGGCAAGCGCGAGCGCGGCAACGCCCGCGACAGCTGTTGCTGTCAGCAGACGCGACCGTCGCGATGAGAACATTCTCACTGTTCCTCCTGGTGCAAGGGGTTGCTCGCGGACGTGAGCAGGCTCGCTCGTATCCGCATTGATAGAACTGACGATATGCACTCGGCTTAAGGCATGCCAAATACTTGAACCAAAACGTTACATACCAGTAACCCGGTTGGGTCTTTATTGTGCGGAATCGCCAGCATCATGCGCTTGCCGGCCGTCTCGTGCAATAAACTTCGCCGTTCCTCCGATTTTCATCGCGGACGTTCGGTGTGCCGACGAGAACGCGAAGTAAACCGCGCCCGGCCTCAGGGAATCGTCCAATCCCAGACGTTCCAGAACACGGTGGGCGACAGAATCGACGGTTCGACGCCTCGGACCGTCGCGGGGTTGTAGGCGGTGATCGAGGGGAACTGGTAGAGCGGCGCACCGTACGCATCGGCCCAGAGCGCCGCGTCGACGTCGGCCAGCAGATGGTCGCTCGTGGCGGCATCCGATGTTGCGGACAAGGTTCGGTACAGTCCGTCGACCTTGTCGCTCGAGTAGCCGTTGAGGTTGTTGCGCGCGCCAGTCATGTACCGGCTCGCCGAATCGACGGCAGCGAGACTCGAGGACTCCCAGGCGAACAGCGAGGCGTCGTATTTGCCGGGGACGCCGAGGATCTCGCGCCACTGCTCGGTGCCGCAGTCCGTCACGGTGAAGCCGGCCTGCTCGGCGGAGGCCTTGATCAGGGCGAACTCCTGAGCCCGCCGCGGGTTGTTCGAGGCGTAGAGGATGCACACCTCCGGATTCGGAACTCCGGCCTCTGCGAGGAGCTTCTGCGCGCCGTCGACGTCGACAGCGTCGAAATCGCCCGCCGCGCTCGCTTTGACGGATGCGGCATAGCCTTCGGTGCCGGGGATGAAGACGAAGGAATCCCTCACACTCGCGTCTTTGCCGACGATCGGGCGGATGAGTTCATCGACGATCTGCTGACGGGGCACGACCTTGAGGAACGCTTCGCGGACGCGCGGATCATCGAAGACGCCGTTCTTGGACGTGCCGAACTGGAGATCGAGGTGCTCGAAGCTTGCGACGTAGCCGATGAGGATCTTGACGTCTTCCACGTCGGCGATCACGTTCGCGACGGCCGCCGTTGCTTGCGGGGAGATGACGTCCACCTCACCGTCGGCGAGCGCTGTCACGGCATCCGTGGGATCCGGGATGTATCGCACGTCGATGGTCTCGATCGACGGCGCGTGCTTGCCGCGATACTCCGGGTTCGCACGCAGCGTGACGCCGGTATCGGGATCGAGCCGGTCGATCACGTAGGGACCGCTCGAGAGGTAGAGGCCCTCGTCATCGGGGAGGGAGGTGTAGTTGAAACCGGTGTTCCAGAACGAAGCGATTTTCGACAGCGCGGTGCTGTCGGGTTCCGTGATCGCGTCGATGACCGCGTGCTTCCCGGCGTCCGGGTCATCGGTGCCGAGGCTGTTCCGCGCGATGACGTGCGCGGGAAGCGGCGGTGGGAGCGCTTGCTGCCAGTCTTCGTTCGGCGCGGAGTAGGTGACGGTCATCGATCGCCCGTCGTCGGAGATCTGCGGGAGCTCGTCGACCAGTCCGAGTCCGATCTCCGGGCTCGCCCCCGAGTCGAAGTAGACCGTGTCGTCGGGAAGTGTCGCGGAGCCAGTGTCCGCCACGTGCTGGAGATAGTCGCCCGGGTCGAACGAGGGCGTGTCGCGGGCACGCGAGTTCGCCGCCCAGTCGAGCAGCAGGTCGGCGGCATCCACGGGCGTCCCATCCGACCACGTCGCCGTGTCGGCGAGACTGTAACGAACGACGAGCGGATCGTCGGAGATCTTCTCCACCGAGCCGAATGATGTGTCGTCACGCAGCTCGAGCGTGTTGTCGTATGCGGTGAAGCCCGAGAGCGTGAGGCTCGTGATATTGCCGTTTATCGACGCGGCCCCGTAGCTCGTGCTGACGTTGTACGAGTTGAAGCGATCGCCCCACCCGATGGTCACGGAGGAGTCCTCCTGCGGTGCGGAGGATGTGCAGCCGACCAGCGCCGTCGCCGCCGCCAGAACCATCGCTACGGCACCGACTCGAGCCTTCCCCATGGCACCTCCCGCTCCCCCAGAACGCTACACTGGCGCCATTGCCTGCCACACGATCGAAACGAGCAATGGCCGCGACAGACACTGTGACACACCAAGGCGCACGAGTGAGGCTCTGGTGGGAGATCGTTATCGTGCTCGGCCTGTCCCTCGGGTCCTCGGCCGTCTACTCGATCGTCGCGATAATCGCCCGTGTCACGGCCGGAACGTCGCTCGCGGACCAGTCAACGACTCTCAATCCCACGCAGAGTCCGCGCGAGTGGCTTGATCTCACCTATCAGCTTCTCGGTCTCGTCTTCGACGTCGTTCCCGTCGCGCTCGCCTTGTACCTGCTCTGGCTGCCCGGGCGATCGGCATTCCGGCGGATCGGTCTGGACGCGTCGAAGCCGCTGCGGGACATCGGCGGCGGCGCGCTCCTGCTTGTCTGCATCGGTGTTCCCGGCCTCGGCCTGTACGCCCTCGGTCGTCTCTTCGGCATCACGGTCGCCGTACACGCCTCCGGACTTGACGCGTACTGGTGGACGATCCCGGTACTCGTGCTCTCCGCCGTGCGCGCCGCCCTCCTCGAGGAAGTCATCGTGATCGGCTATCTCTTCACGCGGCTACGGCAACTGGGCTGGAGCCGCTGGGCGATCATCTGCTCGGCGGCCGTACTGCGCGGCAGCTACCACCTGTACCAGGGCTTCGGGCCGTTTGTCGGAAACGTCGTGATGGGCGTCGTGTTCGGCTGGCTCTACACCCGATTCGGACGCGTCGCGCCGCTCGTTGTCGCGCACTTCCTGCTCGATCTCGTGTCGTTCGTGGGCTATCCGCTCGCCGTGGCGTGGTGGCCCGGGCTGTTCGGCGTGAGCTAGCACTCTCCCACTCACGAACGACCGGTGGTACGTTTCGGACATGGATACCACGTACGCCGCTTCGATGGGCGAGGGAGGCCGTTTGGTTGTTCCCGCGGAACTTCGAAGCCGGCAGCACTGGCAGCAGGGCACGTCTCTGCTGTTCATCGAGACGCCCGAGGGCGTCGTGGTCGCGACGCGGGAGCAAGCAACACGAATCGTCCGTGAACAGCTCTCAGGAAAGAGTCTCGTTGACGAGCTTGTGGAGGAACGGCGAGCAGCGTCACGAACCGAGGATGCCGCGTGATAATTCGCACGCGGCCTGCTGCTCAGTTATCCGCTTCTCGTGGAACCCGTCACGCTGGCTGACGGAGAACGCGCGGCCTCACTCTGGCGCAGCGGCATAGGTCTCTCATTGGCCGATCGTCTGTGCCTCGCACTGGCCGACCGTTGTGATGAGACCGTACTCACCGCAGATCGCGCATGGGGCGAATCGGGTCGCATTGTTCAGCTTCGCTGACCAACCCCTCAGCTGAACGCCTCGATCGGCGGGCACGCGCACATCAGATTGCGGTCGCCGTACGCCTGATCGATGCGACGCACGGGCGGCCAGTACTTGTCGCGTGCGAGCGCGCTCACCGGGAACACTGCTCGCTCCCGGGAGTACGGATGCTGCCACTCGGCGTTCGCGATGCTGAGAGCAGTGTGCGGAGCGTTCACGAGGACGTTGTCGTCGGCGGGGTACTCCCCTGCTGCCACGGCGTCCGCCTCGGCCTTGATGCCGATCATCGCCTCGATGAACCGGTCGAGCTCCGCGAGATCTTCGCTCTCCGTCGGCTCGACCATGAGCGTGCCCGGCACGGGAAACGACATCGTCGGCGCGTGGAACCCGTAATCGACAAGACGTTTCGCCACGTCGTCGACGGTGATTCCCGTCTCCTTCGTCAACGGTCGCAGGTCGAGGATGCACTCGTGGGCGACGAGCCCGTTGTCTCCGGAGTACAGCACAGGGAAGTGCGGGTTCAGCCGAGCGGCGATGTAGTTGGCGCTCAGCACGGCCGCGCGCGTGGCGCGCGCGAGCCCGTTGGGACCCATCATTCGAATGTACGCCCACGTGATCGGCAGGATGCTCGGGCTGCCGTACGGCGCTGCCGACACGGGCGCTCCATCGTGGGTGAAACCGCCGTGGTCGTTCGACTGCGCCATCGGGTGCCCGGGCAGGAACGGCGCAAGGTGAGCCTTCGCCGCGACGGGGCCGACGCCTGGCCCGCCGCCGCCGTGCGGGATGCAGAACGTCTTGTGCAGGTTCAAGTGCGACACGTCGCCGCCGAAGTCGCCGAAGCGGGCGTAGCCCAGCAGCGCGTTGAGATTCGCGCCGTCGATGTACACCTGACCACCGGCCTCGTGGACGGCCGCCGTGATGCGCGCCACGTCGTGCTCGTACACGCCGTGCGTCGACGGGTAGGTGATCATGAGCGCCGCGAGGGTCTCGCCGTGTTCGGCGATCTTCGCCGACAGGTCGCCGAGGTCGACGTTGCCGTTCTCGTCGCACGCGACGACGACGACGCGCATGCCGGCCAGAACGGCGGATGCCGCGTTCGTGCCGTGCGCGCTCGAGGGGATGAGGCACACGGTGCGCTCGTGGTCACCCCGGGACCGGTGGTAGCCGCGGATCGCGAGCAGCCCGGCGAGTTCGCCCTGGCTGCCCGCGTTGGGCTGAAGCGAGACCGTGTCATAGCCCGTCGCGTCGGCGAGCCAGCGCTCGAGCTGATGGATGAGCTCGAGGCTGCCCGCGACGTCGCCGGCGGGCGCGAAGGGGTGCAGCTCGGCGAACTCCGGCCACGTGATGGCCTCCATCTCGGTGGCCGCGTTGAGCTTCATCGTGCAGCTGCCAAGCGGGATCATCCCCCGGTCGAGGGCGTAGTCGCGGTCCGCGAGGCGCTTGAGATAGCGCATCATCGCGGTCTCGGAGTGATGCGCGCTGAACACCGGGTGCGTGAGGAAGTCGCTCGCGCGCTGCAGCTGATGCGGCAGATGATCGGCCACCGCCTCCACCACGAACGCGAACGAGCGGCTCTCCGGCCCTCCGAACGCGCGGACGACCCGGTGCACCGTGGCGGTGTCGGTGGTCTCGTCGACCGAGACGCCGACGGTGTCGTCATCGCGCTGCCAGAGCAGGATGCCTTCGTCGTGCGCAGCGGCGACGATCGCGGCCGCCCGGCCGGGCACACGCGCGAGCACGGTGTCGAAGAAGTTCTCGTGCACGATCTCGACCCCGGCATCCGAGAGCCAACGGGCGAGCAGCCCGGCCTTCGTGGCGACGCCGGTCGCGATGCCGCGCAGGCCGTCCGGTCCGTGGTAGACCGCGTACATCGAGGCCATGACCGCGAGCAGCACCTGCGCCGTGCAGATATTGGACGTCGCCTTCTCTCGGCGAATGTGCTGCTCCCGGGTCTGCAGGCTGAGCCGGTACGCGGGATGGCCGTCGGCGTCCTTGCTCACGCCGACGAGCCGGCCGGGCAGCTGCCGCTCGAGGCCCTTTCGCACCGCCATGTAGCCGGCGTGCGGTCCGCCGAAGCCCATGGGGACGCCGAACCGCTGGGTCGTGCCGACGGCGACGTCGGCGCCGAGCTCGCCCGGTGCGGCGAGCAGAGTCAGAGCGAGCAGGTCTGCGGCGACAACGGCGAGCGCGCCGTGCGCCTTCGAGCGCTCGATCAGTCCGGAGGGGTCCCAGACGCGCCCCGATGCGCCGGGGTACTGCACGAAAACGCCGAAGTGCTCGGGCAGCTCAGGGTCGCTCGCGAGATCCGCCACGACGAGATCGATGCCGACGGCCTCGGCGCGGCCGCGCAGCAGCGCGAGGGTCTGCGGCAGAGCGTCGGCGTCGGCGATGAAGGTGTCGGTCTTCGCCTTCGACGCTCGACGCGCGAGCAGCATCCCCTCGACGACGGCGGTGCCCTCGTCGAGCATGGAGGCGTTCGCGGTGTCGAGGCCGGTCAGATCCGCGACCATCGTCTGGAAGTTGATGAGCGCCTCGAGCCGGCCCTGCGAGATCTCGGGCTGGTAGGGCGTGTACGCCGTGTACCACGACGGGTTCTGCAGGACGTTGCGCGTGATCACGGCCGGTGTGATCGTGCCGTAGTACCCGAGCCCGATGAGCGACGTGTTCACGGTGTTGCGGCCGGCGAGCTCGCGCAGCTCCCGCAGCGCCTCCCGCTCGGTCAGCGCAGCGGGGATGATGCTCTCGTGGGCCTCGTCGACACGGATGCTCGGCGGGATCGCAGAGCGCACGAGATCGTCGATGCTCTCGAAGCGGAGCGCGTCCAGCATTCGCCGGCGCGCGGCGTCGTCGATGCCGATGTGCCGATCGTCGAACGAGTCCGCCATCACTCGGTGACCAGCTTCTCGTAGGCGGCGCGGTCGAGGAGGGTGTCGGGCAGCGCGGAGAATTCGACGGCGATGAGCCATCCACCCTCGAACGGCGCGCTGTTGACGAGGGCCGGGTCGTCGACGGCGGCGTCGTTGACCGCGGTGACGGTTCCATCGACGGGTGCGATGAGCTCGCCGACCGACTTCGTCGACTCGATCTCGCCCACCGCCGCTCCCGCCGTGACGGTGTCGCCGACGGCCGGCAGCTCCACGAAGACGACGTCGCCGAGCTGGTCGGCGGCGTAGTCGGTGATTCCGATCGTCGCGACGTTCCCGTCGACGCGGAGCCACTCATGGTCCGCCGTGTAGCTGAGAGCGCTGAGGTCTGTCATGTCGATCACTTATTCCTTGAGTAGAAGGGCAGGGCGGTCACTGTCGCGGGAATGCGGGTTCCCCGCACGTCGATGCCGAGTTCGGTTCCGGATGCCGCGGCGGCGGGTTCCACGTAAGCCATCGCGATGGGATAGCCGAGCGTCGGAGAGAGCAGCCCGCTCGTGACGGACCCGACGCGCAGATCCCCCGCGACGACCGGGTAGCCCGCTCGCCCCGCGCGGCGCCCGTCCAGGACGAGACCCACGAGGACGGGCGAGGCAGTGTCGTCGGCGGCTTCGAGAGCCGCTCGCCCGACGAAGTCTCCGGTCTTGTCGAAGCGCACGACCCGCCCGAGACCCGCCTGCGCCGGGTGGATCTCGCGGCCGAGCTCGTGGCCGTACAGCGGCATTCCCGCTTCAAGGCGCAGCGAGTCGCGACTCGCGAGGCCGGCCGGCACGAGACCGAGCGGTTCGCCCGCGGCGAGGATCGCCTGCCAGAGGGCGATCGCGCCCTCTGGCGCGATCATGAGCTCGAAGCCGTCTTCGCCCGTGTATCCGGTGCGCGCGATGAAGACGTCGAGCCCGCGGAACCGTCCGCGACTCGCGCGGTAGTACTTGAGTTCGGCGAGCCCCGGAGCGTCGAGTCCGCCGACGTCGGCGAGGATCTCCTGCGCCCGCGGCCCCTGCACGGCGATGAGCGCCATCGCCTCCGACACGTCGTCGACGCCGGCATCGAATTCCGCGGCTCGAGCGCTGAGCTCCGCGGCGACGACGTCCCGGTTGCCGGCGTTGGCGATGACGAGGAATTCTTCCTCGCCTGTGCGGTAGACGATGAGGTCGTCAAGAATGCCGCCGTGCTCGTCGAGAAGCAGGGAGTAGCGAGCCTGGTCGACCGCGAGGGTTGACGGCTGCGTCGAGAGCGCGAAGTCGAGGGCCGCTGCGGCCCCTGGCCCCGCGAGAGTGACCTCCCCCATGTGGGAGATGTCGAAGATGCCGGCCGCCTCGCGCACGGCGCGGTGCTCGGCGAGGTCGCTCGTGTAGCGCACGGGCATGAGCCAGCCGGCGAAGTCGGTGAAGCTCGCGCCGGCGCGCTCGTGCTCGGCGTGCAGCGGGCTGCGGCGCGGCTCGCTCGCCTGCGGGGACTGCTCAGAATCGGACACAGAGTTCTCCAATGCCGCCGTGCACGCGAGGTGCGCTTGTCTGGGAACTCCCCCTCTGTCATTGGCCTGAGAGCTTCACCGCGGAAGGCGGCTTTCACCGTGGGCGGAAGCGCGTCGCTTCGCTTTTCAGAGTGGCCAGATCGATGCGGTACAGAACCTGAGAGATTGGCGGGGAGGCTTGCTCCTTCGGTGCCCGGCGAGCCGGGCTCTCCCGCATCGCGTGTGCGGCCCGATATTCATTTGCACGCCAAGCATAGCCCAGGCCGACGTCGGAATCGATGACGGTTTGCGGGCGACGCAACGACACGGACTTTCGCTTCTGGTCACGATGACACTAAGATGGACACCAGTAAAAGTCACAGTGACTTTAACAGGAGGTCTCATGGCGGCATCCCTCACCCTCGCGGTGTCGACAGTGATCTTCGCGCTGCGCCCCCACCCCGAGACCGCGCACCCCGCGCTCTGGCTTCCGCTCGTGCGCCGCATCCGCTCGCCCCACAAGGGACTGTGGGCGCTTCCCGGCGGACCGCTCGGCCCCGCCGAGGATCTCGCCGCGTCGGCCGCGCGCAACCTGCGCGAGACGACGCACCTCGCCCCGCGCTACCTCGAGCAGCTGTACGCGTTCGGCCGTCCGGACCGCTCGGACGACCGCACGGTCTCGATCGTGTACTGGGCGCTCGTGCACGCCGACGAGGCGAGCGCGGGGCTCGAGACCGAGAACGTGCGCTGGTTCCTCGCCGATGCGCTTCCGCCTCTCGCGTTCGACCACAGTCTCATCGTGGAGTACGCGCTCTGGCGGCTGCGCAACAAGATGGAGTACAGCCGCATCGCCGCCGCGTTTCTCGGGGAGACGTTCACGCTCTCCGAATTGCGCGAAGTGCACGAGGTCGTTCTGGAGCGCGACCTCGACCCCGCCAATTTCCGCCGCCAGGTCGAGTCGACGGGTCTCGTCGTGCCGACCGACGAATTCCGCACGGGCGGACGCCATCGTCCCGCGCGCCTCTACCGCCACGACCATTCCATCGAGCTCGCCGACAACGGCCCGCTCTCCGGTCGCTGACCCACTCCCCTCTCCCCTCGCACGAAAGTCACAACCATGACACTCTCGGCATCCGTCGACCTCACCATTCGCGACATCTCAACGGGCACGCGCGCCGGCTCGACCTGCACGACCGACCTGCTCACCGCGCCGTGGGACGTCGACGTGTCCCCCGGGTATGGCCCGGGGGCGTCGATGGCGGACCCGATCCCCGCGACCGCGCCGCGTCAGGGCGAACTGCCCCAGCGGTACCGGGACGCGACCGCCGACGAACTCGACGCGCGCGTGCGAGCGGCGAAATCGGCGCTCGGCGACCGCGTCGTCGTTCTCGGGCACTTCTACCAGCGCGACGAGGTCGTGCAGTACGCCGACTACGTCGGCGACTCGTTCCAGCTCGCGAACGCCGCGAAGGCGCGAACGGAGGCCGAGGCCATCGTGTTCTGCGGCGTGCACTTCATGGCCGAGACCGCCGACCTGCTCTCGGGGCCGGCGCAGAGCGTGATCCTGCCGAACCTCGCCGCGGGCTGCTCGATGGCCGACATGGCCTCGATCGATCAGGTCGAGGAGTGCTGGGAGCAGCTCACGGAGCTGTACGGCACGCAGCCGGACGCCCAGGGACGCGTGCCCGTGATCCCCGTGACCTACATGAACTCCTCGGCGGCGATCAAGGGATTCTGCGGCCGCAACGGCGGCATCGTCTGCACCTCGTCGAACGCGGAGACCGTGCTCGAGTGGGCGTTCGAACGCGGGCAGCGGGTGCTGTTCTTCCCCGATCAGCACCTGGGCCGCAACACGGCCAAGCACATGGGCGTGCCGCTCGAGCGCATGCCGATGTGGAATCCCGCCCGACCGCTCGGCGGCAACGTCCACGAGCAGCTCGATGACGCGCGCGTGATCCTGTGGCAGGGCTTCTGCTCGGTGCACAAGCGCTTCAGCGTCGCGCAGATCGAGAAGGCGCGCGCCGAGCACCCCGGCGTGCGGGTGATCGTGCACCCCGAGTGCCCCATGGACGTCGTGGATGCCGCCGACGAGTACGGCTCGACCGACTACATCCGCAAGGCCATCGAAGCGGCTCCCGCGGGAACCACGTTCGCGATCGGCACCGAGATCAACCTCGTGCAGCGCCTCGCGGCGCAGCATCCGGAGCACACGATCTTCTGCCTCGACCCGGTCGTGTGCCCGTGCTCGACGATGTACCGCATCCACCCCGGCTACCTCGCGTGGGTGCTCGAGAGCCTCGTCGACGGCGAGGTCGTCAACCGCATCAGCGTCGCGGACGACGTCGCCGAGCCCGCACGCGTCGCGCTCGAGCGGATGCTCGCCGCGAAGCCGAAGGCCTGAGATGACGCGCGTCATCGTGGTGGGATCCGGCATCGCCGGGCTCACCGCGGCGCTGCACGCCGCTCACCGGCACGACGTCACGCTCGTGACGAAGACCGGCCTGGAGTCCGGGTGCACGCCGCACGCGCAGGGCGGCATCGCGGGCGTTCTCTTCGACGACGACAGCGTCGCCGACCACATCGCCGACACCCTCGCGGCGGGAGCCGGCCTGAGCGACGCGGATGCCGTGAGCGCGCTGTGCACGGAGGGCCCCGCCCGCATCCGGGAACTCGTGGCGGCGGGCGTCGACTTCGACCGGGAGCGCGGCGCGTTCGCGAAGGGCCTCGAGGCCGCGCACTCCTACCCGCGCATCGTGCACGCGGGCGGCGACGCGACAGGCCGCGCCATCGAGACGGCGCTCGCCGCGCGCGTGCGCGAGAGCGGCATCCGCACGCTCGAGAACAGCATGCTCGTCGACCTCGTCGTCTCGGCCGGATCGGTCGCCGGAATCGAGCTTCTGCGGGATGGCCGGCGCGAACGCGTCGACGCCGACGCCGTGATCCTCGCGACCGGCGGCGGCGGACAGCTGTTCGCACACACGACGAACCCCGACGTCGCGACCGGCGACGGCCAAGCGGCAGCGCTCCGCGCGGGGGCCGAACTGGCCGACGCGGAGTTCTACCAGTTCCACCCCACCGTGCTCGCGGGCGAGCGCCCGTTCCTCGTCTCCGAGGCCGTTCGCGGTGAGGGAGCCGTGCTCCTGGATGCCGCGGGGCGCCGATTCATGACGGACATCGATCCGCGCGCGGAGCTCGCGCCGCGCAGCATCGTCGCGCTCGGCATCGCCCGGCGCATGGCCGAGCAGAACGGCGCGCCCGTGCTTCTCGACGCGACCGGGGTGCCGGGGCTTCGCCGGCGCTTCCCCACGATCGACGCGGCGGTGCGGGCCGCCGGCCTCGACTGGACGCGCGAGCCGATCCCCGTGACGCCCGCCGCGCACTACTGGATGGGCGGCATCGCCACCGACCTGCACGGCCGCACGAGCGTTCCCGGCCTGTTCGCGGTCGGGGAGGCTGCGTGCACCGGCGTGCACGGCGCCAACCGGCTCGCCTCGAACTCGCTGCTCGAGGGCGCCGTGTTCGCCGTGCGCGCCGCGGCCGCGATCCCCGAGACCGCACGCGGGCGCGTCGCGGCATCCGATCCGGCCGCCGCGATCCTCGTGCCCGCCGTGCCACGCGCGGCGCTGCAGAGCCTGATGTGGGCGGCCGCCGGACTCGAGCGCACGGGCGAGCAGCTCGAATCCGCCGCGGCGCAGCTCGCGACGTGGCAGAACGTCGGCCAGGAGTGCGCCGGGCCGGCGCGCACGGCGCTCGAGGATCGCAATCTGCTGCTGCTCGCGCAGGTTCTTGTGCGGCAGGCCGCCGCGCGAACCGAGTCCCGCGGCGCGCACGCGCGCCTGGACTTCCCCGACCCCGACCCCGCTCAGGCGCGCAGCGTGCGCGCCGGCATCCCTCACTTGGAGGCAGCGACATGCTGACGACCGCGCACATCGACCGAACCGTGCAGACCGCGCTCGACGAGGACGCGCCGAGCGGCGACGTCACGAGTGAGGCGTTCATCCCAGAGACGGCGACGGCGCGAGCGGTGCTGCGCGCCCGCGAAGCGGGAGTGCTCGCCGGAGGCGAGGTGTTCGCAGCCGCCTTCCGGCTCACCGATGCCGCGACAGCCGTGCACCTCGAGCGCGCGGACGGCGATCGCTTCGAGGCGGGCGACGTTCTCGCGACGGTGACGGGGTCCGCGCGGGCGGTGCTGCGCGCCGAGCGCATCGGCCTCAACTTCGTGCAGCGGCTCTCCGGAATCGCGACGCTCACGCGCGCCTTCGTCGACGCCGTCGGCGGCACAGGCGTCCGCATCGCCGACACGCGAAAGACCACGCCGGGCCTTCGCGCGTTCGAACGCCACGCGGTCGCGGCCGGCGGCGGGAGCAATCACCGCTTCTCGCTCTCCGACGCGGTCATGGCCAAGGACAACCACCTTGCCGTGCTCACGGCCCGCGGGCTCTCGGTGACGGAGGCGATCCGCGCCGCGCGCGAGCGCATCCCGCACACGATGCGCATCGAGGTCGAGGTCGACCGGATCGACCAGATCGAGCCGGTTCTCGCGGGCGGCGCCGACATCGTCATGCTCGACAACTTCACCCTCGAGCAGCTGCGCGAGGGCGTCGCCCTGATCGCCGGGCGCGCCGTCGTGGAGGCGAGCGGCAACGTCACTCTCGCCACGGTGCGGCAGATCGCCGCGACGGGCGTCGACGTCATCTCCTCCGGTGCGCTCACGCACAGTGTGCGCTCGCTCGATCTCGGCCTCGATGTCGAGGTCGCGGAGGCCTGACATGTACCTCGACCAGGCGGCGACGACGCCGGTGCGCCGCGAGGCCCTCGAGGCGGCGTGGCCGTATCTGACGGGCGAGTTCGGCAATCCCTCGAGCCACCACGGCGTCGGCGAGCGCGCCGCAGCCGCCCTCGCCGACGCCCGATCGCGCGTCGCGCGGGTGCTCGGCATGCGCGCGGGCGATGTCGTGTTCACGAGCGGCGGGACGGAGGCCGACAACCTCGCCGTCATCGGCATCGCCCTCGGCGACCCCCGCGGGCGGCACATCGTCACCTCGCCGCTCGAGCACGAGGCCGTACTGGCATCCGCCGATCACCTGCGCCGCCTGCACGGCTTCGACGTGAGCTTCGTCGACGTGACCTCCGACGGCGTCGTCACTCCCGAGGCTCTCGAGCGCGAGCTGCGCGACGACACGACGCTCGTGAGCCTCGCATACGCGAACAACGAGGTCGGCACGATCGCCGACATCGCCGGTCTCTCCGCGGTCGCTGCCCGGCGGGGCGTTCCGCTGCATACCGACGCCGTGCAGGCGGCGGGCTGGCTTCCCCTCGCGGGCCTCGGCGCCGACGCGCTGACGCTCGCGGGGCACAAGGTCGGCGCGCCGAAGGGCATCGGCGTCGCGGCCATTCGCGGGCGCCTCCCCGTTGAGCCGCTCATCCACGGCGGCGGCCAGGAGCGCGACCGCCGCTCGGGCACCGAGAACGTCGCCTTCGCGGTTGCCCTCGCGACGGCGCTCGAGCTCGCCGAGGCCGAGAGGGCGGATGCCGCGACGCGAGCGAGCGCGGTGCGCGACGCGTTCATCGCCCGCGTCCTCGACTCCGCACCCGGCGCGTTCCTCACGGGGAGCGCGACGGAGCGGCTGCCGAACCACGCCTCGTTCTGCTTCTCCCGCACGAGCGGCGAGGCCGTGCTGCTCGAGCTCGAACGGCGCGGAGTGACCGCGTCGAGCGGCTCGGCGTGCGCCGCGGGAAGCGACGAGGCCTCGCACGTGCTCACGGCGATGGGCATCGAGCCCCGAGTGGCCCAGACGGCGGTGCGCTTCACCTTCCCCGCGACGGCGACGCTCGAGGACGGCGCGGCAGCGGCCGAGGCCGTCGCCGCATCCGTCGCCGCCCTCTCGGCGTCGTTCTCGTAGCATCGAGCCGGCCTACGCGTCGAGCAGCCGGCGGAGGGCCGCGAACTGGGCCGCCAGGAGCGCGGGCATCGCCGCCGCGGGAATCTCGTCGAGGTGGGCGACGCTCCACTCGTCCATCGCGCGGAGCACCGCGACGGCCAGGGCGCCCTGCAGCGACTCGGGGAGGTCGGCGCGCACGGCTCCGCAGTCTCGGCCCACGGCGACGAGCTCGCCGACCCACGCCTGAGCGGTCTGCGTGACGCGGGCGCCCGCGCCGTCGTCGCGCGGCGGCCTTCGGTCGTAGATCATATGCGCGAGCTGGGTGAAGGCCTCATCTGACGCGAGCACCTCCGCGAGCCGGCCGATGAACTCCTCGACCCGCTGCCAGAATTCCGGACCGGCGAAGGCGGCCGGCTCGGGCGCGTCGAGGGCGGCGGCGAGGTCGCGGGCGATGTCGTCGATCACGAGCTCGTAGAGCGCCGCCTTCGAGTCGAGCACGTGGTAGAACGAGCTCTTGCTCAGGCCGCAGTCGCGGATGACGGCGTTGAGCGACGCCTGTTCGAAGCCCACGCGCGCGAACTCGCGTGCAGCGGTGCGGACGAGCAGCGAACGGCGTTCGGCGGACAGGACCATGAGAAGACGATACTCCTTCTGGACCGCTCGGTCCAAAGGAGGTATCGTGAGTGGACCAGTCAGTCCACCGTGTCTGGCCCTACCGGGAGGTCGAAGTGTTCACGTCGCGCGAGCTCGAGAAGCAGTTGGCGGTCCTGTCCGAGTCCGAGCTGCGCGTGCTCGTGGTCGGCGCGGGAATCGCGGGAACGACGGCGGCGCAACTGCTGCGCTCAAGCGGCATCCGACCCGTGCTCGTCGACGGGACGGGGCCCGATGCGAACGCGGGCTACATGATCGCGCTCATGCCCATGGTCGACGCGGCGATAAAGCAGCTCGGCGCCCGAGGGGCATACCAGGACGGCAGCACGCGCATGGACCGGTATCGAGTGCTCTCGCACCGCGGGACGGCGCTGCGGCAGGACTCGCTCGCCGCCCTGCTCGCCGAGTACGGGCAGTACCGCGGCCTCAGCCGCGCCGCCCTGCTCGATGCGCTCTCCGTCGGCGGCTGCGACGTGGCCTGGCACACTCGGGTGTCGTCGCTCGCCGAGTCCGGCGCCGGCGTCGCGGTGACCTTCGAGACTCCGGACGGCGGGCGCGCGGCGGACTTCGACGTCGTGATCATCGCCGACGGCATCCATTCCGCGACACGCCGCTTCGTGCCAGGCGGACGCTCGCCGCAGACGACCGTGACGGGATGGGGCGGCTGGGTGAGCTGGGCGCCGGCCGACGCCGAGCCCGATCTCGGCGAGGAGCTGTGGGGCGACGGATTCTTCGTCGGCAGCTATCCCGTGAAGGGCGCCGTCGGCGCGTTCATCGGCGGTCCGCGTGCCGACCTCGCCGACGGCCCGTCAGCGTTCGTGGACCGCATCCGAAACGCCCTGACGGCGTCGACGCCGCGGCTTCGCCGGGTGCTCGAGGCGATGGACGCCGCCGAGGACCCGTTCTTCTGGGTGCTCGACGACGTTCGGACGGACCGATGGGCGACGGGGCGCACGGTGCTTCTCGGCGACGCGGCCGCCGGCTTCCTGCCGACCGCCGGCATCGGCGCGGGCATGGCGATCGAGTCGGCGTGGGTGCTGTGCAACACGCTCACCGGGGCAGCTCCCGGCGGTGTGGCGGAACGGCTCGCGCGGTATGAGGCGGCCCAGAAGCCGAGGGTGGAGGCGGCGCAGTCGAACTCACGGCAACTGGCTCGACTGATGTTCCGGCGCAGCACCCTGCTCGCGCACGTGCGCAATACGGCGATGCGGTTCGTGAGCGTCGACGTTGCGCTCGCGCCCATCCGGAAGCTGCTCGACGAGCCCGCCGTGATCCCGTCCGCGGGAGTGGACTGATGCGCTAGCATCGTCGCATGCACACCTCGTCGATCCGCAGCTGGTGGTCCGCCCGATAGGCGGACCCAGACGCATCGACGTATGACGACCGCCCTTCGTGGCGGTCGTTCTCGTTTGCGGGATGATCGGGCGAAGGGCCCGAATCGAGAGAACCATGTCCCACTCAGCCCGCTTGCTCCGCTCCCTCACCGACGGCGGTCGGCCGTTCGCGATCATTCGACGGCAGGATGCCGCGACGCTCGACGTGCTGGTCGGCGACGTCGCCGACGTCGACCGGCTCGACGACATTCCCCTCGACGGCGAGGAAGTGCTCGCCCTCGTACCGTTCCGCCAGGTGCGCGAGCGCGGCTTCGCCGCACACGACGACGGCGCACCGCTTCGCTGCCTGATCGTCCGCGAGCGGGAGACCCTCGACGTCGAGACGGCGCTCGACGTCCTGCCGGCTGCCGCGACTGTCACCGACGTGACGGTGGACATCGACGACGACGCATACGCGAGAGTCGTGCGCCGCGTCATCGACGAGGAGATCGGTGCGGGCGAAGGCGCGAACTTCGTCATCCGGAGGGACTTCCGCGCGCGCACGCAGTCCGCTCCCGCCCCGGCGGTGCTCGGCTGGCTGCGCGAGCTCCTGCTGCACGAACGCGGCGCCTACTGGAGCTTCGCGGTGCACACGCCGGGCGTCTCCCTCGTCGGGGCGACGCCGGAGAGGCACGTGAGCGTGCGCGATGGCCTCGTGACGATGAATCCCATCAGCGGCACCTTCCGGCACCCGGAGGGAACGCCGACCCCCGAGGCGATCCTCGACTTCCTCGCCGACGAGAAGGAACGCGATGAACTCGTGATGGTCGTCGACGAAGAGCTCAAGATGATGAGCAGCGTCTGCCCCGACGGGGGACGCATGCGCGGCCCGTTCCTCAAGCGCATGTCGAAGCTCACCCACACCGAGTACGCGCTCGAGGGGCGCAGCGACCTCGACCCGCGCGAGGTGCTGCGGCGGACGATGTTCGCGCCGACCGTCACGGGATCCCCCATGGGCAACGCGTGCACCGTGATCGCCCGGCACGAGAGCAGCGGGCGCGGCTACTACGCCGCGGTTCTCGCGCGGTTCACCCCGAAGCCCCGCGGCTACGACCTCGACGCGCCCATCCTGATCCGCACCGCCCACCTCGACGACTCGGGACGCGTGCGCGTGCCCGTCGGGGCGACCCTCGTCCGGCACTCGAGGCCGGAGTCGGAAGTGGCCGAGACACACGCGAAAGCCGCCGGCGTGCTCACGGCCCTCGGCGTTCTCCCGCGCGCGAACGCGTCAATTGCAGCGCCCGCGGAGGATCCTCGGTTCGCCGCTGTGCTCGCCGCCCGCAACGACGCCCTCGCCCCGTTCTGGAGCACAGCACAGGCGCCTCGCCCCGCAACCGGCGCCTCCGCGCTCGTCATCGACGCGGGCGACGACTTCACCCGGATGCTCGCGCACCAGCTGAACCACCTCGGCGTCGCCGCGCGCGTCGCCGACTGGTCAGTCGCCCCGGACGACCCCGACGAGGACCTCGTCGTGTTCGGTCCCGGCCCAGGAGACCCGCGTCGCGAGGAGCCGCGCCTCACTCGGCTGCGCGAGCTCTTGTCGACTCGCCTCGAGTCCGCCCGGCCGTTGCTCGCCGTGTGCCTGAGCCACCAGCTGCTCGCCCAGCTCGCGGGGCTCGAGGTTCGCCCGCTCCCCGAACCGCGCCAGGGCGTGCAGCACACCGTCGATCTCGCCGGCGCGCCGGCGCGCATCGGCTTCTACAACACGTTCGCGGCGTACGCGAGCTCCGACTCGAGCCCGCTGCTCGACTTCGAGCTGTCGCGGGACCCGGGCACCGGGGCGGTGCACGGCCTGCGGCGCCGGGCGGCGGCATCCGTTCAGGGTCAGCTTGAGTCAGTGCTGTCTCCCGACGGTCTCGCCACACTGACACGGCTCGTTGAGGCGGTAATGGTTCCCGAAGGCGCGCTCGTCCCGACACAATAGAGGGGTGCCCTTTTTCTCTCGCCTGCGTCCCCGCAAGCGCACCCGCAATGTCGGCAAGTACGTTGCGCCGAAGGAGGTGCGCGTCGCGCCCATCGAGCAGGTCGTCGAGGAAGGCGTGCTCATCGCGCTCTCGTCCGTGCGCATGGCGGTGAAGAATGCGCTCATCGTGGGCGCTCTGCGAGATGACCAGCCGTACGACGTCGAGAAGCTCACGCAGTCGGCGAGGGAGCACGTGCTCTCCCTCGCCGCCGAGAACGACCAGACCGCGTCACGGCTCGAGCGGGCGCGAGGGTTCCGCAAGCCCGACCCCGACGACGACGAGGCCCACCGGCGGCGACCGCAAGTGCACCGCATGCTCGCCGAGGCGCTGCGTGAACGTGCCGACGACGGCGAGCAGATGGACGCGATCATCGAGCGAGCCCGGACCGACGCGTGGGAGGACATCGGCCGAGAGGTGCGCAATCGCATCGGCCCGCCGGGATTCATCCCCGACCAGCCGGACGTCTACGAGCGAATGCGCGACAGCCGCATGAAGCGCCTCGTCGACATCGACCTCGCGTCGCTCGATCGCGAGCGCCGCGCGGAGGAGAAGCGCAAGGCGAAGCAGAAATCCTGAGCCGCGCGGGAAGGCGCCGCTAGAGTCGGAGCATGTCGCCGACGACGCCCATCGCCTCCCGGGACCTCCCGTGGCTCACGGCGCTCGTGCTCGTCGGCGTGTTCCAGATCATCCGGGGCACATGGGACGATGTCCTCATCTTCGCGATCGCTCTCGCGTGCGCCCTCTGGCAGGCCGTCCACCGGGATCCGCCCGACCGCCGGATCAGCGGAGTGCCGCCGCTCAACGGGCTCGTGACGGCCGCGATCGTCGTCGGGGTGCTTCTCGTGCTCCTGCCTCGGCACAGCATCGCCGCGGGCGTCGTCATCGTGATTATCGGCGCAGCGGGTCTCACCGTCGCTCTGCTGGGCGGCTGGCCCGCCGAGCCGACCTCCTCGACGCTCGCGAGCAGGGAGCCGCGTCCAGCGCTCCGCACGGCGATGGTCGCCTGGGGCTGCATCGTGCTCGTGGCCGGGCTGTGGGAGGCGACAGCGTACCTGACCTGGAAATGGGGACTGCTCGCCGACGGTGTCATGCCCTCGATCTCCGACGTCGTGGACCCGCTGCTCGACACGGTCGTCGGCAAGATCGTCTTCGTCGGCGTGTGGATCACGACGGGCGTCGCGGTGCTGCGGCGCGGGCCCCGATCGAGTCGCGTACGGCAGGAGGGGTAGCGATGTATCTCATGACGCTCGGCGCCTACGTGCTGTGCCTCGCCGCCGCCATCGTCTTCATCATCTGGTCGCACCGGAGTCCCGAGACCATGACGCGGCCGAGCACGCTCATCGATGCGCTCTTCGTCTCGCGGGCTGCGCGCATCGCGGTAATCGTGTTCTGGTGGTGGATCGGCTGGCACTTCCTGTTCGCCCAGACGCTCGACGGCTGAGCCTCACGCGTCGAAGCTGTCCGCCACCTTCTGCAGTCGTTCGCGGTACTCCCGCCACCACGCGGCATCGCCGCTGGGCAGATTGCTGACTCCGGGGCGCAGCCCGGCCCGCTCGTCGATGAGCTCCCGAACGATGTCGGCGTGACCCGCGTGCCGCGCGGTCTCGCTCGTCACGTGCACGAGAATTCGCTGCAGGGTCACAGCGCGGGACTCGGGCCGCCACCACGGAACGGTGCCGCTCGCGTCGAGCTCGAGAGCGTCGATGGTGGAGTCGGAGTGCGCCCAGGCGCTCCGGTACTGCTCGACGATGAACTCTCGAGACTCGTCAGCGGTCGCCCACATGTCCTCGTTGTCCTCACCGTCGTCGAGCCACGCGGGCGCGTTCGCGGCCGGTCGGTCGAAGACCTGGCCGAAATAGCCGAGCTCAACGCCGGTCACATGCTTCACGAGCCCGAGGAGGTTCGTGCCCGTCGCCGTCATGGGCCGCCGGATGTCGCGTTCGCCGAGGTCTTCGAGCTTCCACAGCATCGTGTCGCGCGCCTCCTGGAGATAGTGCCGGAGGACGTCCTTTGGAGTCATCATCCCTGCAGGGTACCGACATCGGCCGACGTGCGCGACTGAGCACGTAGACTCGGACCGGTCGGCAGGAGAGGGCGGATGCGCGAGGTCTGGTACGTGAGCTACGGCTCCAACATGTGCCGGGACCGGCTGCTCTGCTACTTGCAGGGCGGCACGCCCACGGGAGCGACGGTCTGCTACCCCGGCGCACGGGACAGGCGAGAACCGGCGCACGACGTCGCCGTCCACTTGCCCGGCTCCTTGTACTTCGCGGGCGTCTCGCACGTGTGGGGCGCGGGCGGCATGGCTTTCTACGACCACGACGCTCCCGGGCCGACGCCCGCTCGCGCATACCGCATCACGGTGCAGCAGTTCGCCGACGTCGCCGCGCAGGAGATGCACAGGCTCCCCGGCCAGGGCAACCCGATCGAGGAGATCCTCGTCAGCGGCCTGCCCGAGGGGCGGCACGAAGCCGGTCTCGGACACTATGAGACCCTGCTCGAGGTGGGTGAGCGCGACGGACTGCCGATGTACACCTTCACCGCCCCGTTCGGCATGGACGACGTTGCGCACACGCATCCGACCGAGGCGTACCTCATGATGCTCGCGACGGGTCTGCGCGAAGCGCACGACTGGGACCTTGAGCGCATCAGAGACTATCTGCGCGCCCGCATCGCGGGAACGGATGCCGCCGAGCGACCGGCTACGGCAAGTGCGCTTTCAGCCCGATGAGGTTGCCGTCGGGGTCCTCGACGATCGCGTAGCGGTCGCCGAACGTGTCGGCCGGCACCTGCCGGGCGCGCCCGCCCGCTGTGACGAGCGCGGCGAATGTCGCGTCCACGTCGTCGGCGGAGTCGCAGCCGACGTCGATGACGGCGCTGCCGCCGGTCGCTCCCGCGTACGCCTCGTTCCATGCCTGAGCGAAGCTCGGAAGGTGGAAGGCGACGACAAGGTCGTCACCGGAGAACCGGGCGGCGCGCTCCCCCATCGCGAGGAGCTCCCAGCCGAGAACGCCGAAGAAGTCACGAGTGCGTTCGAGGTCGGACACGATCAGATTGATCTGGACGACGCTTCGAGACATGAGTTCCATGCTCTTGTCTTGACCGGTTGGCGTCAAGTGCGCGAATCGCTCAGCGTGAGTGCGAAGGGTGTCGAGCGCCGTCAGTAGCCCGTCACGCCGTCGATGGCTTCCCGGAGCAGGTCGACGTGTCCCATGTGCCGCGCGTACTCTTCGATCATGTGCACGTAGACCCAGCGCAGGTTCAGCTGCTCCCCATGACGCAGCGCGGGCAGCGGGGCGTCGAGGTCGAGCACGCGGGCTGCCCGTTCGCGCGATGCCGCGAGTTCGGTGTCGTACCGCCGAAGGTCCTCGGCGGCGGTCGCGGGGTTCGCGTCGTTGAAATCGCCGTCCGGGTCGACGTCGCAGTACAGCGATGCCTGCTGTTCGCCGGCGACGACGTTCGCGAACCAGTACCGCTCGACGAAGGTGAGGTGCCGGACGATCCCCGCGAGCGTGAGGCTCGACGGCGTCACCGATCGGGTGCACAGCTGCTCCGCGGTGAGCCCGCCGACCTTGACGGGCAGGGTCTCACGGTAGAACTCGAGCCACTGCTCGAGCGATTCTCGCTCGCCCGCGAGAAACGCCGGGCCTTCGCGCGAGTCGGCCGCGCGGCGTGAGGTCCACGCCGTCGGAACGAGAAAGCGCAGCTTCGTCGTCTGGTCCTCGTAGGCGCGGGGCTTCTCCGGGTCCAGGTGGCCTCCCGCTCCCTCGATCACGCGCTGCGACGCCTGATTGTCCGCGTCGCACGTGACGAGAGCGACGTCGACGCCGCGCTCGGCGAGCAGTCCGAGGCCGTGCCGGAGGAGCGCGGACGCGATGCCGCGCCGGCGGAACTCGGGAAGCACAGCGTAGCCGATGTGCCCGCCGACCTCGGCGAGGTAGGGCGTGAGCTCATACCGCGCCGAGAGGCGCCCGGCGATGCGCCCGTCGATGTCGGCGACGAGGAACGAGTGCGGCACTCGACCGGGCGCCAGGTCCTCCCCCACTGTGTGCCGCTCGAGGGTGCGCACGTACCGCGCCCAGTTCCCTCCGGGCACGAGCTCGAGCAGGAATTCGAATCCCGCGGCCGCGAGGGTCTCGTGCGCGGCGAGCGCTTGGGCCTCGTCGTCGTCGCCCAGGGAGCGGATGCGGAGTGGGCTGCGTTCTGTCATCGGTCCATGCTCGCACGCGGCAGCGGTCAGGCGCCCTCGGGCGGGTGGAGCAGAAGCTCGAGGCGCTCGGCCAGGTATCTCTCGAACGGTATCGCGCCCTCGTCGCCGACGTTGTGCGACCAGCGCACGAACGGGGCGCCGTCGCGGAGGAAGAGCGGGCCGGTGGATGCCGCAAGGGCCGCGGCGTCGAGCTCGATGGGAGCGGCGTTGAAGTTGACGGTCTGCCCGGCGGGGAAGCCGCCGCGCTGGGCGGCGCCGCGGTACTCGCGACGCACTTCCGCCGAGGCCGCCTGGTGCTGCGGCCAGCCCGGATCCACGGCTCGCGTGGTCTCCCCGGTCGCGAAGAGGGCGCCGTCGTGATCGAGCAGGAACACGCCAAGCCGCCACACGCGGTCGATCTGCACCATCCGGGAGTCCCGCACGAACACGAGCAGGCGCCGTTGCCGGCCCTGGTAGTCGGCGAGGGGCTCATCGGCGATCGAGGCGGCGGTGAGCCGATCGCGGGCCTCGGCAAGCAGCGCGGTGATCTGCGCGATGGCCGCCTCAGCGGCATCCGATTCACCCATGCTTCAACGCTAGCGCCCCGCTACGCGACCGGCTTCCGCTGCGCAAGGGTCTTCAGCGGGGCCGGGCGGCGACATAGAGTGCGGGCATGGCGAACGAAAACGAGCGGAACCCGTCGCACGAGGGCGAGACGATCGGTGCGGGAAGCCCCGACGAGGGCGGCCTCCAGCGGGATCCCGAGGACTGGAAGACGGGCGACGAGCCCATGACCGAAGCGCAGCGGAGCTACCTCGACACGCTTGCCCGCGAGGCCGGCGAGGAGCTTCCGGCGAACCTGACGAAAGCGGAGGCGTCCGAGCACATCGACCGCTTGCAGAAGAGCAACCCGCGCACCCAGGATTAGCCGGCAGCTACGATCCCATGACGGGCGCGAGCTCGGGGCTCTGCACGACGGCAGCGCCCTGGCGGGCTCCCGCGGCGAGGGCGGTCGCCACGTCGCCGTCGGAGAGGTACGAGACGCAGAAGGCCGCGATGAATCCGTCGCCCGCGCCGTTCGTGTCGACAACGCGGCCGACCGGCTCGGCGGCGACCACGTGCCGCGCACCGGTTTCGTCGACCGCGACAGCGCCTCGCGCCCCGTCGGTGCACACTGCCGCTCGAGCTCCCGCGGCGACGCGTTCGGTGAGGAACGCGATCGGGTCAGGATGCCGGTCAGCGCTCATGAACAGCACATCGGCGGCGTCGACGAACTCGCGGTGGAACTCGCTCTCGCCGTCCCAATCGTGGATGTCGCACCACACCGGGATGCCGCGCTCGCGAGCGGCTCGGAGCAGCGGGCGGTTGTGATCGGCGAGATCGATGAGCGCGACCTCGGACGCGGCGAGCGCGGCGAGCACGTCGCTCGACGGGTCTCGCGGCTCGAATTGCGCCGCGTGCAGGTAGACGGAGAGGCGCTTTCCGCCGGGCGCCATGAGATTGAGATGACGTTCCGTCTGGCCGTCGTCGGCTCGCTCCGCGAGCAGGTGGATGCCCGCGGCGCGCAGCGCCTGTTCGAGATGGGCGGCGTCGGCGTCGTCGCCCAGGACGGTGCGGAGGGTGACGCCCGCGCCGAGGTTGGTCAGGTTGAACGCCTTTCCGGCGGAGGTGCCGCCGATGGCGAAGCGGTCTGCCTGAGCGAAAACGGTGTGCGGGCTCGGCTCGGGAAGCGCATCGAGGAAGACGAGGTGGTTCCACGACACGGGACCTGACACGAACACGCGCGGCAACGCGTTTCTCTGCGTCATCGAACGCCGTCTCTCGTTATCAAAGGAGTCGCCACCGTTCATTCTGGGCGCCGGGCGACACGCTGCGGCGCAGCAGCTCGATCTGCATCGGCGTGTGATTCGAGACGCCGAACGCGCGCACCTTCCCTGCTCTCTCGAGCTCGTCGAAGGCGCGCGACCTCATCGGGTTCCACGAGCGCACCGGGTCGGTGAAGCAGGAGGATGTCGACGTAGTCGGTGCCGAGGGCTTCGAGAGAGCCGTTGACGGACTCGATGATGTGCTCATACGAGAAGTCGAAGTACGGGCCGTCGGGCACGATGCCGCATTTTGTCTGGATCGTGTATTCCTCGCGTTCGCTCGGAGCGAGGGCCATGGCCTCGCTGAAGCGCCGCTCGCACGCGTGCAGGGAGCCGCCATAGATGTCGGCGTGGTCGACGAAGTCGTTGCCCGCATCCCGCGCCGTGCCGACGAGCTCGCGAACCTCGTCGTCTGTCTTCTCCGCGATGCGCATGAGACCGAGCACGACGTTCGGTGCGGTGATGTCGGTTCCGGGCAGAGTGAGCTTCTTCACGTGTGGTCCTTTGCTGGCGTGCGGCTCAGTGAGCCGAGTCGAGACGTTCGAGGAATGCGGTTATCCGGTCAAGGGCGAGCGCTGCTGCCGCCGCGTCGTAGTGGTCGTGCCCCGCCTCCGCGAAGAGATGTTCGTTCCCGGGGTAGAGAAAGAGCTCGCCATCGTCGGATGCCGCGGTGATCTCGCGCGCCGCGTCGATGTCGCCTTCGTCCGTGAAGAACGGGTCCGCATCCTTCGCGTGGATCTGCACGGGCACCGACGCCGGCCAGCCTGCGCCGAAGGCGCTCGGCGACACTGCGGAGTACAGGAAGAGGGCGCCGGCGGCTCCCGGCCGGGTCTGCGCGAGCTGCTGCGCCGGGATGACGCCGAACGAGAACCCGGCGTACACACTGTTCGCGGGAAGATCCTCGGCGAGGTCGACGCCCCGCTGGGCAACGGTGTCAAAGCCTTCGCTTTGGACATAGGCGATGCCGGCCTCGATGCAGTCGAAGCGACGTCCGCCGAAGAGGTCGGGAACGTGGACGGTGTGACCGCGCTCCCGCAGACGGTCGGCGAACGCGACGACTCCGTCGGTTCGGCCGAGCATGTGGTGAAACAAGACGATCTCTGACATGGGGCCTCCGTGAGCGCATCAGTGCGCCGGGATTGACCCTACCGCCGCTCCGGCAACGCTGACAACGCTGGGTGGCGGGACCACCCTCAGACGGGCGCCAGCCGAAGGTGAGGCTCTGGCGGGTACTCGATCGCGATGGCGTCGCCGGCTTGAACGACGCCGCTGCGGGACACGATGCCCATGACGCCGGTGAGCCGTTCGATGTCTCCGTCGTCGTTCGTTCGCAGAACCTGCTTGAGCAATCCCTGCTGGTAGTCGTTGATCTGCTGGCACGGGTTCCGCAACCCTGTGACCGTGACGACCGCGTCGCCGACAGTCAGCCGCGTGCCCACCGGCAGAGCGAGCAGATTGACGCCCTCGGTCGTGATGTTCTCGCCGAGCTCGCCGGGGTTCACCCGATACCCGGCGCGGCCGAGCAGGTCGAACAGCTCCCGGTGGATCAGGTGCACTTGCCGCAGGTTCGGCTGTGACGGGTTCTTCGCCACGCGCGAGCGGTGCTTCACTGTCGTCCCGGCGTGCGCGTCGCCTTCGACGCCGATCCCCTCGATCAGTCGGATGCGGGCGAGCGGTTCTTTGCTGAACGTGTGTTCGGCGCTGCGGTGCACTCCCACTACGCGGCTGGTCATGGCCTACAGTCTGCCACCACGCCGATACGTCGAACGAGACGTGTCACCTGCTCCTGGGAATCCTGCGGGCTGAGTGCCCTGCGCGACGCGGTGAGAGAGCGCTATCATCGAGGGCATCCGAGCCTTGCACCGCGCTGCAGGACACTGAAAATCAGGGCGCGGCCAACACATGGCCGGCACCCCGACGGCGGAGGTCCGCCCGATGAAATCTCTTCGATCTTTCCGAACCGCACGGCGCCCATCTCGATCGGCGCTGACGATCATCCAGGTGTCACCCGATCCTGAGCGCCATGGTTCGGAGCCGCCGCACCGAGTCAGCCTGACGGAGCGGATGCAGGGGATGGGACGCACCCGCATCGGCGCCCTTCTCCTGCTGATCGCGACTGTCGCAGCCATCGTGTGGGTGAATATCGCCCCGGCGGCGTACGACCTCGTCTGGGGAACGAGAATCGTCATCGGAGTCGAGGATCTGCGTCTCGATTTCACCCTGCATGGCTTCGTCAACGACGCGGTCATGGCGATCTTCTTCTTCACCGTGGGCCTTGAGGTGCGTCGGGAATTCGCGATCGGCGAGCTCACGCGTTGGTCCCGCGCGCTTGTCCCCGTGATCGCGGCGATCGCGGGACTCGCTGTCCCGGCCGCACTGTACGTTCTCATCACGTCAGGTACGGGGAGCGAAGGAGCGTGGGGCGTCGTGATCTCGACCGACACGGCGTTCCTCGTGGGAGCGCTCGCGCTCATCGGGCCGAGAGCGCCCGGTCGGCTGCGGGTCTTCCTCCTCGCTCTCGCGGTCGTCGACGACATCGGCGCGCTGTGCATCATCGCGCTCGTGTACACCCAGAACCTCGCCGCGCTCCCGCTCGTGCTCGCAGGAGCCGGGCTCTGCGGGATCTTCTTCGTCCGCTACCTGCGCAGCGGCAGAGGCCCCGCTTACGCCGTCCTCGCGATACTCGTCTGGCTCTGTTTCCTGGCCTCGGGAGTGCATCCCACGCTTGCGGGCGTCGCGATCGCACTTCTCGTGCCCGTATACCGTCCGAATCGCCGCGACGTCGAGCACGCCCTTGACCTCGCGCGCACCTTCCGACAGTCGCCGAACTCCGAGTACGCGAGGGCTGCCGCGAACAGCCTGCGCGAGTCGATCTCCATCAATGAGCGGCTCCAGACGGCTTACGCGCCACTCGTCGCGTATATCGTCCTGCCCCTCTTCGCGCTCGCGAACGCGGGCGTGCGCCTCGACGCCAGCGTCGTCGCGGATGCGTGGCACTCACCCGTTCTGTGGGGCATCGTGGTCGGACTCGTCGTCGGGAAGTTCCTCGGTGTGTTCGGCGCGTCCTGGCTGACGGGCGTGTTCCGCATCGGCACCCTTGGGCCCGGTCTCGGGCTCGACCGCGTCGCCGGCGGCGGTGTTCTGTGCGGCATCGGCTTCACGATCTCGCTCTTCCTCGTCGACCTCGCCATACCGGATGCCGAGACCCAGAACATCGCGCGAGTGGGCGTTCTCGCAGCATCCGTCATCGCCTTCGCCATCGCCACAGTGGTCTTCCGCGTCACCGATCTCGTGCACCCCATGACGGAGATCGGCCGCGTCCTCGTTCGGCCCGTCGACCCCGAGAGGGACCACGTCTTCGGAGCGGACGACGCACCGTTCACCCTCGTGGAGTACGGCGACTTCCAGTGCGGATTCTGCCTCAAGGCGACCGGAGCCGTCGAGGAGGTGCGGCGCGAGCTCGGCGACCGCGTGAGGTACGTGTGGCGGCACGCACCACTCACGCGCTACCACCCCAACGCCCAGGCTGCCGCCGAAGCCGCCGAGGCGGCAGCGCTGCAGGGAAAGTTCTTCGAGTACGAGCACAGCCTCTTCGCCGACCAGGAGCACCAGTTACCGACCGACATCCTGCGGCGAGCACGAGACCTCGGGCTGGATGTCGAGCAGTTCGAAGCCGATCTGAACTCAGCCGACGTCGCGGCGCGGGTGCGCGACGACGCCCTCGACGCGGAGGCGATGGAAATCACGGCCGTGCCCACGTTCTTCGTGAACGGGCACCGTCACGTCGGACCCTTCGACGCAGCCTCCCTCATTCGCGCGCTTGAGCAGACAGCGCCCGTCACCGCCGGATTCCGGCCCTGACCTCACCCTGAGCGACGCCGATCCTGCAGCGACGCGTCGAAGAATTTGCCGAGAACCTGCGTGCCCTGATCGTCGTATCCGCGCGAACGGTAGAACTCGAGCACGTCGGGATTGCTCTCGCGCACCATGAGCATGACCTTGGGCACGCCGCGTTCGCGGAGCCAGCGCTCGGCCGCCTCCAGGAGCATCCCGCCAACGCCCTGACGCCGCCTGTGCGGCGAGACGGCGAGGTAGTAGATCCAGCCGCGGTGCCCGTCGTGGCCGACCATGACGGTGCCGAGAAGTTCGTCTCTTTCGACGGCGGCCAGCACGGCCGACGTCTCACCCCGCAGCGCCCGGTCGAGGTCGGCGAGCGGATCGTTCCACGGCCGGGTGAGCCCGCAGTCGTGCCACAGCTGCACGGCCCGCTCGCGAAGCGGCCACGGCAGGGGCGCGATGTGCGGCCCGGCGGCATCCGTTCTCTCATCCTCGGGCCAGCACTCACCGCTCTCCCCCGCGGCGGCCTCGATGACGGCCGCGCGCACCCGCGGGTCGGCGAGGAACAACGCCGGCCGCAGCTCTTCCCAGCCGCGATGCTTCGTCGCCCGGGCGAAGTCCTGATGGGCGGCGTCGACCGGGTTGCGCAGGTCCAGTCCAGGCGAGTCGGCGCCGAGCACCTGCACGTGGTACATCCACCACGAGCCGTCGGCCTCCTGGTTGAGGAACGTCGATTCGAACGCCATCTTCTCGCGCGGCAGCGTGGCCACGCACTCGTCGTAGCGCGTGTGCAGCATCGCCATCCACTCGTCGAACCGCGCCTCGGCGTGGTCGAGCAGCTTTGCCCTGCTGAGTTCGAGCCGCACGCCCGCGGGCACGGAGGCGGGCATCGGCCAGCCGGGGAAGTCGTCGTCGACCGGTCGGAAGGGAACGGGTTCGCGCATTGCCCGACGCTATCAGCGCGCACCGTGCGCTCGCCTCCGCCGACGCCCCGCGTTCAGGGTGGTTGCTTCGAGCCCGCTGGGAGGCCACTCTGAGAGATACGAAAAAACGACGCGGTTGCGGCGCCTCGCTACGCGCATGAGAGGAATCGTCATGACACACACCGGCAACTCCGAGTACGACCCGAGCGAGCTCAAGCGGGTCTTCGAGAGCCGATTCACGTGGGCCGCGTCGTTCGAACGCAACACCCACCGGTTCGCGAGTCGACCGGCGCTGAGCGATCCGCCGTCGGGACGCCGCTGGACGTACGCGGAGCTCGGGCAGACGACGGGGCGTCTCGTCGAAGGCCTGCGCTCCCGGCAGGTCGGCACGGGTGACATCATCTGCTACCAGCTCAAGAACACGCCGGAGTTCGCGTTCCTGTATATCGCTGCTCAGGGGCTGCGTGCCGTGAGCTCGCCGATGAACTTCCGTCTCGCTCCCGCCGAGACGGCCTACATCCTCGATCGCGCGAAGCCCACCGTGTTCGTCTACGACGGCGATGACGCTGTGAACGTGTCCAAGGCTCTCGAGCTCTCGTCGCACAGCCCACGGATCCTCGCCGCCGTCGGCGGTGAGCTGCTCGACGGCGCCGTGCGATTCGAGGACCTTTTCTCCTCGGATGCTGCGTCCTTCCGCGCCCCGGACGATGCGAGCACGTGGGATGAGACGTCGCGCCTGTACACGTCGGGCACGACCGGGATGCCGAAGGCCGTGCCTCTCGCGAGCCTCAACGAGGTGCTCACGGCGCACGACGTGACGATGCACCTGCCGCTCGGGCCGAACGACAAGACCATGAACATGTCGCCGTGGTTCCATCGCGGGGGCAACTACTGCGCGGGTCCGAACACGGCCTTCTTCGTCGGAGCCGAAGTCGTCACGCTCCCCCAGTTCGATGCGGGGGTCGTTCTCGATCGTGTGCAGGAGTACAAGCTCACATACGTCATCGGAGCTCCCACGAACCTCGGCCAGCTCGCGGACGCGCAAGAGGCTCAGCCCCGCGAGCTGTCATCACTGCACGGCATCGTGACGATGGGCGCTCCGCTCGACCGCGCCGCGGCTCTGCGCTACCAGCGAGTGCTGACGCCGCGCATCGCGAACGGCTACGGCACGACGGAGGCGTTCTGGAACACCTACCTGCGACCCGATGACCTGCCGGACGCCGCAGGCGCGGCCGGCCGCGCCTGCCTCGACGATGATGTCGCCGTGGTCAAGGTGCACAAGGACCGCATCTCCCCGCCGGACGAGCACGCGAAGAAGGACGGGCAGGAGATCGGGGAGGTCATCATGCGCTCCACGAAGAGCGGCTACGCCTATCTGGGCAACCCGACCGAGCAGGCGGAGAAGTTCCGCGACGGCTGGGTGTACCCGGGCGACCTCGCCACGTGGGACGAGAACGAGATCGTCACGATCGTCGGGCGCAAGGACGACATGATCATCTCGGGCGGCGAGAACGTGCATCCTGTGCAAGTCGAAGAAGTGCTCGCAAGCCACGACGGCGTCGCCGACTCGATCGTCGTCGGGCTCCCCGACGAGAAGTGGGGCGAGCTCGTCGTCGCCTACGTGCGGCGCAAAGACGGTCGGCTGCAGGACGACGCCGCAGCCGCGAGAGAACTCGACGAGTTCGTGCACTCGAGTGTCGCGGTAGCCGACTACAAGCGTCCGCGCCGCTATACGTTCGTCGACGAGCTTCCCTACACCGCGACGGGCAAGAAACAGCACTACAAGCTCAAGGAGCAGGCGCCTGAGGATGCCGCGGCGGGCCGCTTCTTCCACCCGTGAGCTGACGGTGCGGGACCGCTATCACTCGCGTATGACGTCGACACCGGAGTCGCGGCACTCACGGGCCAGGCGAGTGTCTCGCGTCCAGAGCGACGTACCGGGCACGATCGTGACACTGGCGAGCAGATGAGCATCCACGGCGCTGAGCCCTCGAGACCAGAGCTGCTGACGTTCGACCATCACCATCAACTCCGTGTGACTCACGACGGGGAGCATCACCAACTGCTCGAGCAGTTCGAGTACGACTTCTCGCTGTCGCATCGATCCAAGCGCCAATTCTTCGATGACGTATGGATGCGAAGCTACTTCGTCGTGCTCGAGAAAGGAGACCAATCGCGACTCCGAACGATGAAGATGATCGATCCAGACAGATGTGTCTACAAGAATCACACCACCTTCCCCCGCCGGCGTGATGCTGCCGTCGCCGATGGATCGGATCTGCCCAGGGCGGCGAGCCGCCTCGCGCTCTCTACGCGAATCAAGGTCAGCAGGCCATTTCGCAAGAGAGCAGATCTTTCTGTAATGCCGGTCAGCTTGCTCGCGCGCGCAAGCAACTCGTCGTCAAGCGTCACCGTCGTACGCATCTCATCCGCCTCCGCATCACAAGCGACATCTTCTGATGCTTCCAATGATGTCACTTTGAACGGCAGTGAGACTAGAAAAGGTGCGTCCGGGTCGAGAACCGGCGCGCGGTCAGGACGCCGCGACGGCCCGCACCCGGTCGCGCTGATCCTTAAACGCCACCCCGAGGGCACTCAGAACGACGAGGCCGATCAATCCGAATCCGACGGCGAACGCCACGGGCCATGACGAGATCGCGAGGATCGCGAACGCGGCGGCGGTGATCACGGCGATGCCGATCGACGTGCCGATGCGCTGTCCGGTCTGCATGATCGCTCCCGAGCTTCCGGCGTAGTCGAGCGGCACTTCGGCCAACGTGAGCGTCTGGTTGGGGCTGATGACCGAACCTTGCGCGATGCCGATGAACGACAGCGACAGCAGCAGCCACCATTCGCTGATGAACCCCGCCTCGGTCAGCAGAACGACGGCGATGCTCGCGGCAAGCCCGAACAGGCCGATGAACAGGCCGCCGATCACGATCTTGCGCCCGTAGCGCATCACGCGGCTTCCGGCCCAGTGGGCGGACAGGGCGGACAGGATCGCGGAGGGGACGCCAACCATCCCGGCCTGGAGCGCGGAGAGCCCGAGACCGTCCTGCATGTAGAGCGCGACGAGCACCCACACGCTCGTCATGCCGAGGAAGTACAGGCCGACGATGACTGTGCCGTTCGCGAAGCTGCGCGTCGAGAAGATCTTCAGGTCGACCATGGGGCTGCGGCCGCGCCGCGCGTAACGGCGCTCCCACAGCACCCACGCGACGACGAGCAGGATGCCGAGCGGGAAGAGCAGCCAGATGAGCGCGGACGCGGCCGATTCCACGAACGGGAAGAGCAGCGAGAGCACGGCGAGCCCGAGCAGCATCGCGCCGACGAGATCCATGGAGCGGCTGCGTCCGGCCGGAGCCGCGGCCGCGGCATCCGTCGTCTTTGCGCGTCTGATCAGCGGGCGGGGGAACCAGAGCAGCGCGAGGATGACGGCGACGATGCCGACGGGAACGTTGACGAGGAACGTGAGCCGCCAGCCGAGGTCGGGACCGCCAAGATTGATGAGGAGGCCGCCGAGAACGGGACCGATGGCGACGGACACGCCGACCGCGCTGCCGAAGTAGCCGAACGCCTTGCCGCGTTCGGCGCCGCGAAAGTACTGCTGGATCATGCCCACGCCCTGCGGATTCACGAGACCCGAGCCGATGCCCTGGATGAATCGCGCGACGTTGAGCAGGTCCGGCGTCGGGGCGAGGCCTGCGGCGATCGATGACAGGGTGAAGACGATGACGCCGACGACGAAGATGCCTCCGCGCCCCATCACGTCGCCGGCGCGGCCGGCTGCGACGAGCACGATGCCGAACGTCAGCGCATAACCCGAGAGCACCCACTGGATGTCGGATTGGCTCGCGTCGAGTCCGCTCTGGATCGAGGGAAGAGCCACGTTGACGATGCTGACGCTGATGAGCGACATGAAGATGACGACGAGCAGCACGGCGAGAATGCGCCACCGGGCCGGGTCCGGGCGCTCACGTGTCGTGCCTCTGTTCGCTTCCATCTCGCTCTGTGTCGCCATACTCCTCCATCGCTCATGAGCAGGCAACAAGCATAGATTGACTATTTATTCCGGAGCGGGCGGATGCCGTAGCGTGCAGGTGTGTGGATGAGCGACGGCAGGGAGCTGACGGGCAGCTACGGGACGTGGCGGGGTCAGGAGTGGGAGCTGTGGTCTCACGCGCCGGAGGACGGCACGCTCACTGTTGTCCAGGACGGCGGCGAGAGCCCGGGCGCCGACTGGGAGCACCTCGTCTACCCCAATCGGTTCGCCCGCACTCCGGATCGCTTCTACAAAACCGTCGACGCGGCTGAAGTGTCGGACGTGCACAACGCGCACGCGACAGCTCGGCTGGGCAACGCCAAGGTCCAGATCCTCGGGGAGAACGCGGAAGGCCGCCTGGGCGTGCAGACTCTCGATCACATGTCGCCGGCAGCGATTTATGCGTTTGCGACGAAATGGGGGCTCGAACCCTATGACCGCGATTTTGCCTTCGCCTGGGTCGAACCGGATCAATTGACCGATCTGATGTTCGAGCGAGCGTAGCGGCAACGGGGCCACTCGCCGACCGGCGAATGGCCCCGCACCGAAGGTTCTAGACGCGAGCGGCGTCCTCCGCATCGACGTCCTCGAGAGCGACGCCCGAGGTCTCGCGCAGCGTCAGCACCGTGATCGCCGTGATGACGCAGGCGATCCCGACGTACACGGCGACGGGAACCCACGAGCCGAAGTCCTTCAGCAGGGTGACCGCGATGATCGGCGCGAGCGATCCGGCGACGATCGACGTGACCTGGTAGCCGAGCGAGACGCCGGAGTACCTCATGCGCGTGGGGAACATCTCGCCCATCACCGCGGGCTGACCTGCGTACATGAGCGCGTGGAAGCAGAGCCCGATCGTGATCGCGACCACGATGAGCACGGGGTTGGCGGAGTCGAACATCGGGAACGCGAACAGCGCCCAGGTGGCGCTGAGAATGGCGCCCGCGAGGTAGACCGGCTTGCGGCCGAGCGCGTCGGTGAGGCGGCCCACTTGAGGAATCACGATGAAGTGCACGACATGCGCGATCAGGAGAGCGAAGAGAAGCTCACTCGTGTCGAACTTCACGACCGTCGAGAGGTACACGATCGAGAAGCTCACGATGATGTAGTAGACGATGTTCTCGGCGAATCGCAGACCCATCGCCTGCAGCAGCTTTCCGGGGTAGCGGCGGACAACGGCACCGACGCCCACTCCCGCGGCCTTCGTGCGCTCCTGCTCGGCCTTGGCCTCGAGGAAGATCGGCGACTCCGAGACGCGCGTGCGGATGTAGTACCCGATGATCACGATCAGAGCGGAGAGCCAGAACGCCACGCGCCAGCCCCAGCCGAGGAATTGGTCGTCGGGAAGCAGCCAGGACATCGCGAACAGCACGAGCGTCGCGATGAGGTTCCCGACGGGCACCGCAGCTTGCGGCCAGCTTGCCCAGAATCCCCGGCTGCGCGCCGGGCTGTGCTCGGCGACGAGCAGCACGGCGCCACCCCATTCGCCGCCGACCGCGAAGCCCTGGAGGAAGCGAAGCGCAACGAGCAGGGCGGGAGCCCAGTAGCCGATGCTCGCAAAGCCGGGAAGGCAGCCCATGAGGAATGTCGCGACACCGACCAGGATGATCGTCGCCTGAAGCGTGTGCTTGCGGCCGAGCTTGTCACCGATCTGGCCGAACACGATTCCGCCGAGGGGGCGCGCGACGAAGCCCACCGCGTAGGTCACGAATGCGGCGATGATGCCGTCGAGAGGGCTGTCCGATGCAGGAAAGAAGAACGTGCCGAACACGAGCGAAGCGGCCGTGGCGTACAGGAAGAACTCGTACCATTCGACGACGGTTCCGACCATCGAGGCCGCGACGACTTTCTTGAGCCCGACCGGCACGTCACCCTGGTTCGAGCTGTTCGGCTTTCGCCCGGTTGCGGTCGCGCCGCTCGGCTGTTGATTGACGCTCATCGGCGTTTTCTCCTTCAGTGTCTCCATTGACCGCCGTCATCGCTCGAGTGCGCGGAGACGGCTGCATCGAGTGTGCCTGACCAGGCCAGCGTGCATCAACGGGCAACTGCGAGGATGCGGTGTGCATAATTGCAGATATGGCACCGTTGCCCCTGACTGACCCCGACAACCTGCTCGTGCTGCTCGCTGTCGCTCGCACCGGTCGTTTCACGACCGCCGCCGAGGCGCTGCAGCTGAATCACACGACGGTCTCGCGTCGCATCGACAGCCTCGAGCGCGATCTCGGCGGGCATGTTCTCGCCCGATCCGTCGGCGCGTGGGAGCTGACAGAGCTCGGCCGGCGCGCCGTGCACGCGGCGGAGCAGATCGAGACGGCGCTCCAGACGCTGGGAACCGGCGCCGAAGAACCGCAGTCTCAGCTCTCGGGCATGGTGCGCATGTCGGCAACCGACGGGTTCAGCGCGTACATCGCCACACCGGCGGTCACGCAACTGCGCAAGCGGCACCCCGGCATCAGCGTCGAGATCGAGACTGTGACGAGGCGCGCGCTGCAGCACCGCTCGGGCGTCGACATCGAAGTCGTCGTCGGCGAGCCGCAGGTTCACCGCGCCAGCGCATTCCGCCTCGGCGATTATCTTCTCGGCATGTACGCCTCGCGCCCGTATCTCGCCGAGCACGGCGAACCACGCAATGCGGAACAGCTCACGCGGCATCCGCTGGTGTATTTCGTCGACTCCATGCTGCTCGTCGACGACCTGGACGCGCCGCGCCGCCTCGTTCCGACAATGCGGGACTCGCTGAGCTCGACAAACGTCTTCGTGCACGTCGAGGCCGCCCGCGCGGGTGCGGGCATCGGCTTCCTGCCCTGCTTCATGGCCGACCAGCACGACGATCTCGTGCGGCTTCTGCCCGACGACTTCGCCGAACGACTGCCCTACTGGATGGTGCTGCGCCCCGACTCGCTTCGGCTGCCCGCCGTCGCCGCGGTGGCGGAGGCCCTGAGAGCGCAGGCGAAGGCCTACACGCCGCAGCTTCTCGGCCAGGCGCGCTGAATGGCGCAGCTCGGAAGGCGGGTCGATAGGTGGGCAGCTCCCTCGCCATTGCGTACGCTGAAGAGACCACATCGGGAGGCCCCATGAGCCGAATCGTGATCGATGCGCCCACCCTGTTTCACATCGTCGTGCACCAGCTGACCCCAAGCGCAAACCATCAGGTCGTTGGAGCCCAGGGTGTTCGATCGCAGGCGCTTCAACTCCTTCTTCTCGCGCTTCGCGCCGGACAGGTTGACGAGAGTGATGTCAAGGACATGCAAGAGCGGATCACCCGATTCACGATGCGATTGCTCGGCGATCGTGTCTCGCGTGACGTCGCGTGGGACATCGCCGCCGAGCAGTCGTGGGATTCGGTTCTCGACGCGGAACTCGTCGCCCTCACGCGCCTCCAGGCCGATGCACTCTGCACTGTTGACGACGGACTGCGGGCGAAGGTGGAGGGTCTCGTGCCGCTCGTGCCCCTCGCTGCGATCCTCAACTAACCGCTGCGCGGGCGGCTGACACGGCGGTTGTACTCCAGAGCGGCGTGAAGCCAGAATTCAAGATTCTCGTCCTCACGGATCGAATCCGCAGCGACGTTGATCCATCCGGGACTCATCTCGCGGCCTGCGCCCATCACCGCTTGCGTCGCTCCAGGGCGGCGAACGAGCTCGCCGTGGCGCTCAGCCGCGACGCGAACCAGGAGCCCGCCGTCCTTCTGCGCGCTGACGATCATCTTGTCGTTTACGAGGATAGCTCGGCCGCCGAACATCGAGACTTCCCGGTGTGTCGGGACCTCCGCGAGGCTGCTGCGGACTCTCGAAACCAACGCCTCTTGCGGGGTTTCCGTGTGGCCTCCTGTACCGAGCCGGCGGGGCCGGTAGTGCAGGTAGGCCGTGCCGTTGCCGAAGATGCGATGCTCGACCAGTTCTAAGTCCAGATGTGCGTGGTCGGGCAGGGCACGCAAGCCCGCACCCACTGCCATGGGAACGACGAAGAACCGGAAGTCGTCAACCATGCCGCTGCAGATCGCCTCTCGCGCCGTTGTCGGACCGAAGATCTCGACCTCACCCGACGCTGCCGTCACGATCTCCCGGAGCTCTTCAAGACCGAGGCGCTCCACTAATCGGGATCGGCCGGCAAGCTCATCCTGCGTCAATGTCGAGGAGGCGACGACATGCTCGATGTCTCGCCATCGCCGCGCGAACTCGTGCTCGGCGGCATCCCAAGAGCCGTCGTCTGGCTCTGTTTCCCAGTACTTCAGCAGCACGTAGGTGTTTCGGCCCAGCACCTCCGTGGAAACGGAGCTCATGCGGTCAACGTGGAACTGGAACACTTCCGCGTCCGGCGCTGACCATTGGAAGTCGCCTGTTGCGCCGGCAACGTACCCATCCAGGGAGACCGTTGCCGTATAGCTCAGAGTGCCCATAGGTCACCGTTCTCGCGATGGTGTTGAAGAGTCTCGCTGAGGCCGAGCGTAAGCGTGGTGATCGCCAACCGCAATCAGCGCCGACGATGAAGCCTCTCGCGCAAGAGCACGCTTGCTTCGACCAGGGTGCCGATCGGGATCAAGATGCTCCATCGTCCCGATCGCACCTCACGCGTTCTGACAAGCCGGCGGGCGAGATCGGGCCGAAGATGCGCAAGCAGTTTCCGGGCTCTATACGCGTGCAACGGATTGGACACCAGGGCAATTCTGTCCGCCGATTCCATGAGATGCGCGGTGTTCTGAAGGTTCTCCTCGGTCGTCTGCGACGCGGCTTCAGTCTCGATGGGGCCTCGATAGCCCAGCTCTTGCGCGTAGGTCGCCATGATCTCGGCTTCGCAGAACCCACCCGGATCGCCGCCGGAGAAGACCAGAAGATCGGCTTGGTACAGTACCGCTGTCGCGATTCCGGAGCGTACCCGCCATTTGTTGATTGCGTTGATTTCCGGGGTCCGATTCGCAAAGCCGAGAACGACTACAGCTGTGTGCGCTGCATCGACATCGCCGACGAGCTGCGAGGCCAGAATTCGGTTGATCGCCTCGGCGCTTCCTAGGATGACGGCGCACGTCAGCGCGCCAGAGAACAAAAGCTTCCTGGCCCGTCTAACGTTCGTCGTCTCGGTCACGCGTCACCCTGAGCGCTCAATACGTCTCGTATACATCTCAGCCTGTCATGCATCACGGCCAGGAATCAGCGCTGACCGACGAGCATTCGCCGCGCAGGCCTCAGCTCGCCCAAGGATCGACGACGGCCACGCCTGTGTGGGCGAAGTCCCTGGTGTTCCGCGTAGCACACACTGCATCAAGTGTCCGGCAGATAGCCGCGATCTGCGCATCTGCCGTCGCGATCGGGAGCCCCGCGCGCTCTCGCTCAAGCAGGATCTCGGCGTACGGAACGGCACACGCTTCGTCGAACGGAAGCACCGCATGCCCGCCCCGGTACGGCTCGACCGCCGCGGACACGGCCCTTGCCAGGTCAGCCTTCCGTCGCCCGTCCGGCATCCGGCGCACGCCGGCGAACAGCTCGGCCAGCGTTATGGCCGTTATCGCAACGTCATCCTCAAGCGATTCGAGCCAGGACACCACTCGCGCGTCGGGCTCCCGGCGGAAGAGCTCGGAGATCACGTTGGTGTCCAGGACGATCATTCGAAGTCCACCGCACGAGCAATGTCACTACGCTCCGGAATCGGAAGGACGTCTACGCCCCCGGCACTCTGCGCCGCTCGCATCAGCGCGACGCCGATGTTCGGACGTTGCGCCGCTTTGGTCAGGATGTCGCGCACCTCGGCCTCCATCGACCGCCCGTGGCGTTTCGCCTGAGCGACGAGTTGTTCCTTGACCGAGTCGTCAAGACCGCGCACGATGATGGACGACATCCGCATCACCTCCCGATGATAGCACTAATGATAGCAATCAGGACAGCAGGTCGGAAGTCTTGATACGCGCTTCGACCGGCTGTCACGGACGACTGTGGGCGAAGCGTCGAGCAGTCTGATGATGAAGCGGAAGTCCTCCACATTCCGTAGTTGACCACTTCTCGACCCACCGCTCCGACCCGAGCTGCGGCGCGGGCTACCTTCTCGTCGGGTCACTTCAGCGCGAGAGTCTCCACGGGTTGCCCAGTGATCTCATCACCGAGCAATCGCTGTGCGCAGAAGCCAACTCAATCAGCCACCGTGGACGCCACTCTCCCACGTTGCGTCAGGGCCAGCGGTTTGCCAACACAGCGTCGTCGAGCTTTGCACCAAACTCCGCGCACAGCACGCGTGCATGCACGCGACTGCGTCGGAGCTCCCGGCTACTCTGACGATATGGGAACTTGGAGGTATGTCGTCAGCCTTGATGTGCATGATCACAGCGGTGAGCAGAGTTGGGAGATCCGTGAACTCTACCCAGATGACAAGGGCAAGCCGGCATACACGAAGGAACCGGTTAAACCGTTTGGCAACTCATATGCGGAACTCGTGCGGGACATCGAGCGGATGCGTCAAGACTGCAAACTCGACGTACTCGACCTGCGAGGCGGAGCGTCTCGAGTTGTCCCGCTTGATCAAGTCATGGCCAAGCTGCCAGCTGATGACGAACTTGCACTGACGGCGGCCGACTGGGAGGTACCCCACGAACTGCGTGAGGTGACAGAGGATGCCACAAAGGTCATCTGCATCTGCGGTTCCACGAGGTTTTGCGACGAAATTGCCGATGCCAATCGCAAGCTCACGCTCGCCGGGGCGATCGTCGTGGCGCCAGCGGTCTTCCAGCACCGAGGCGACGCAATCACAACCGATCAGAAGCGAGCGCTCGACGAACTCCACATCAAGAAGATCGATCTTGCGGATGCCGTCTTCGTCGTAGATCCTGGAGGGTACATCGGCGAGTCCACTCGTCGCGAAATCGCATACGCGAAGTCCACGGGCAAACCAGTCGTCAGGTTGTCGAGCATCCTCGAACAGTGAAGTCGCGTTCGCATCCGCACACGCCCAGCACGCGGTCCGCGACGGTCGGCGCTACTCTGCCCATCCATCCGCGCCTGCACACTGCCTCTCGCATAGAATCAACCACTCTGGTTGCGCCGACCAACACGTCATCAATGACAGCCCTCGCTTCATGGGACGAGTCCGAGGCGATCATCCGGCTGAAATCGACCCTTGACCACTCATCTAGCCTGCTCCCGCCCGGGAGCAATGACATCAAGGCCGGCGGCTCTCGCCGCTTCCGCAAGTCGGTAGTCGTACGTGAGGATCGCATCGACGTCAAGGCGCATCGCCGCCTCCAAATGGAGTGCGTCTAGAGTGCGCAGATATGGCATCGGCAGGAACCCTGCCGAGCGGTAGGTGGCACGATCGAGCGCTGCGAGAGAAACGCCATCGAGGATCGCACTGACTTTGACCTGATCCCGCCCCTCGCGCACGGCCATCCGACGCAGCTCCGTTTCAAGCAGATCACTCGACACGAGGCTGACGTCCGCCTGGTCGAGCCACTCCGCCAGCGCCTCGGTCTCCGCTTGTGCGATGAGAAGCGCTCCGAGTGCGGACGTGTCGACGTAGACGAGTGGAGTGCTGCTCACACCCGATCCTCTCGAAGCTCGTCAACGATGTGAGACATCGGTCGATCACTCTCAATCGGCTGAGGCCTCAACGCCGCCCAGCCTCCGACACGCTTCGCAGCCCGAACGATGGGCAACGTGGGGGCGGGCGCGTCAACCGGGACGATACGACCGACGACGACACCTCGGTTGGTCAGAACGAACGACTGCCCTCGCTGACAAGACGAAGAACGCGCCCGGATTCGTTGCGCAACTCCCGCTGCGACAAGCTCTCGACGTGCGGCTCACTCATGCCCATACCACAATCGTAGCACCCGCGCTACACGTTGAACCGGAACTCCACCACGTCGCCGTCCTGCATGACGTAGTCCTTGCCCTCCATGCGGGCCTTGCCGTGAGCGCGCGCCTCGTGCACGGAGCCCGTCTCGACGAGGTCCTCGAACGAGATGACCTCGGCCTTGATGAAGCCCTTCTCGAAGTCGGTGTGGATCACACCGGCGGCCTGCGGCGCCTTCCACCCCTTGTGGATCGTCCAGGCGCGCGCCTCCTTCGGCCCCGCGGTCAGGTAGGTCTGCAGGCCGAGCGTGTCGAATCCGACCCGGGCGAGCTGGTCGAGTCCGGACTCCTCCTGGCCCGTCGACTGCAGCAGCTCCGTGGCGTCCTCGGGTCGAGGTCGATGAGCTCCGACTCGATCTTCGCGTCGAGGAAGACGGCCTCGGCCGGGGCGACGAGATCGGCGAGCTGCTGCTTCTTGGCAGCATCCGTCAAGATCTCCTCATCGACGTTGAAGACGTAGATGAACGGCTTCGACGTGAGGAGGCCGAGCTCCTTGATGGGTTCGAGATCGACGGATGCCGCCGACAGCGGCGTTCCCGCCTGCAGCACGGCCAAAGCCTCCTGGGCGGAGGCGAGCACGGCCGCATCGAGCTTCTTGCCACGCACTTCCTTCTCGTACCGCGTGATGGCGCGCTCGAGGGTCTCCATGTCGGCGAGGATGAGCTCGGTGTTGATAGTCTCCATGTCGGACTTCGGGTCGACCCGTCCCTCGACGTGCACGACGTCGCCGTCGCTGAAGCCGCGCACGACCTGCGCGATCGCGTCGGCCTCGCGGATATTTGCGAGAAACTTGTTGCCCAGGCCCTCGCCCTCGCTCGCGCCGCGCACGATGCCGGCGATGTCGACGAACGACACGGTCGCGGGCACGATGCGCTCGCTGCTGAACAGCCCGGCGAGCGTGTCGAGGCGCTCGTCGGGCAGGTTCACCACGCCGATGTTGGGCTCGATCGTCGCGAACGGGTAGTTCGCCGAGAGCACCTGGTTCTTGGTGAGCGCGTTGAAGAGAGTTGACTTGCCGACGTTGGCAGTCCGACGATTCCGATAGTGAGAGCCACGAGGCTCTATCGTACCGGCGTCACGCTGGGAGGCGTGCCCGGCCCGGATTCTAAACGGAAGCGCTCGGTGATGTGCGGGACGCGCTGAGCCATCCACCTCCCAATGTCGGCGGCCTCTGCGACACTGACCCCATGGACCCAGCGCTCTCCCTTGTCATTGGTCTCGTCATCGGCGTCGTAGTCGGCGCCATCGCCGGCATCGCCGTCGTGTCCTCCGGCGTGCCCGAACGACGGATGCCGCTCCCGCGCTGCTGCACGCGCGCCACGCGTCCGAGCTGCAGTCGGTGCGCGCCGAGGAGGCGGCTGTCCGTGCCGAGATCCTCGCCGACTTCGCCCGCATGGAGGCGACGGCGGAGCAGCTGCAGGCGCAGGTGACCGAGCTTCGCCGCGAGCGGGACCAGCGGGCGGAGCGCGACCGTGCCGAGAACAGCGTGCTGCAGGCGCTCGCGCCCGTGCGGCAGAGCCTGCACGACATGCAGGCGAAGGTCGCGGAGCTTGAGGCGCAGCGCCAGCAGCAGCACGGCGAGCTGTCGCAGCAGCTTCGCGCCGCCGCGCAGTCCGAAGAGCACTTGCGGCAGACAGCGGACTCCCTTGCTGCCGCGCTCAGCAACAACGCGATGCGCGGCGTCTGGGAGAGACGCAGCTGCGCAGCGTCGTCGAGGCCGCGGGCTGCTCGAGCGCGTCGACTTCGAGGTCCAGTCGAGCATCACGTCCGACGCCGGCGCGGACGTCCCGACATGGTCATCCGCTTGCCGGGCGGAAAGAGCATCGCGGTCGACTCCAAGGTGCCGTTCAACTCCTACCTCGAGGCCAGCGCGATCCCGGCGACGGCGAACGGCGAGGAGCGGCGCGGCGGGTGGCGCTGCTCAAGGCGCACGTCAAGGCGCTGCGCGATCACGTCACGGCTCTCGGCAACAAGTCCTACTGGGACGGACTCGATGCGAGCCCC